>CALWTU010000063.1 GCA_944384515.1 uncultured Clostridia bacterium
GTTGAGACCTCAGCATACGCACAGCGCAGCATCTCTGATTTTATGTCTACAGAAAAAGCAAATGAATTTGAGGGTGTAATTACCGGTTACGGTGCAATTGACGGCAAACTTGTTTTTGCTTTCGTTGAAGACTCCTCAAGAATGGGCGGCGTTATTGATGAGCGCCATGCAAAGAAAATTACCGATCTTTACAATCTTGCAACTTCAAACGGTGCACCTGTTATCGGTATTTTTGACTCCAAGGGTACGGATATTTTTATCGGTACTGCCGGCCTTGCCGCATACGGTAAAATAATGTCTGCCGTATCAAAGGCATCGGGTGTTATTCCTCAGATTGCCTATGTGGCAGGAAAATGTATCGGAACATCTGCCGCGATAGCATCAATGTTTGATTTTGTAGTTAAATCAAATGATGCTTCTCTTTATGTAAGCGCTCCGAACCTTACAGGCGCTGACAATGCACAGGCTCCTGTTCTTGCGTTTAACGGAACAGCTGATGAGTGCTCCGCTTATATCAGAACACTTATCTCTTATATTCCTTCAAATGCATCTGTCGGAACGATAGTTAATGAATGTGCAGATGATTTGAACAAATACCTTGGTGAACTTGATTTCGGCGGAGACGCTTTAACAACAATTTCATCTGTATCTGACAACGGTGTTTTCTATGAAGTATCACATGACTTTGATTCTTCCGTATCAACGGTATTTTCCGTAATCGGCGGTGTAAAATGCGGCGTTGTTGCCAACTCATTTAAGGTTAACTCCGGAAAACTTACTTCTTCATCTGCAAGAAAGATTTCAAAGTTCGTCAACTTCTGTAATTCTTTCAAGATTCCTGTGGTAACACTTGTTGATTCTCTCGGTCTTGAGGTTGAGAAAAACAATGAGCTGCAGTACTTTGCTCCCGAACTTGCTAAGCTTGCTTTTGCATATTCTACAGCTTCAGTTCCTATGGTCACAGTTATACTCGGACATGCAATCGGCGCTTCTTTTGTACTTCTCGGCTCAAAGAGCCTCGGTGCAGACCTTGTTTATGCAACAGCCGATTCCGAAATCGGTGCTCTTTGTGCAGAGAGCGGCGTTGCTTTCTCGTGGGACAAGTATATAACAAACGACAAAAAGCGTGAGGACCTTGTTGCTGAGTGGAAAAACACTGTTTCTACACCTGCGGTTGCTGCTGCAAGCGGTGAAATTGATGATATTATCAGCATCAGCGAACTCAGAGCAAGAATCTGCTCTGCCCTGCTTATGCTCTCAAATAAAAACTCAGTAAAAGCTCCTTATTCTAAGGTTCTCCCTCTTTAAGTTAGGAGGATATATATGAATTCTTTTTTGAGTATATCACCTGATAATTACGGTGAAAATATAATTGAGACTTTAGGTTTTGGTAAGACTGTTGCATTCGGCGGTATGATGGTTCTTATCGGTATGCTTACCGTATTTGCTGTACTGGTGCTTATCTGGGGATGCCTTACCTTGTTTAGGGTTCTCTTCCACGACGTTCAGAGCAAAAAGACCGTAAAGGTTGAAACAGAACCTGTTGTTGCAGAGCCTGTCGAAATTGTAAGTCAAACTGATGATGAAGAATTGATTGCAGTTATTTCTGCGGCAGTTGCTGCGGCGGAAAGTGAAAACGATGGTTTGAAATTCAGAGTAGTTTCATTCAGAAGATTATAATACACCGCATTTGCGGATGAAAGGATTTAACACAATGAAAAAGTATAATATAACAGTTAATGGTACGACCTATGAGGTTGTTGTTGAAGAGGCTGATGCAAGCAGTGTTGTTTCAACACCGGTTGCTGCTCCCGTAGCTGCTCCTGCCGCTAAACCTGCCGCACCCAAGGCTGCTCCTAAGGCTGCTCCTAAGGCTGCTGCTCCCGCCGGTGCTCAGGGTGCAAACAAGGTTACAGCTCCCATGCCCGGTACAGTTCTTGATATAAAAGTTTCTCAGGGACAGGCAGTTAAAAAAGGCGATGTTATCTGCGTTCTTGAAGCAATGAAGATGGAAAATGATATTCCCGCTCCATGTGACGGAACAGTTGCTTCCATCAATGTTCAGAAGGGTGCTTCTGTCGGCGCAAACGATGTGCTTGTTACTCTTAACTAATCTTTACAGAAAGATATAGGTGGCTATTAATGCTTGATACAATTAAAAATTTCCTTAGTACAACTGGAATTTCACAGTTGTTCAGTCAAAGTAATTGGTGGCAGTACCTTGCAATGTATGTAATTATCGGAGCGCTTTTCTATCTTGCAATAGTTAAAAAGTTTGAACCTCTTCTTCTTTTACCTATCGCATTCGGAATGTTGCTTGCCAACCTTCCCGGAGCAAATCTGATACATCTTGATTTCTTCTTTGACACTTATTATATAAATGTTGAAGACGGCAAAATTATCGGTACTCTTTCCTATGAAATGACAAAGTTTATTGATGCAGTTAAAACTGCTTTTCCGGATATAAATATTATCAGTTTAACTGATACCGGTGTGAAAATTGACATTTCAGCTCTTACATCACAGCAGCTTGAACAGTTTAAGATTATATTTAAAGAGAACCTTGGAGAATATGCGAAACTCACAAACAACTACGCTGTGCAGATCAAACTCTCTACAATTGTAAGAGAAGTTATTAACAACGGCGGTCTTGTTGATATTCTCTACCTTGGCGTAAAACTTGGTATCTATCCGTCTCTTATATTCCTCGGCGTTGGTGCAATGACCGACTTCAGTCCTCTTATTGCAAACCCCAAATCACTTCTTATGGGTGCCGGCGCACAGCTCGGAGTATTTGTGGCATTCTTCTTTGCATTGCTTTTGGGATTTTCTCCTATGGAAGCAAGCTCGATAGGTATTATCGGCGGTGCTGACGGTCCTACCGCTATTCTCGTTACAAAAACACTTGCTCCTCACCTTCTCGGTGCAATTGCCATTGCAGCATATTCGTACATGGCACTTATACCGATTATTCAGCCTCCGTTTATGAGACTGCTTACAACAGAGAGTGAGAGAAAGATTAAGATGGTTAACCTCCGTCCTGTTTCAAAAACAGAAAAGGTTATATTCCCCATCATAGTTACAATGCTTGTTGTCTTCATCGTACCTGATGCCGCTCCCCTTGTAGGTTTCCTTATGCTCGGTAACCTCTTTAATGTATGCGGCGTTACAGAGCGTCTTTCAAAGACTGCACAGAACGAACTTTGCAATATTGTAACAATATTCCTCGGAGTTTCCGTAGGTGCAACTGCTAATGCAGAAAACTTCCTTAAACTTCAAACAATATTTATCATTGTACTCGGACTTTGCGCATTTATCGTTTCAACTTGCGGCGGTCTTATCACCGGTAAGATTATGTGCAAACTTACAGGCGGAAAGATCAATCCGCTTATCGGTTCAGCAGGTGTATCAGCTGTTCCCATGGCGGCGCGTGTTTCACAGGATGAGGGCCGTAAAGCAGATCCTTCAAACTTCCTGCTTATGCATGCAATGGGTCCCAACGTTGCAGGAGTTATAGGTTCTGCGGTTGCTGCCGGAGTATTCCTCAGTTTCTTCCGTTAATAATGTCATATTCTAATGAAAGGATAAAAAAATATGTCAAAAGTTTTAGTAACCGAAACAGTGCTTCGTGATGCGCACCAGTCTTTAGCTGCTACGCGTATGACAACAGAAGAGATGCTGCCTATACTTGAAGATATGGACAAAGTCGGCTTCTATTCTCTTGAAGCATGGGGCGGAGCTACATTCGATACATGTCTGAGATTCTTAAAGGAGGATCCTTGGGATCGTCTCAGAATTATTCGTGATAAAGTTAAAAACACAAAACTTCAGATGCTCTTCAGAGGTCAGAATATTCTTGGATACCGTCATTACGCAGATGATGTTGTTGAGTATTTTGTTCAGAAATCAATAGCAAACGGTATTGATATTATCCGTATATTTGACGCTTTGAACGATGCAAGAAACCTTGAAACAGCTATCAAGGCCACAAGAAAAGAGGGCGGTCATGTTCAGGCTGCTATCTCCTATACAACATCTCCTTTCCACACAAACGACGCTTTTGCAGACTATGCAAAACAGCTCGAGAACATGGGTGCAGACTCTATCTGCGTAAAGGATATGTCAGGTCTTCTTAAACCTTTTGATGCTTACCAGCTTATCAAAACACTTAAGAGCACCGTTAAAATTCCGATTCACCTTCATACTCACTACACTGCCGGTCTTGCTTCAATGACTCTTCTCAAAGCAATTGAGGCAGGTGTTGACGGTGTTGACACATCAATTTCACCTCTTGCAATGGGTACATCTCATACTCCTACCGAGTCACTTGTTGCAACACTTCAGGGTACTCCCTACAACACCGGCCTTGAACTTGACAAGCTTGATGTTGTTGCTAAGTACTTTAACAAGATTCGCGAAAAGTATATTGCTTCCGGTCTTATCGACCCCAAGGTTCTTAAAGTTGATGTAAATACACTTAGATACCAGGTTCCGGGCGGAATGCTCTCAAACCTTATATCTCAGCTTAAGATGGCAGGTAAATCTGATAAACTTGACGAGGTTCTGGAAGAGGTTGCAAATGTTCGTAAGGACGCAGGTTATCCTCCTCTTGTAACTCCTACATCTCAGATTGTCGGAACACAGGCCGTTAACAATGTAATCTTTGCAAACGAGGGAAGATACAGCAGAGTTACAAAAGAATTCAAGAGCCTTGTAAGAGGTGAGTACGGTAAGTGCCCTGCTCCTGTAAGCGATGAATTCCGCAAGATGATTATCGGCAATGATGAAGTTATTGATTACCGTCCTGCTGATAAGATTCCGCCTGAGCTTGATACTCTCCGTGAGAGAGTTGCACCTTACCGTGAGCAGGATGAAGATTTGCTCTCTCTTGCACTCTTCGAGCAGGTAGCAATCAAGTTCTTTGATTGGAGAAAACAGCAGAAATACAATCTCGATGTAAATGCTGATGCTGGAAACGGCATTCATACAATCTGATTGCATAATTTTTTACTGATTTAAAACAATATCCTACCGTGTAGGCTTAACCTTATCGGTAGGATATTTTACTTTTATTATAATTTTTATCTGTATAATTGCTGTCTTATAATTTTTTGAGCTAAAGAATTTTTAGATTATGATTAATTTCACAACAACGAAATATAAAATTATAAAAATAAAACCGCATTTTAACTTATCTCATCAATTTTTGATTTTTACATAAAAATAATTACTGAGGTCAAAACAGTAAAACTGAACAAATATTAAATCAAGATTTATTCTTATCCGTATCGTCCTTATCGTTCTGACTGTCGTCATTTGTATGACTGTCCGTATTATCGGAATTCTGAGCAGGTTCAGAGTTTTCACTCTGTGAGTTATCAACTTTCACGTCTTCACTCTTGTTATCTGCGTTTTCTTCGTTGTCAACCTTGGGAGCATAGAACACTTTGCTGAAGAAATCGTCAGCAGGAAATTTTCCGTTATTCTCCATCTGTTCACGGAATTTTCTCGCCTCTTCTTCAGCGGCTTTTCTCTGCTCTTCTTCCTTCTTTCTGTTCTTTTCATGAGCAATCTTGTTTTCTTCTTCGCTCTTGCGCTTTCTCTCCTTGGCAATTTCCTCAATTTCTTCAATTGTAGGATTATCGCTTTCCATACAAGCTTTAAACTGGAATTCATCCATAAATTCATTCTTCAGAAGGAATGAAGCAACAAAGTGAAGTTTATCAATATGCTCTGTCAAATGCTTTTTACAAACCTCATGTGCATTATTGATTATAGATCTGATCTCGTCATCAATCTCTGCAGAGGTTTTTTCCGAATAATTCTGTCCTGATGAGAAATCACGGCCGAGGAACACCTCATCCTGTGTATGCTCAGAACCGTAAAGAACCGTTCCGAGTTTCTCACTCATACCGTATCTTGTTACCATATTACGGGCAATTGCCGTCGCCTGCTGTATATCGTTGGATGCGCCGGTTGAAATATCGTCAAGGACAATTTCCTCAGCAACTCTTCCTCCGAGCGCCAAAACTATTCTGTCGATCATCTCTTTTTTAGACGCCGTCATCTTGTCTTCAGTAGGAACACTTATTGTTACACCGCCCGCTGATCCTGACGGAATTATGGTAATATGCTTTACGGGGTCTGTATGCTCGCAGAAGAATGATGCAACAGCATGACCAGCCTCATGATATGCGCAAAGTCTGTTATCTTTCTCTGTTCTTGCGTTTACCTTTTTCTGCGGTCCCAAAATAAGCTTCATATAAGACTCTTCTATATCTTCCATACCGATAAGAGCCTTGTTTTTCTTAGCAGCTCTGAGTGCAGCCTCGTTCATGAGGTTTGCAAGATCTGCACCGGTAAATCCTATAGTTGTCTGCGCAATACGCTTAAAATCAACAGTCTCTTCAATAGGTTTATTACGGCAATGCACCTTCAGTATTTCTTCTCTTCCCAATATATCGGGATAATTTACCGTAACACGCCTGTCAAAACGGCCTGGTCTCAAAAGTGCCGGGTCAAGTATGTCGGGACGGTTAGTTGCCGCCATAACAATAACGCCTGAGTTCGTGGCGAAACCGTCCATCTCTACAAGCAACTGGTTAAGTGTCTGCTCTCTCTCATCGTGTCCGCCGCCTAAGCCTGCACCTCTGTGACGACCGACAGCATCAATTTCATCAATGAATATAATTGAAGCAGGAGTCTTTCTTGCATTTTCAAAAAGGTCACGCACTCTTGATGCACCCACACCTACATACATTTCCACGAAATCAGAACCGGAAATCGAGAAGAAAGGAACTCCGGCCTCTCCTGCAACCGCTTTTGCAAGAAGAGTTTTACCGGTACCGGGAGGGCCAACAAGAAGAACACCGCGCGGAATTCTTGCTCCGAGCTTTACAAACTTTGAGGGATCTTTGAGGAACTCAACAACTTCCATAAGTTCCGCTTTTTCCTCATCCGCGCCTGCAACATCCGCAAATTTAACTGCATCCTTGTCATTCGTAACCATTTTAGCTCTGGAACGGCTGAAAGAATTCTTTCCTCCTGCGCCACTCGGTCCCATCTTCATAATGAAGAAGAACAAACCTCCAAAAAGCACAATCATAATGATGTAAGGAAGATACAACTGATACCATGGGGTCTGTGCAATTTCATTATAATTATAATCTACAAGATTAGAGTTTCCGCTGGCAATCTTTTCTCTTGCAATTGCATTGATCTCGTCAAGCTGAAAATTATAACTCAAAACATAATCGTACTCACGGTATACCGGCTCACCTTTTTCGTTTTTCTTATAGGCGATCTTACCGTCTGCATCATAAACATAATTACCGTTTGCATCGAGTATCGGATCTAATGTTTTGAGTTTCATGGCAAGATTACCGTCAACATCGAACGAAACTACAAGGTCATCCTCAAACAACTGGATTACATCGCTATACTCAAATTTCTCATCCTGTTTTATGTTGCTTGACATAAATGACACTGCAATAATAACAGATGCCACAAGAACGAGGAGCATGAGTATGTTCTTAAAATTAGCCTTCATTAATTTCCTAGCCTTTCTTTTCTGTCACATACTATTATAAAATACTAAAGAATAAAAAAGAAAATCACCGAGAGGTCATCCACTCATTTCCTAAATAAAGCCTGTTTTCGGAAGAAAGATCAAATTCATCGAAAACTATGGCAATAAATAGTTTGGGAGAATCAGAATTCTTACGAATTCCAAAGCCCGGTATCCAAACAATTCCCTCATCATCACAGAAAACGGGAACTCTCGTTCTGTACCTTGGAGGAATTGATTTGTCGTTGAAAATCTTTTTCAATTTATGAGTTATTCCGCCATAAAAATAACTGTCTCCGTCAATTTTAGAGCGAATAAATAAATCCTTACTTATTATATCAAAATGAATTGTTTGTTGTATGGCGTTTTTGTAAACATTTAAAAAAGATTTAGAAAAGGGAGTTTTACTAACAATTATTTTGCCAAAATAACCCTCAATTATATTTTCCCCCAAATGAAGTTTTGTAGTAGGTAAAATATAATCCTTTTTAAATTTTTTGCTCTCGGTAACATCAACAGTACCGTTTTGTATATAAAATGTTACACCGCCCGGCAAGTCGTACGAGAAACTTCCGGAGTTAATCAAAGAATAAATTTTATCTGCATGATTTTTTTGCAATGTAACACCTGTTTTATTTAAAACGAAGAGATAAATAATTCTGAAAAACAAGGACTTGTGACATAAATTAATATCACTTACCCTGAGAGAATAATTATTCTTTTCCAAAATCTTCTTTGCCTCGGAAGTTATAAAATCATCATCTGCACGAAGATTTTCCGAAACCTTAAGCCCGCTTTCCTCGAGCGAAGAGCAAACTTTGGTAAAAGCGGGAATGATATTATTTCTGATATAATTTCTGAGATATTCATCAGATAAATTAGTAGAATCAATGATATACGGGATCTGAGCATGGTCTAAAGCCCGACGAATCTCGCCATTGCTCGAATAAAGCAGAGGTCTTAGAATATTATCCCTGACAGGCATAATTCCGGACATACCTCGAGTTCCCGCTCCGCGTATTAAATTTATAAAAACAGTCTCAAGATTATCAGTCGAGTTGTGAGCTACCGCAATATACTTAATATCGTTTCTGCCTGAAATTATTTCAGTAAATTTCGAATATCTTACATTTCGCGCAGCATCCTCAATGCTTTTTGAACTTTCTTTTGCAATCTTTGGAACATCTGCCTTAAAACTTAAAAATTCAATACCGAGTTCAGAACAAAAAACCTCGGCAAACCTTTCGTCTCTGTCTGCTTCCTCTCCCCTTATCATATGATTTATATGAACGGCAAGAATTTTATATTCTCCGAGTTTTTTTCTGAGCTCGTTTAAAACAATAAGGAGCATCACGGAGTCGGCACCGCCGGAAAAACCGACCAAAACCCCCTCTTTAAGTTTTTCTCCCAGAGAAAAATCTTTTATAAACTTATAAGAATCATTAAGTATCTTTTTGCCGTCCGCACAGTCAAAAAGATTATTTATTTTTTCATAAATCACTGCTTAATATCTTCCTCAAGTGTTCTGAACTTTGTAAACTGTCCGATAAAGCCCATGGTAACAGATTTAACCGAACCGTGTCTGTTCTTTGCCACAATTACCTCGGCAGTATTAACAGAACTCGACTGGAAATTGTCCTTATCATTTGAGGCACCGCTTATATTTTTATAGTACTCGTCACGATACAGGAATATAACAATATCGGCGTCCTGCTCTATTGAACCCGAATCTCTGAGATCCGCCAAAGTCGGTTTTTTATTTTCTCCCGTTCTTCCCTCTGTTCCGCGGTTAAGCTGGGCACAGCAAATAATCGGTATGCCGAGATCTTTAGCCATAATCTTTAAATTTCTTGATATTTCTCCTACTGCCTGTGCACGGTTATCGGTATTTAATGTAGTTTGCATAAGTCCGAGATAGTCTATTACCACAAGTCCGAGATTTTTTATTCTCCTGAGTTTCGACTTCATCTCTGCTACTGATATTTGGGATGTATCGTCTATATATATTTCACAGCCCGAAAGCGAGGATATAACACCTGCGATATTTTCCCAGTCTTCAGATTCAAGCTGGCCTGTCCTGATTTTTTTAGAGTCAATCAATGCCTCGCTTGAGAGCATTCTTGATACAAGTTGTTCTGCGGACATCTCAAGAGAAAAAATACATACAGCCTTTCCGCTGTTTTTAGCCACATTTGTGGCAATATTCATTGCAAATGAGGTTTTGCCCATACCCGGTCTTGCTCCGAGTATGATAAAGTCTCCTTTGCCCATTTGTATAATAACATTATCAAGAGCCGAAAAGCCCGTCTTAAGTCCTGTCAACGCACCACCGGTCTCAGACAAAGTCTCAATATCCTGGTATACATTTTGCAGTACATCTCTGATGTGTCTGAAATCCTTTGTCTCATTGTCATGAGTAAGATCAAATATTCTTTGCTCTGCGTTGTCAATTATTGTTTTTACCGGAGAATCCTCGTTATATGCATCCTGTGATATATTATCACATATGTTTATAAGTTCTCTGAGTAATGATTTCTCTTTTACAATCCTTGCATAATCCTTTACATTGGCGACACTCGGTACAGAATTTGCCAGCTGTGAAATATACTGAATACTTCCCGCCTCGTCTCTGTCACCTTCTTCGACAATTCTGTTTACCAAAGTAACCGTATCAACGGTTTTACTCTCGACAAACATCTTTAAAAGAGCCGAATAAATATGTTTATGCTCATCAAGATAAAAATCATCAACGGTAATGATACCGCCAACTTTATCAAAACAATTAGGATTTATAATAATCGCGCCAAGGAGTGCCTGTTCAGCTTCAATGCTAACCGGCATCTGTTTAATTAAATTATTATTATCCATTTCAGTTTCCGTTTCTGATCAGTATTTTTATATTTTCTCAGTTATGAACTTTTACTGTAAATTTGCCTACGATATCTCCGAGTATTTTTATCTCAACAGAATAATTTCCGTAAGCTTTGATAGGCTCTTTAATGTTGATTTTTCTCTTGTCAACCGCAGTGCCGATTGTTTTTTCAAGTTGTTCTGCAATGTCTTTTGCCGTAACCGAACCATACAATCTGCCGTCCTGACCGTGGTCCATTGTTATGTCTATAGAGATATTGTTGATTTTTTCTGCAAGTGCAAGAGCAGCCTTTCTGTCCTCCTCCATGCGATACTGCTTTGCCTCTTCTTTGCTCTTAAGCTCATTTGTAGACTTAGCGTCAGCCGGCACAGCTTTTTTCTGGGGGAAAAGGAAGTTTCTTGCATATCCGTCAGAAACATTAACTATCTGATCTTTTTTTCCCTGTCCTTTAACATCACAAAGTAAAATAACCTTCATTTTTATATCTCCTGAATTTATTGATCTAAATAATCGTCAATACTTGCCTTTAATGAATCAAGAACACTTACAACCGAGTCGGATATAACCTGCGCTCCCGCCACATCGAAATGTCCTCCTCCGTTAAGTTTTTCAAGTATCAACTGTACATTTATATTTCCGTTTGAACGACCGGAAATATGAATCTGATCTCCTATACGCACGAGCGTAAATGCTGCCTCAATGCCTCTCAATGTAAGCATTTTATCCGCCGCCTTTGATGCAATGACTCTGTACGACTCATCTGTTTCGCCGTCACATGCGGAGATGGCAATATTACCTTTATACGTAATGATTGATGTATGAAATCTCGCCTCTTTTGACAAGTCCTCGGGCAATGTTTTGAACATATCGTATACGTCCGTAGGATTTGCGCCTGCCCCCCTCAGGTACTGAGCGGTACCGAATGTCCTTGTTCCCGTATTTCTCGTAAACTGTTTTGTGTCAAGAAGTATTCCGGCGAGAAGCATATTTGCAACTTCTTTCGACAAATTCTGCGAACTCAGGACGCATTCAAGCATTTCACAAACAAGTTCACAAGAACTCGAAGAGGAAGGCTCGATGTATTCAAGTCTTACCGTGTCAGGCAGCTTCTCGATTTTTCTGTGATGGTCGATAACCGCAACACACTTAACTTTTTTTACTATATCTGCAAACTGCGCTCTGGTAAATGTATTGTGATCGACAAGCACAACTAAAGTATCCGGGTTAATCAGATCAAGTCCCTCGGCATTGTCCACAAAGACCTGAGTATACAGTTCGTCTTCCTGTACTTTTTTTATACATGACTCAAGGTTTTTATCTCTGATATCAATAGCGATATTTGTTTTAACTCCCGAAAGCATTGCGAGTCTCGCAACTCCGACAGATGCACCGAAGGAATCAAAATCACCGTAACGGTGACCCATAATAATAACATTATCGGCTCTCGCCATCTGGGCAAGCAACTGGCTTGTAAATGTTCTTGAGCGCACATTGCTTCTCTTGTATACCGACTTTGTTCTTCCGCCGTAATAATCAATTGAAGAATCGGTCTTGTATACAACCTGGTCACCTCCGCGCTGAAGAGCCATATCGATCGCCTCTCTCGCTGCCATTTCTCTTTGCGCAAGCGTACCTTTAATCTTTGCAATTCCCATCGAAATGGTCACCGACATACTGTCTTTTACTCTCGTATCGCGAATTACATCCAATATATCAAATCTGTTGTCAATACAGTTTTGTATATACATTGACTCAAATATCATAATGTATTTTTCGTTATCATAGGATCGAAGTATTCCGCCCATTGATTTCGCCCAGGCAAAAAGCTTGTTTTCAACCTCGGATATTATCTCTCTTGAGTCCTCGTGTACAAACTGCAATGCGTCTTCAATATTATCAATTGTTATATAAGCTATGGCAACTCTTTCATCCTCGTATTTTTTCTCAATATCTGAAAGTGCCGTGATATCGGTAAGCATCGCAATATAAAGCCCGTCATTTACCTCGGAAACTTTAAATCCTTCGACCTTATACCTTCTGTCGTTTATGGACACAAACAGAGTTGTAAAGCTTTCTTTATCAAAATCAGTGTTGAAAATCTTCTCAATGCTCTCTCCGACAAGGGTCTGAGCCGAAGAAAGTATCGCACGCATTGAATCGTTATACCAAAGAATAGTTCCGTGCCTGTCCATCGCAACAACGGGATACAGTGTATTCTTAATGACAATACTTCCCTCTTCCGACAGCAGTTTAAAAATACTTTTCCTCGGCATCATTTTTAATACAGATTTGTGATTAAGGTCGATAATGACAATTCCGCAAAGATATAAAATCATGATAATGAGCGAGGAAAATATAGGATTTATCGATGTAAAATTACAAAGTACCGCTATTGCAGCAATTGCAATACAACCGAAAATAACACATAAAGCAATCTCATGCTTTGATGCATACGGTACTCTTAATTTTTTATTCTTGCCTGACATAAAATTTCCTTTCAAAGTCGTATTAACGAAGTATCATTTAATAATTTTAATTATTGCTTTGTTAAAGATAATTGTAAAATATACGCCTATATATGATAAAATCACAAAAAACGAATTTTGGAGCAGTATGAGTGCAATAGCAAAAAACAAAATGATGTAAAATCCGCTGAATTTTGCAGAAAAAATACGGTATAAAAAAGTGAAACCGATATAAACATAAACAAAACGCAAAATCAAACTTACATAATTTACGGAAAAAGCAAAAACTCCGCTTTGATATTGACTTAAAAAAGCAATAATTGATACTATGACATAAAAGTATGCAATAAAGTTTGAGGTGGTAAAAGTCCAGTCATTGATTCTCACTTCCTTTTCACAGTATTTATTCAACATATGGGAAAAGAATTTATGCGTCAGTCCACAAATCATAAAAGAGAAAATAATTACAATTGGAACCGTAAGCAAAAGCAACTGATAAAAAAGAACTTCCGCCTCAAAGAAATTGAGAACAAAATATGTCACTTCTTCTGAATCTGTTGTAACATAAGACGTTAAAGTATCAATAAATTCTTTTTTTAAGTTGAGTAAAATATCGGAATAAAATTCCCCCACAGCAGAAAAAGAAAGCGTATCCACTTTACTAAAACCAATAAGAAAAACCGATATTAAAACCGAAATAACCAAAAACGCCGTCACATAAAATGCCGACTCACCTTTTGACAGTGAATATCTGTATGCGAAATAAATTATCAGTGCGACACCGACATAAGCCAGTCCCTCAAAGGAATAAAATCCGTTTATTAAAAAATTAAATATGAACATTACTACGGGAAGGATATAAGAGAAAATTCTCTTTCCCTCACCCTCTAAAATCAAAAGCGCCGCATAAGCACCTGCCGCCAGCGGTAACACGAGGTAACCGGCAAGCGAGCATCCGATACATGATAAAACAGTGATGACAATCAGCCTCAGGCGCGAAAAATTATATCTATCATTACACTTAAAATTCAATCTGTTACCTCTCCTGACAACTTGAGTTATGTTATACCAACATATTATAACATAATAACAATATTTTGTAAACAAAAAAATATAAAAATTATGTTAATAATAAAAATATTTTATTGTTGATATTGAAATCAATTAACAAATGATGTAAAATATACTTTGAAAGGAGGTCTGAGTGATGGTAAAATTGACATTGAATTCGGACATTGGACAAATAAGCGGCGTCGGAAATGTAAAGAAAAAGCAACTTAATAAGCTTGGAATTTATACCGTATCAGACCTTATTTACTATTTTCCCCGTGCGTACGAGAAAAGAGGCGATATAAAACATCTCAGTAATTTCAGCAGTGAGATTGCACAGTCTTTCATACTGACGGTCTCAAGCGAGGTCAGCAGTGTGGAAATACGTCGCGGACTTACAATTTCAAAATTTCGCGCCTTTGACGAGAGCGGTTCATGCGAAATAGTATTCTTTAACTCTCCGTTTGTAAAAAACATATTTCACACAGGTTCTGTTTTCAGGTTTTACGGCAAAGCTACACTGAAAAAGAAAACTTTGCAACTGACAAATCCTAAATATGAGGCTTACATAGAAGATGTTGAACTGCCTTACATGGTACCGGTATATCAGCAGACCGTCGGAATAAACAGCGGATTTTTGTCAAAAATTATTTCCGCATGTCTTGAGTGTGTTCTATGTGAGATAACAGATCCGCTGAGTGAGGAAATCAGAATTAAAAATTCTTTTCCCGTTCTTTCTTTTGCGCTTAAAAATATACATTTTCCGGAAAACGAAGATTATTTCAGGAAAGCTGTAAGGAGACTCGCCTTTGACGAAATGCTCTGCTTCGGACTCTCAATATCGACAGTTACAAGCCAAAAAAATACAACCTGTGCGGTGAGGTTTTCTCCGTGTGATATTTCACCGGTTTTAAAACTTCTCCCTTACGAGCTGACAAGCGGGCAAAAACAAGCCGTAAATGATATTTACATGGATACCGTGTTAAAAAATAAAGGTTCAACCCTACCCCCCATGACAAGAATTATTGTGGGAGATGTCGGATGCGGAAAAACAATTTGTTCGATCATAGCGGCATATATTGCATCAAAATCCTCCTATCAAACCGCCATTGTTGCGCCGACGGAGATTTTAGCTACACAGCATTTTGCGGAATTCTCAAATTACTTTGATAAACTGAATATCAAAGTAGCCCTTCTTCTTGGCTCAACACCCAAAAAAGCAAAAAAAGAAATATATTCTAAGATTGAAGACGGCAGTATCTCCGTCCTTGTCGGTACTCATGCTCTGTTTTCAGATAATTTAAACTTTAATAATCTCGGACTTATTGTCACGGATGAACAACATAGATTCGGTGTTTTTCAGCGAGGCGTGCTGAAAGAAAAAACCAAGAGCGCCCACATGCTTGTTATGAGCGCTACCCCCATACCGAGAACCCTGGCACTTACCATTTACGGAGATATGGATATCTCAAAAATAACTGAACTTCCGAAAGGAAGGCAACAGATTTCAACATATGTTGTTGATGAGTCATACATAAAAAGACTTAATACATTTATGTTAAATCAAGTAAAAGCAGGCGGTCAGATATATGTCGTATGTCCGAAAATAGAAGAAGATGCAGAGGAAGACGAACTTTTCATACAGAGCATTTCTTCTCAGGATCTGGTCTCTGCTTCTACTAAAAACTTGAAAAATGTTAAAGATTACATGGAAATTTTAAGGCAGACTTTCCCGCAATTAAGAATACAGTCACTGCATGGCAAACTTACTCCTAATGAAAAAGCAGATATAATGAATGACTTTTCTGCCGGGGAGATTGATATTTTGGTTTCAACAACCGTCATAGAGGTAGGGGTTAATGTTCCGAATGCCTGTGTTATGATTGTGGAAAACGCAGACAGATTCGGACTCGCCCAACTGCACCAGTTAAGAGGCCGCGTCGGCAGAGGAACAAGGAAATCTTACTGCATTCTTGTATCCGACTCAAAGAGTCAAACTGCCCTTTCCCGACTTGAAATTATGAAAAGCACATCAAACGGTTTTGAAATTGCCGAAAAAGATTTGCTCTTAAGGGGACCCGGAGATTTCTTTTCTATGGCAAGCAACTCGGATAATATTCGTCAGAGCGGCGGATTTGATTTCAAATTCGCCAAACTTTGCGATGACCTCGATTTATTCACCAACGCATTTGCCACCGCTAAAATGATTATCAGTGAGGATCCTGATTTAAGCTTAGAGAAGAACAGAGGTCTGAAACAACTTTTAAGTTCCTATGTATTAGCAACTCAATCGACAATTTCTTGATTTTGGAGGATTTATGTCAACAAAACCACTTGCGGAAAGATTGCGCCCTACATCTTTTGACGAGGTAGTCGGACAACAGCATCTTATAGGAAAAAACGGAATTATCAGAAAGCTTATAGAAAATAACAGAATTCCGAATATGATTTTTTACGGTCCTCCGGGCACGGGAAAGACTACCGTCGCAAATATTATTGCTCATATGTCGGATATGCAATTATATAAACTTAATGCGACAACAGCTTCGATTTCTGATATAAAGGATGTAATTAACTCAACCTCAAATATTTTCTCCGGAAAAGGAACTCTGCTATATCTTGACGAAATACAGTATTTCAACAAAAAGCAACAGCAGACGCTCCTTGAGTTTATGGAAAACGGCAAACTGACTTTAATTGCGTCAACAACAGAAAACCCGTATTACTATGTTTATAAAGCCCTGCTCTCAAGATCATCTGTATTTGAATTTAAATCAATTACAAGCGAAGACTGCATTCCTGCAATATACCGAGCATTAAAAACTCTCAATTCTGATTTTAATTTAGAGAAAACTATCGACGATGAGACAGTTTATTCTATTGTCTCAGCCTGCGGCGGAGATGTCAGAATGAGTATCGGAGTCCTTGAAAACGCATATTATATTTCTGATAATGTGATAAGCAAAAAGAACATTGACTCATTACTCCCTACTCTTTCCGGTACATACGACCGTGACGGTGACGCACACTATGATCTGCTCTCATGCCTTCAAAAGTCAATAAGAGGTTCGGATCCTGATGCGTCGGTGTTCTACCTTGCAAAGATTCTGGCAAGCGGTGATTTGCTGTCTGCTTGCCGGCGTATACTTGTTATTGCAAATGAGGATATCGGTATGGCGTATCCTCTTGCCTGCGTCATTGCCTACTCCTGTGTGGAAAGCGCAAAGGCTGTCGGACTTCCGGAAGCGGTTCTTCCGCTCGCAAATGCGGTATGTATACTTGCAACCTCACCTAAATCAAATGCCGCATATATGGCATACCATCGTGCAAGCGAAGATATTAACTCAGGATTCGGGACCGAATATCCGGAGCATTTAAAAAGCCCTATGTTCAAGGGATATAAATACCCACATGACTATCCGAACCACTATGTTGAGCAAACATACTTGCCAAAAGACGTTCAAAATAAGCACTACTTTGAATTCGGCACGAGCAAGACCGAGCAGGCGGCAAAAGCGTATTATGACATGATCCGCAAAAATATGCCGTAAAATTTCTTAAAATCTTTTAATAACACTGCATAACACTGCATAGATGTATATTCTGCTTGACAAATATGTATATATTTGATATAATATATCTACAACTCTTATTTTGGGAAGGATATCCTTAATATGATTTATCATTTTATACTTAACCCAAAATCAGGCAGACCCAAGAGGCATCAAAACCTTGAAGAGGTAATTAAAAATGCCTGTGCAAAAAGACGGTTAAGTTATCATATATATTATACAGTAGATCCCAACGATGCAACCGAATATGTGGCTTCGATGGTCAGAATATCAGAAGAAAAACAGCGTTTTATCTGTGTTGGCGGCGACGGTACGCTCAATGAGATTGTCAACGGGGCTCCATGCAATCCGAATGTTGAGTTTGGAACTATTCCTTACGGCTCCGGTAATGATTTTGTTAAGAATTTTACAAATACAAATCTTTTTTCAGATATTGAAAAACAAATAGACGGCGAATCAATTCCTATTGATATAATCAAATGCAACGATATATATTGCGTTAATATGATAAACATAGGACTTGACTGTATGGTCGCAAAATATGCAAACGATTTTAAAAAGAAAAAGCTTGTTACGCCGAAATTATCATATAAACTCGGAGTCATTAAAGCCTTTTTTAAAAAATTCAACACAAAAATGCGTGTTATATTTGATGACGGAACAATTTGGGATGAGTCTCTCACTCTTACCTGTATCGGAAACGGAAAATTCTGCGGTGGTGGGTATAAGAGTTGCCCGACAGCAGTTTTGAACGATGGTATTATGGATGTTACATCCATTAAAGAGATCTCCCGTTTAAATTTTTTAAAGTTTATAACCCCTTATAAAAAAGGAACCTATATTAATAATAAAATGGCAAAAAAATATATCCTTACAAAAAGAGTTAATCATTTTAAGATGGAATTTGATAATCCTCTGCCATATTGTATTGACGGAGAAATAAAAGGCGCTTTGAATATTGACTTCTCTATTGTGAAAGAAGGATTGCATTTTGTTGTTCCCAAAGGCTCCAAGCTAATCACAAATTCTTGATAATAAAGGTATATTAACAATGAAACTGTTCCACAAAAGACCGCTCAGTTTAATACTTGGTATTATTCTGGGCACTTTTGTGGTTTTTTCATATTTACCGAACCTATATCTTTATATAGGAGTCGGAGTTTGTTTTGTAATTTTGCTGTCGGTACTGATTTTTTGGCGCTCAAAAAGCAGGAAAATATTTTTATCGGTAGTTATTATATCGGTTATAATTTCATCTATATTATCCAATTTATACTTTAATAAATGGTTTTATTCTTACGGAAAGTATTCGGAGAACTCAACGATCATTGGTAAAGTTTTAGAGCGCGAGGACACAAGTTACGGGGATAAACTGTATCTTGAAACATACACAGTAGACGGTTCAAATGCTTCACATAAAATAATTGTCTACATAGGAATAAACGACGGAAATTTTCCGTCCGGATCTGTAATTTCTTTTACCGGAACAATTGAAGAATTTCAAAACAACAGTGATTATTTTGATACAGGCTCATACTATACCTCAAAAGGAATAACCGGTGTAGTCTATTCCGCCGAAAATACAGAACTGATAAGAACGGACAGCACTCCGCTAATCTATAAGATAGCTCAATACAGATTTTCTCTTGCGAGAAAAATCGTAAGCAGCACAGATAAAAATGCAGGAGGACTGTTATCTGCTCTGCTTTTTGGCGAGAAGTCTTATCTTTCTGAAAAAACCGAACTTGACTTTAAAAGAATAGGTATATCGCATATTTTAGCACTGAGCGGTATGCATTTTGCAATTTTGATGATTGCGGTTGAAATTATACTCAGACGACTCGGGCTGAGAAAAAGAATGTGTATGCTTATCAGTCTGATATTTTCGGTTTTGTATATGTTTTTGACAGGATTCCCGCCGACAATACTCAGAGCGGGCTTCATGCTGATAATAAGTTACATTCTGAGAATTATCATCGGAAATTACGACTCCGTAACATCTCTTTTTACTGCATTGTTTATCATTATTCTCATACAGCCTTACTCTGTCAGAGACATATCGCTTTGGCTCTCATTTTTCGCAACTCTCGGAGTGATAGCGGCAATTGAATTCATGCATACCGAAAGATTTAAAAACAAAGCCGTGAAATATATTCTTACATCATTGACAACTTCTCTGTTTGCCATTATGGCAACTCTTGCATTCACGGTTTTCAGTTTCAAAAATATATCGCTGATTTCAATTCTTGCTACAACCATCTTTTCTATACCTATTCAGTTTTTTATTTATGCGGGACTTATACACCTGCTCATCGGAGCAATTTTCCCTACAAAATATATTGTAATTTTGCTTGCAAATATTATATCTTTCCTATCGGAACAGCTCTCAAAGTTTAAATTCATTTATTTTTCATGTGATTTTCCTCTGATAAGTATTTTGACATTTATAATCAGCATCTTGTTCTTCATTTTCCTGATTGTCGATATTAAGAGAAAAAATCTATGTAAGAGTTTATTTTCCGCAAGTATTATTTTTATATTTGTCATTTCTTTTATCATGACTCAAGTTTACCGTCCCGACAGTCAAATTGTATATCTGAAAAATGAAAACAACGATGAGATGCTGATTTATGACTCAAATGATATTACTCTTATTGAGGCAGGCACGGCAAATTTGTCAAGTGCAAATAATCTCAAAAATCTCATTCAAAAAGAAAAAATTACATACATTGATAATTTTATTTTGGTAAACTACTCTGACTATACGGCAAACTATTTAGAAGAAATTTTGTCGTTTATCTATATAGAAAATATATACATTCCGAAACCTCGGCTTGGCATTGAAAATGATCACCTTACTCTTACGCAGAATATGATTAATGAATACAACACAAAACTCAAACTCCTTGAAGAGGGTTCGCAGATTAATCTTAAAAACTTCAGTTTTACTCTTCTTTATTCTTCTCTGCTCGGCCATGAAGATAACAGATCTCTTTTTACTGTTTCAAAAGGCGGTAAAGATTACACTTATGCATCTTTGGGGATGTTTGAGACGGATGTGCGAAAACTTACATTTTATGCGATAGAGAATTCCGAGTGCTTGATAATAGGCAACTATGGTTATCAGGATTATTACCTTAATTTTACTTATAAGTTTGACAGCCTTGAAAAAATTGTTTTTGCCTCAGAAAAAATAACAGTGCCCCAATCAATCATGGAGCACTATAATAAAATTTATATATCTATTAAACCGCAAGAAGAAAATCTTATACATTAAAGAGGAATTCTACGACATCCCCGTCATTCATAACATATTCTTTACCTTCGCTTCTTAAAAGTCCCTTTTCTTTTACTTTGTTTCTGTCGCCTTCTCTTACAAGATCATCAAAAGAAACAACCTCAGCCCTGATAAATCCTCTCTCAAAATCAGAATGTATCTTACCTGCCGCCGCAGGAGCCTTAGTTCCTTTTGTAATAGTCCATGCACGAACCTCTTTAGGTCCCGCAGTTAAGAAACTTATAAGACCGAGAATCGCATAACCGGATTTTATGAGTTTGTCAAGACCGCTCTCCTCGATACCGAGGTCAGCAAGAAATGATTTCTTCTCTTCATTATCAAGTTCGGCAAGTTCAGCCTCTATCTGAGCGCTTACTGCAATAATTTCACTGTTTTCGGACTTAGCGTGTTCTGCAAGTTTAATGTACTGCGGATTATTGACATAACTTCCGTTGACTTCATCTTCAGAAATATTAGCAACATAAATTACGGGTTTAAGAGTGAGGAGTCTGAACTCGTCAATCTCATGTAACTCTTCAGGCGACATGCCTAAACTTCTCGCGCATTTACCCTCTTCAAGGCATGCCTTAACCTTTTCCAAAACAGCAAGTTTGTCTAAAAGTTTTTTGTCGCTTTTTGCAGCCTTTGTAGTCCTCTCAACAGCACGCTCAACAATCTCAAGATCCGAAAGTATAAGCTCGATGTCAATTGTCTGAACATCGCGCAGCGAATCTATGTTACCCTCTACATGGATTATATCATCGTTTTCAAAACAGCGGACAACATGGCAGATAGCATCAACCTCACGGATATTTCCGAGGAACTTATTTCCCAGTCCCTCACCTTTTGAAGCACCCCTTACAAGTCCCGCTATATCGACGAACTCAATAACCGCAGGGGTGAATTTTTCAGGATTATACATTTGTGCGAGTTTGTCGAGCCTGCTGTCCGGAACAGCAACAACTCCCACATTCGGGTCAATAGTACAGAAGGGATAGTTAGCTGAATCTGCTCCTGCATTTGTTATAGCATTAAAAAGAGTGCTCTTTCCCACATTGGGAAGTCCAACAATACCTAATTTCATATTTTCTCCAAAATAAATTATTTATCCCAGTAATTATACCACACAATACCAAAATTCGCAATAGTTTTTAAACAAATTAATTAAAGTTCTTTAACTGAATATAAAAATTCATAATTTGTTCTTGACAGTATCACAATTATAGGTTATAATACAATTGTTAAGATTACATATTTTTTAACAAAGTTAATAATTGGAGGAATTAAAAATGGACACAAAGCTTCTTTTTGTTGATGACGACCCTAATATATGCGATATGCTGAAAATGTATTTCGAAAATGAGGGCTACAAGGTTAAAACCGCAAATGACGGCGTTGAGGGTCTCAACTGCTTTAAAATTTATGAGCCTGACTTAGTTCTTCTCGATATAATGATGCCCAAGAAGGACGGATGGCAGGTTTGCCGTGAGATCAGAGAGATTTCCTCTAAGCCTGTTATTATGATAACAGCCAAAGGAGATGTTTTTGATAAGGTTTTGGGTCTTGAGCTCGGTGCTGACGATTTCATTGTAAAACCTTTTGATATGAAAGAGCTTTCCGCAAGAATAAAGGCTGTTCTCCGCCGTTATAACGCTCATACCAAAACAGTTGATGACGAAGTTGTAAAATTCGAAAACATTGAAATAAGTCTTCAGAAATATGAACTCAAACTTAACGGAAAGGCAATTGATATTCCGCCCAAGGAGCTGGAACTTCTCTACTTCCTTGCATCTAACTGCAACCGAGTATTTACAAGAGATCAGCTGCTTGATAAAGTGTGGGGATTTGATTATCTCGGAGATTCAAGAACCGTTGATGTTCATGTAAAGAGACTTCGTGAAAAACTTGAGGGCGTATCCGACAAATGGGTACTTAAAACCGTATGGGGTGTCGGATATAAGTTTGAGACATTTATTTAAAATCTCATAATAAAGCAGTCTGATAAAAAACGACATACTTTTTACCGTAGGTAATCAGTATGCCGTTTTTATTTTCCAAAAATATTAAGTAAAATTAAAAGTTATCTGAGATAAAGCTGTACCGGCAGAAGGAATTACATTTTTCTTGCATTTTAATGCTTCCTCTCCGAGCTCCTCTATTCTCTCCGTAACAAAATCAACTTTTCCGTTCTTTTTGGGAAGTTGAATAAGCTGTGTTCCGGCAGCAGTTCTTGTTGACTTCTCGGGAATTAAATTTGATTTAATCAAAATAGCTTTATTTAAATCGGTTTTTATAAATATTTGTTTAGGCTTATCACCTTCGTAAATCGCACCCACCAACGGAGAATCATCCGAACAAGCGCCTGATATTTTCTTGCGCTTAGTCTTTGACTCATATGCTTTCATTGAAACTCTCAGCCCCTTGCCGTTCTCAAAAATATATATCATATGGTGTTCGGGAATAATATCGTAAATCATTTTACAACCAACAACATGCTCATTGTCATCCATATTCAGCTTTGTAGGAACATAGTCTCCCATCTGAGACGGTTTTGAAATGTCAAAATCATTTACCCTCGCGCGGTATATCTGAGCCTTGTCCGTAAAGAACAGGACATCTCCCCTGTTATCGGTATCCTCCTGATAAATAATAACATCGCCCTCTTTGAGCTTCTGGTCGTCACCCGAGCGAGAACCCTGAACGGAGAGTTTTTTGAAATAGCCGCTCTTTGTAAGAATAAGTCTGCAGTTATAGTTTTCAAAGAAAATATCCTTAGTCGGACTTACAATCTGCTCTTTGTCAACAAGCAGTGTTTTTCTCGGCTGTCCGTAACTTTTTTTAACAGCTTTCAGTGTATCAATAAGTTTGCTCTTTAACTTAAGTTCATCTTTTAATGTCTCGTTTATATCGTCAATTTCGTCCTTGAGCTTTTCTATATCCTCAAGACGGTTCATAATATACTGGCGGTTTATATTTCTCAGCTTTATCTCTGCAATATATTCTGCCTGCTTAATTGACAAATTAAAAGCCTTTGCGAGGTTCGGTACAACATCCTCTTCAAGTTGAGTATGGCGGATAATCTTTATCGCCTTATCAATGTCAAGCATAATTTGCGCCAGACCCAAAAGAAGATGTAACTTCTCCTCTTTCTTATTAAGGTCGTATTTGAGTTCCCTTTTAACGCATTTTACCCTGAATCTTATCCACTCATTGAGCACCTCACGAAGCCCCATGACTCTCGGAGTTCCGTCAATAAGTATATTGAAATTACAGTCAAATGAATTTTCAAGTTCCGTCGACGCAAAAAGCTTCTGCATAACGATTTCAGGATCGGCATCCTTTTTGAGTTCAAAGCAGAGTTTCAGACCGTTGATATCTGTGAAGTCGGAAACATCGTTTACCTCTCTGAGTTTTCCCGTCTTTATAAGATCAGCCGATTTTTTAATAATAGACTCAATGCATGACGAATAAGGAATTTCATAAATATAAATACACTTGTCCTTTTTATCGTATTCATATTTTGAGCGCATCTTAAAGCTTCCGACTCCCGTCTCATAAATCTTTCGCATCTCTTCTCTGTCATAGATTATCTGCGCTCCGCCGGGAAAATCAGGGGCTTTAACTATGTCAAGCAATCTGTCAATTGATGTATTTGGATTTTTTAAAAGAGCGATTGTTCCGTCACAAATCTCAGCCAGATTGAATGAGCATATTGAACACGCCATACCGACGGCAATACCCAAATTCGGAGAAATGAGTATATTAGGATAAGTTGTCGGCAAAAGCACCGGTTCTTCTTTTGTATTATCGTAGTTTGGTACAAAATCAACGGCATTTTTATCAATGCCCGAAAACAGCTCGTTACAAATAGGGTCAAGCTTAGCCTCCGTATATCTTGAAGCAGCATATGCCATATCCCTTGAATACTGTTTTCCGAATGAGCCTTTTGAGTCGATAAAAGGATGCAAAAGAGCCTCGTTACCCCTTGTCAGTCTGACCATTGTTTCATATATTGACGCATCGCCGTGGGGGTTAAGCTGCATAGTCTGTCCGACTATATTTGCACTTTTGACTCTTGAACCTTTGAGCAATCCCATCTTAAACATTGTGTATAAAAGTTTCCTGTGCGCCGGTTTAAAACCGTCAATCTCCGGAATTGCGCGCGAAACGATAACGCTCATTGCATATGGCATATAATTCTTTTCAAGCGTTACTGTTATAGGTTCAATTCTTGGTAAACTTTCATTTTCCATTGGGTTTTGCGTTGCGGTCTTTTTGGTTCTGCCCATTATTTTCTTATCCTTTTAGTTATTTTTTACAGTTTAATTATATTGTGTGCCGAAGCGCGAATCATTCTGTTATATAAAGCCAAACCGATTCCTTCCTGACTGGGAAGCGGCGCAAATATCTTTTTATACCCTTTTTTATCAACTTCTCTTAAAATATAAAAGAGCCTGTGAGCCTGTGTCAAACGGTCGTTTGAGGCACCGAAGTTATAAAAATCAACATTCATAAGGTGCTCTTTTAATATGTCAATATCCTCGTCATATAAAATTACGGCTGTATGACTGTCATCCTCACCTGAAAGATACTCTGATATTTTCTCAATGCTTCCGTCAAGAAGTATCAAAGGTGCTTTGGGTGAATAGTGCCGGTATTTCATACCGGGAGAGAGAGCTCTCTCCCCTTCTTTAAGTTCTTCTGTAACAGCATGTGCCACATTAACTTTCTCACAAACGCCCCTGAGATCATCCACCGTTATTTTGCCCGGTCTCAAAAGCGTCAGTGTGTTTTCGTCCTCGATTTTAACAATAGTCGACTCAAGCCCGAAATCCGAATCAGAACTGTTAATAATCATGTTGACGCGCCCGTTCATATCATCACACACATGTTTGAATGATGTAGGAGAAGGACTGCCCGAGAGATTGGCGGAAGGGGCTGCTATCGGACGCTTTGAATATTCGATAAGCTTTCGAGCAACGGCATTTTGCGGACAGCGGATGGCAACCGTATCAAGTCCTCCCCTTGTCGTTTTCGGAATACTGCTCTTTGATTTCATAATCACGGTAAGCGGCCCCGGCATGAATTTGTCTGCAAGTTTGTAGTAAAGGCTGTTTGTATACGCATACTTTTCCGCATCTTGGGGATTTGCTATATGCACAATAAGCGGGTTGTCGGACGGTCTGCCCTTAGCTTTGTAAATATTTCTTACGGCGTTTGTGTCAGTTGCATCTGCTCCGAGACCGTACACCGTCTCTGTTGGAAAAACTACAAGTTTTCCGTTTCGGATAAGCTCTGCCGCCGATTTAAGTTTATTAAAGCTTGATCTGTTATTGATATTTACCTTTATAATTTTTGTTTTCATTCCTGTTTATCGCCTTTTAGTTTTTCTGCAGTATCCGCAGCAATCAAATCAACGATTAAACCGTCAATATCTCCGTTAAGGAAAGCGTCAAAAGTATAAATAGTCTTATTTATCCGGTGGTCTGTTACTCTCGACTGGGGATAGTTGTAAGTTCTGATTTTTTCACTTCTGTCACCGCTTCCAACCTGTTTTTTTCTTGTCGAGGCAATATTCTCGTTTTGCTCCGCCTCTTTCATATCATAGAGTTTGGAATAAAGAATTTTAAGTGCTTTTTCTTTGTTCTGAAGCTGGCTTCTCTCCTGGTCACACTCGATGACAATCCCGGTAGGTTTATGTGTCAGCCTGACCGCACTCTCTGTCTTATTGATATGCTGGCCGCCCGCTCCGCTTGACTTGCATGATTCAATTTTTATATCAGCAGGGTTTACTTCCACCTCAACCTCATCCGCCTCAGGCAGTACTGCTACCGTGCAGGTTGAAGTCTGTATTCTGCCGTTCGACTCGGTAACGGGAATTCTCTGCACTCTGTGCACGCCGCTCTCAAACTTGAATTTCGAATAAGCGCCCTCACCCATAACCATAAAGTTTATCTCTTTTATGCCGCCAAGCTCTGTTTCGTTAAGACTTACGACTTCTGTCTTGAATCCGCGAGATGCGGCGTACATTGAATACATACGGTATAAATCGTAAGCAAACAACGCCGCCTCCTCGCCTCCGGCTCCCTGTCTGATTTCAACAATTACATTTTTGGAGTCATTCGGATCTTTCGGCATCAACAACACATTCAGTTCATTGACAAGCAAATCGCACTTCTCCGACCAACTCTTGTACTCATCTTCGGCAAGCTGCCGAAGTTCGGATTCACAGGATGAGTCACGCATCATCTCGTCGGACTCTTTCATCTGTTTTTCCGCTTCTTTATACTCTCTGTACTTTTCTATTATCGGTGTCAGCGCCTTATACTCTTTCATAAGCGAGAGATATCTTTTATTGTCCGACACTACATCCGGAAGAGTTATCAATTGCTCAATTTCTCTGTATCTGTCCTCTGCTTTTTCCAGTTTAGAAAAAATCATCTGTCTCTCCAAATAGAAATTACTTTACAAAGGCAACAAAAGCTTTATAGGTAGAATAAACATCTGCCTTTGAAACCACCTCATAAGGTGCGTGCATTGAAATAACAGGCACGCCTACATCAACTGTCTGTATATTGTGGTTTGCAATATATTTTGCAACGGTTCCTCCGCCTCCGGCGTCAACCTTTCCAAGCTCTCCTGTCTGCCAGATAACATTATTTTCATTGAATAATTTTCTGATAAGTCCGACAAACTCAGCTGATGCGTCGTTTGTGGAAGACTTTCCTCTTGCACCTGTATACTTGCAGAGAGTTGTACCGCATGAGATAATAGCGCTGTTTCTCTTCTCGTACACATCCGCAAAATTAGGATCAAAAGCCGCAACAACATCTGCGCTAAGACACATGGACTTACTTCTTACCGTCCTGCTGTTCTTTCCGAGATTTTGAGATATCTCATCCATAAGGTCAACAAGAAAATCGCACTGCATTCCCGTAATACCGTCAGAGCCCGTCTCCTCTTTATCAGCCAAAACCACCATAACGGTTTTGGAAGTGTCCTTATTCTCAATAAGCGCAGTAAGTGCAGGATATGCACATACTCTGTCATCGTGACCGTATGCGGCAATCAACGCTCTGTCAAAGCCTATATCACGGGCTTTGTACGCAGGAACAATTGAGAGCTCTGCGCTGAGCAGGTCTTCCTCTGTTATATCGTATTTGTCACTCAGCAACGAGAGGGCTGTGAGTTTTATCTTCTCTGATACATCCTTGTCATTATAAGGAAGTCCGCCGATAAGAATATTAAGAGACTCGCCGGGAATGGCATTTCCCAAAGTCTGAGACGCCTGGTTTGCTCCAAGATGAGGAAGAAGATCATTTATATAGAATATAGGATCGCTGTCATCCTCTCCGATAACCACATTAACCGCTTCTCCGTCAGCTTTTACAACCACTCCGTGAATTGCAAGAGGAATTGCCGTCCACTGATATTTTTTTACTCCGCCGTAATAGTGAGTCTTCAAAAATCCCATACCCGAGTCCTCATACATGGGAACCTGTTTAAGGTCGAGTCTCGGTGAATCGATATGAGCTGCCACAATTCTGATACCGCACTCTGCGATATCCTCTGTTCCGACAACAAAAGCAATTATACTCTTGCCGTACTGGTTTAAATATTTTTTATCGCCGACAGAAATTTTATCACCGAATTTATATTCGCTGAATCCTGCTTTTTCAAGCATCTTGATTGAGATAGTGCAAGCCTCTCTCTCGGTTTTTGCACTGTCAAGGAAACTCATATAACCCTTTGCATACTCAAAAATATTTTTAATTTCCTCGCTTGAAGCTTCCTCAAATACATTTAATTTCTTGTAGGAAAGTTTATCTAACATTTCCTGTCCTATGGAAGTCTCTTTCATTTTTCTTTATCTCCTCTATCGTTTAATATTATTTTGCAGATTTTCAAAACCTGACTTTTTAACTCTTCAATACTGCCGTTATTTCTGATAATATAGTCTGAATGCAAAATCAAAAAATTATCGTCAAGCTGTTTTGACAGTCTTTTTTGAGCACTGTCGGCACTTATCCCGTCACGCGCCACAATTCTCTTGAGCTTTAAGTCATACTCCGAAATAACGGAAATTACGCCGTCGCACTCAAGATGAAACTGCGACTCAAAAAGCAACGGTGCGTCAACCAAAGCAACCTTTGCTCCGCCTTTTTCATACTCTTTAAGTATTTCTCTTGTTTTTTTAAGAATATGATAGTGTGTTATTTTATTGAGTTTTTTTAACTTGTTCTCGCAGTCATCCGAATTAAAAACAATTTCTGAAAGTTTCTTGCGGTTTACCGAATTATCCGGATTAAGAATTTGTGTTCCGAAAGTTTTTAAAAGTTCTTCCGTGCACTCGGTTCTCTCTGCTATAAGATTATGATAAACCTTGTCGGTGTCAACAGACGGAATACCGTATTCGGAAAAAATTTTACCTACTGTTCCCTTGCCGCTGCCACTTGCGCCCGCCAATCCGTAAACTTTCATAAAATCACCTCAATATCTCATAGTATTATACTACAAATTATAATATATGTCAAGTTTTACAACATATTTAATAAATATCGGCTAAAAATATTTAAAAAACCGTGTAACACATTTCAAAAAGAAGAATATAATTAGAATTGAAAAAATGAAAGGAGTACTTTATTTGAAGTTTACAGATATTTATAAGAACTATTTTGTTGCGGCAAACGGATTTGACGGTTTTAAAAGTTATTTTGATTATGAATTCAATCCGCTTGAGTATGAAAAAATTTTTATCTTAAAGGGCGGCCCCGGAACAGGAAAAAGCAGTTTAATGAAAAAA
This sequence comes from uncultured Clostridia bacterium, assembly GCA_944384515.1. Classification (GTDB taxonomy): domain Bacteria; phylum Bacillota; class Clostridia; order Oscillospirales; family CAG-272; genus UBA1740. The sequence continues at coordinate 29,607 of CALWTU010000063.1, forward strand.
ACAGCCGGTGAATTTAAGAGTAATGAATATGATATTTATAATATTTACTGTTCGTCGGATATAAATTCACTTGACGGGTTAATTATCAAAAAAGGCAATAAGAAAATTGCAATTCTGGATGGCACCGCACCGCATACCTGCGACCCTTCCTATCCCGGATGTATTGAATGTATAGTTAATCTCGGAGAAAACTGGGACGAGAGCAAGCTTGAGGAAAAAAGAGATTATATTACTTCACTTACGAAACAAAAAAAGGAAAACTATATCAAAGCGTATAAAGCTTTAAATAATGCCAAATATCTGTACATCAGTGTAAATCAGATAATGAAAAACGCGCTGCGAGATTCAATTTACAGCGTGTTTGAAAAATACAATTTCAAAGACACCTCAAAGATCGAGCGCACTCGAAAAGAACACAGATTGACCGACGCTTTCGGCAAGGATGGTTTGGTAAAGATAAGTAATGACTTACCGTCGGAAATCAAGACTGTTACCATAGAAAGCAAATACCAAAGCGCAGATATTTTTATGCAGTCTTTAGCAGATTACCTAACTGATAAAAATATTCCGTATATTACCGTCCCGTCGCCTCTATCGGATGAAATCATATCTGAGATAATTACTGATGAATATATTTTTAAATCATCACCTGATTCTGCCGACATAAAAGTATCCGAATATATTAACCAAGAATATATTTCAAATAATGAAAAAATGTTAGATAATTTATGGCAGTCTTATAAAAACATGCTTGAGCTTTCCAAAGAATATTTTACCTATGCCTCAAAAAAACATTTTGCACTGGAAGAGATTTATATCAGCGCAATGAATTTTCAGAAAAACGATACCGTAATTACCGACCTGATACACTCTATCCGCAATCATCTTTAAAAAAATCCCCCATATTTAATTTCCAAATTGTATCGCAACATTTCTTGACATATGAAGTATTTTATGATACAATTATAGGAGGTAAATATGGGGGTTATTTTTATTAGAGTTTGCTTACTATTTCTTCAGTATCTTTTGCAATGACAAGTTCCTCGTTTGTAGGAATCATATAAACCTGTACTCTTGAGTCATCTGTCGAGAGCTTAACCGGTACATCCGAATGACCGAACTTGTTTCTCTCAACATCAAGCTTAACTCCGAGATACTCGAGGTTTGAAAGAGCTTTTTCTCTGATGTGATGAACATGCTCGCCTATTCCGGCTGTGAATACTATCGCATCAAGTCCGCCCATTGCGGCAGAGTATGCGCCAATGTATTTCTTAATCTGATAGCAAAGCATATCATATGTAAGTTTTGCTCTCTCATTTCCTTCATTCATTGCTTTTTCCACATCGCGTGAGTCTGAGCTTATACCGCTTATACCGAGGAAGCCGCATTTCTTGTTCATATATGTCTCAACTTCTTTCGCGGACATATTCTCTTTTTCCATGATGAACGGTACAATAGCCGGATCAATTGCTCCGCATCTTGTGCCCATCATAATACCGTCAAGAGGAGTAAAGCCCATCGAAGTATCAAGGCACTTTCCGTCTTTGACAGCACTTATGGAAGAACCATTGCCTATGTGGCATGTAACAATCTTTGTACCCTCAGCCTTTCCGCCGAGAATTTTAATCATCTCACCGCTAACATATCTGTGCGATGTGCCGTGAGCACCGTATCTTCTGATTCCGTATTTTTCATACATATCGTATGAGATGCCGTAAAGATATACTTCCTTGCTCATTGTCTGATGGAATGCTGTATCGAAAACCAATACCTGAGGAGTGTTGGGCATAACTGCACTGCATCCTTTTATACCCATAATGTGTGCAGGTGTATGAAGCGGTGCATACGGTGTGCACTTCTCAACAACACTTATAACTTCGGGAGTTGCAAGCATCGACTCGGAGAAATAAGGGCCGCCATGGACAACTCTGTGTCCGATAGCCTCGATTTCCGACGGAGACTTTATACATCCGACCTCGCTGTCAAGCAAACACTCAACAACAAGTCTTATAGCGTCTGAATGATTTGAGAGTTCAACTTCCTTATTGATTTCTCCTTTACCTGTTGTTTTGTGAGATATTTTTGAGCCCGCAATTCCGATACGCTCACAGTTACCTTTTGCAAGCACCTCCGCTGACGCAGTATCAAAAAGCTGATACTTAAGTGAGCTGGAACCTGCATTAACAACTAAAACTTTCATTTTAAATCCTTTCAATTTATTAATATTTACCTTAAGTATTATACATCATAAAACCAAAATTTTCAACAGTTAAATAAAAAAAAGAAAAAGTTTATTTCAGAGGGGAGGTTTTTCTTGAAAAGAGTTGCCATAATTTGCGAATACAACCCTATTCACACAGGACATGAGTATCAAATCAATAAAATTCGCGAAGAATTCGGCGCAGATACAGAAATAATAGCTCTGATGAGCGGAAATTTTACTCAGCGAGGAGATATCGCTTTTGCGGACAAATATACAAGAGCTAAATGGGCTGTTATGGCAGGTGTTAATCTTGTGTTGATGCTTCCCTTTCCTTTTTCTATGAGCAGTGCTGAATTTTTTGCTAAATCCGCCGTTGAAATATTAAACGATATCGGAGTTGTTGATGTACTGTCTTTCGGAAGTGAAATCGGAGATATAGAAAAACTTAAAAAAGTTGCAAATAATTTCTCCCAATCGGATTTTTTAATGGAAGTTAAAAATCCCGCTAAATCTATCGGCTATGCAAAATTTTTGGACGACAAATACAGACTGTATTTTGAAGAAAATGTAAAAACGAATTTCTTTACGCCGAACAATATTCTTGCGGTAGAATATATCAAAGCACTGAGTTTGACAAACTCAAATATAAAGAGCCATACCGTAAAGAGGGTCGGCGCAGATTATAACGAAACAGAATTTAACGGCTCTATATATCAAAGTGCATCCTCAATCAGAGAAAATCTTATTGACGACTTGAATTCTGCTTTGAATTATATACCGAATAAATCAAAACAGGCATTTTTAAGCGATTATATTGACGGTGAATTTCCATGTGATGCCGAAAAACTGGCTGTCAGTATAATTTCATTTTTAAGGTTAAATTGTTCTGCCGGGTCTGATGATATTCATGACATGGCGGATGGTTTATATAACCGTCTGAGAAACGCAAGTTTCAAGACAAATTCATTTTCCGGTTTAATTAAGCTTGCCGGCACCAAAAAGTTCACCAACGCAAGACTCAGGCGTGTATTATGGTATTCTTACCTTGGCGTTACCTCCTCCATGGTAAAAGAAAAACAGCAATATACACAAGTCTTGGCTATGGATAATGTTGGGCAAGCAATACTGAAAAACATAAAGAAGCATGGTAAAATTACAGTGATTACAAAACCTGCATCTGTATGCGGGTTAAATGAAGCAGGACTCAGGCAAAAACAGTTAAATGACAAAGCCGACTCTGTTTTCCAACTCACTAAACCACGCTTTTGCCCTGGAGATGACGCCTTTAAGCGCTCCCCTTTCGTATTGAAATAAGTCGATATCTTAACAATATCTTCTTTTGTCGAAGCTATTTACTTGTGTAAGATGCTATGCTATTATTTAATATGAAAATGGACATGCAGCCGTCATTTTTCAGTAAAATGAAAGGAGACTACAATGATTAAAACAAACGGAATTGATAAAAATGAATTCTTGATATATAAGGGCAGACCCCTTGTTCGTAAAGGTGATGATTTATACTACGGCGAAATGTCAGATAAATATCATGTCTTTATGATGATTATGAGCACAACCGGCTCAATCAAAGAAAATGTAGAAGTACCGAATTTGATTATGGTGCAGCTTATAGAAAAAAATGAAAGCACCCCTAAAAAACAAGTTACGTCAAAAAGTTTTTCTGACGCCCTTGAAACAGCTGATGCTTGGCTTACAAGATACAACAGCAAAGTTTAATTTTAAAGAAATGTAGCGTGTGTTCCGCATAGGCGCGGTACACAAGGAGGTAAAAAATGAAATCGTCTAAATCAAACAACCTTTACAGGTTAGTTTCATTTATTCTGATTGCTGTAATTCTTTTATGTTCTGTTGGTTTTGCTGCCGCCAACGGAGAGAAAAATCCGGATAGCGGAAAAGATGACGATAAAGTCAATAATACCGATGAAAATAATGACGGAACTGTCAATGATAAGGTTCCAGACGATAATCAGAATAATAACAACAATAATCCCGAAGTTCCACCGGACCCTAAACCGGTTTACACAAACCCCATAACAGGACTTGAAGTATCAGAGGAGGAATCTAAAAACACCCCACTTGGTTTTACATTAAATCCGCAAAACCCACTTTACGGTGTATCAGGTTCCGACTTGACAATAGAATTCCCTAAAGAGGACGGGAAAACAATAATGCTCTCCTACACAACAAAAACTTTGTTGTGGAAGCTCGGTTCCCTAACCTCAACAAGAGCATTTATTTCAAATATGTCTAACTATTTCGGAGGCGTAATTATTTCCTACGGCAAAGATGATATAGTATCTTATCCGATATGGGAAGTAGACAAGATACAGCTTGACATCAGTCAGTATTCCGAATGTTACTATAAGGAAAACTCTCTTTATATTTATACGAGCCGTGATATGGTCATGAACGCTCTTAAGCAAAATTCGGATATACATATCTCGGGATATAAACAGACACCGTATGATTTTGTCAGCGAGGGTAATTCAGTCTCCGGCACCTCAGACGCCAATTCTGTTATAATCAGCTATTCGGACGTTGACCAGACAGAGCTCTATTACTCTGAAAAGACAAATAAATATTTGTATTTTAAATCAGGTAACAGAAAAATAGATATGTTAAGCGGTGAAAATATCGCCTTTTCCAATGTATTTGTTCTCTTTGCAAACACCACGACGTATGAAATGTCAAACGGCTCAGAGCTTGTTGTAGACACCGAATCAGGCGGACTTGGTTATTACATTTCAAACGGCAAAATGACAGAGATCAAATGGCTTAAAGATGAAAATAACAATCTTCTCTTTACTGATTTAAGCGGCGAAAAACTGCTTATTAACAGAGGAAATATATATATTTCCTATTTTAAAGCTTCCTGTGTAAACAAAGTTAAAGTACTATAAATTTTAAAGGCTATCTAAGGAGATGCACTTTGTGCAATATCCGATAGATAGCCTTTTATCTTTTTAATTTTCAAGTTGTTTTGAAAGAAAAACTCCGGCAGTCTGAATAAGTTTCATTTCTACATCATCACTGATTTTCTTCTCGCTTTTATCGTCGTACTGCATGCCCGTAAAAATGCATCCTACAATATCACCTTCACAAATGATCGGCATGGCACAACTGACAAAATGACTGCTGTCAGAAACAATAGATACGGTTTCCTTTCCGCTGTCTCTGAAGTAAAGAACTCTGGACTCAATTATTTGCTCAAGCTGGTAAGAAATCTTTCTCTCTAAATAATCTCTCTTTGAAGCTCCGCTTACAGCTATAATTGCATCTCTGTCACTTACGAAAACAGGCAGCCCGCATGTCTTTTGCAGCGCCTCGGCATACTTATTTGCAAAATTATTTACCTCGCCGACAGGAGAGTATTTTTTAAAAATAACCTCCCCTTCTCTGTCTGTATATATTTCAAGAGGATCACCCTCGCGTATTCTCATTGTTCTTCTTATTTCTTTTGGTATTACAATTCTTCCAAGATCGTCGATGCGTCGCACAATACCTGTCGCTCTCATCTATTATCAAACCTCCAATTAGTACAATTTAACAATATATATTATATTGATACTAATCTTAGTATAAGAAAAAATGTGAATATTATACAATAGACATAACAAAACTATGTTTTAGTAAGAATACGATTACTTGAACTCTCAGTAAAAAGATTTTACATTCTCCCCGCTCCATACTTTTTTAGCAAACCATTTATCATCCGGATCTGACCAAAACTTATCATTAGGTGATAAACCGAGCGGCGCCATTGCGTATGTACATGCATATAATGTACCGTTTGCGGTATATGAGTTTGCCATATCAGGCTGATGTCCGCATACACCGAGCTATAAAAATCCGTTGCTGTCAAACATATCTTCATAACTAAAAATTCTCTCCATTACAGCGTCAATAGCACATCTTACCGCCGCTGGAGTCTGCATTTGATGTAAGCTGTGAGTCAGCGCCATAAAAGCTATTCCGAATAACAGTTCAAAAAGCGTTTGAGGATTGTTTTTTCTCCACGAACGCAGATATGCATGATACAGTTGCGTGTAATCCAACTGTTCGCATATTTCCAATAATTTGAATACAGAATCCTCTTTCGGAATACAAATTTCTAAATTTTATGGTAAAACTACTTGATTTCTGTTTCTCATTGCTGTATAATATCCTTGCTTTCTTGTGGATTATTTTGGGCAATTTAATTATACAATAAAGCAAGGGGCTGTAGCAAAAGTAAAATTTTGTTGCGGCTCCTTTTCTCATAAGTTTTCCACATTTAAACAACAAAAAAAGAGGCGAAAAGCCTCAAAAAGTGTATACGAAGATTGACACCCCCTAAAAAAAGGACTGCCAAATTGAATTTTTATTAAATTTTTGGAAGTTTAAGCCAAAAGTTTTTCGAACAATTGCGTTTTCAGTCGTTTTTGCTCTGTTTTGGCATGAAGTTTGTTCAAGTTGTAACCCATAGCTACAAGCAATATTTCCGCGAATGTATTTCTTTTTCCGCGAAGGAAAACCTGCCTGAAAGCATAGTTCTGCTTAATGACTCCAAACGCTCCCTCGGACTGTATTGAACGGTTCATTCTAAGCAATTTTCCTTTGTCGCTTGTTATTCTTTCGAGCGACTTTTTCCTTTGCTCTATAAACTTCTTAGACACCTGCATTTTTCTGTTGCCCTTAGCTCTTGTACACTTCTTCTTGTAAGGGCAACCCTCACAGCTCTCGCACTCATAATACGTAACCGTACTTTCAAATCCGGACTTGCTTTTTCTTATACCTTCATATACCGCTTTCAGCTTTTTTCCGTTCTGACAGGTATATTCGTCAAGCTCGGCATCATATTACATATTCTCTCTTAGTGCCATATTGTTCTTGAATTTCTTGGTCTTGCTTCTCTCGTAATTCTGCGGCTTTATGTAGCACTCGGTAGGTTTATCTTCAAAATATGTATAATTTTCCTCACTCTCATATCCCGCATCAGCCGTCACATCTGCATAGTACTCACCGATATGCTCGTACATCCGTTCAAGTGTCGGTATGAGGGTTAATTGGTCGCTCCTTTCACTGCTGACCGTTACTCCGGTTATATATTCACCCTCTACCGCAAATTGTACATTGTATCCCGGCTTCAATTGAGCATTTCTCATATGATCCTCCTTCATATGCATAAAGGTTGCATCGGGATCTGTCTTAGAAAAGCTGTTCCTTCCATCGAATTTCTTTTGATAATCCTCATATTTTGCCTTGCGCGAAAGCATTTCTCTTAATTCTTCTATATCTCTTTGAAGCTGTGTTTTTCTTTTTCCTCTGCCGTGTACGAACGGCGTTTTTATTCGCTCTTCAAGTGCTTCCAAAAGTTTTTCTGCTTCACAGGGCATTATACCGTATGCATTACACAATTCCGCACATCTTTTCTCAAGCTTGTTGCATAACCGTGACATATACTTCATGACTGCTTTTGCCCAAACAAAGCTGTATTTGTTCGCGTTTGCTTCTATCTTCGTTCCGTCCACAAAAAGATGCTCGTATTTTATTTCGTCTATTGCTCGTAACTTCTTTACCAATTGATAAAACAGTTCTTCTGCACATAGTGGCAGTCTTTCGCTTCTGAACCGGCATATTTCGTGATAGTTAGGTGCTTCCTCGCCGTTTAAAAGCCAAATGTAGTTTATATCTCTGTTGCAAGCTGATTCTATTTCTCTTGACGAATATTTTCCTTCCATACAAGCGTAAAGCATTACCATGAGCAATGTGTCTGCTGATGTTGCCGGCGGTCTTCCCATATTGCTGTATGTGGCATAAAGACTGCTTAAATCCATTTCCTTTACGATTCTTTCTACCATTCTCACACTGTCATTTTCCGGTATTATTTTTTCTCCGTAAAATTCGTCAAATTTTAGTTGCATTCCTCTCATTTTTGTGGTATAATCTCCTTGTGGAATTTTGTTTTTTTTCTTCAATTACATTATACCACAAAGCCGAGATATTTGCACGGGTTTTCCGTACTTTTATCTCGGCTTTTTCTTCTTTTCTCGGGGCTGACTTTTGCTACAGCCCCTTTTTTCTTTTTTTGGGTGTCATTAATGCGACAGCCCCTTATTTTGCGCAATTCCATATTTTATCCGAGCGCTCCGCAATATATTTTATGCTGTCGCCCAATCTGTTTTTGGCTTTATCAAAGTGTTTATATGCGTTTTTGTTTGCGCCGTGAATATCGCTGCCAAGTGCGACGACAGCGCGATCTTCAATCCATTTATAAAAACTTCTCTTTTTATAGAACAAATCGATCGCAGATGCATTCAGCTGTATTTTAACACCAAACTCTAACAGGCGCTCAATAACATCGAATTCATATCTGTCAGCATGGGCCAAAACTATATCAAAGTCTGATTTTATCAGTGACTTTACGCTGTCATAATAACTTTTAGTTAAATCAAAATACGGAAGCTCAAGCAAGATAACATTTG
>CALWTU010000064.1 GCA_944384515.1 uncultured Clostridia bacterium
CCAGATCCTTGTTTTGATCCGTGAGAGTATAAAGAAATTTGAGGATGCAAACGGCAAGATCAAGGGCTCGATTGATCCGGATGTAAATGTTAAGCTGCCGAGAAAATAAAGCACGGCAGCGGTTTTAAAGCGTCAAAAACAAAATATAGTTTTACGGTTGTTTTAAACCGCAAAAACAGTAGTTTCGCAAAAAAAAGTAGTTTTTCGAAAAAAGCCTCTGTGGCTAAGCAAAATGCCACAACAGGGGCTTTTTTTGCGCACGGGTCCTATGTATACTGCGCAGTATCACAGAAATAAATCTCGGCGGCATTCACTGCGACAGGGCGTTCCGCCGCAGGCGGTGCTTTACTGTGCCGTTTTGCGCTTCGGTTTTTAAAACAAAAAAGAGCGTTTTTGCTGTTTACTAAACCTTAAAAAAATGATATAATAGTATAAAAATATACTTTTATGATAATTTTTTTGATTTTGCCAATAATTTCGGCGATTTGTTTGTTATATTTATGAGGACGGATAAAGGAAAGAGAGATGGAGATTGAGAAGTACATCAGTGAATTCAAACTGAAGGATTATAAGAACTTCAAAGAATTTTATAATCTGACATCAAAGCCGATATACTTTACTGCACTCGGCATACTGGGAGAGCGAAGTATGGCAGAGGACATAATGCAGGATACATACAAGAGCTTTCTCGAAAATATAGACAGCTATGAGCAGAATACAAATATATTCGGCTACCTTACTGTTATAGCGAGGAACAAGAGCTATAACATGTATAACAAAAACAAGAGGACGGTTTCGGGGGATGATATTTTTTACGATATAGGCGAGGAGGCGGTGTACGACGACGGGGGAGTTGAGGAAATTCTCTCGCATCTTAAGGATGCGGTTGACCGTGAAATTGTGGTATACCATGTTCTGCTTGACTATAAATTTTCCGAAATTGCGCATATAATGAAAAAACCGCTCGGTACGGTGCTTTGGAAATATAACCGGGCGATGAAGAAGCTCAGAGAGGAGGTGGAGCGGCAGTGAGACGCAGTGATATTAAAAAAATGCTCCGTGAGAGAGCGGACAGAGCAGTTATAAACGACTTAAGCGATAAGATTATCGAGAGTGTAGACAAGAGCGCACAAATTAACTCCGTGTGCGACAGTAAAGAGCACTCCCTCGCCGCAAACGGCAGAAAAGAGATCGGCACCGGTGCTCAAACGCCTTCCCGCAAAGTCGGTTTCCTTGAAAAACTCAAGGCGCGCGGCTCAGTTTATGCCGCCGGTATTGCGGCGGTCTGTATGTGTCTTGTGATATGCGTTGCGGTATTTCGATTTGCAATGCCGCCGGGAGATGTTACGACCGATACTCCGAACTTCGGCACCGCCAAGGCGGGCAGTGTGTTCTCTCACCAGCTCTTTGCGCTCGGCAACCTGATTTCGCTCGGCGGCGGCGGGGAGACGGCATATTCCGCAAACGGAGGTGTCACACCGCTTAGTTCACTCAAGTACCAAAATCCGATTTCAAATAAAGATTCGGAGAATGACGGCGAGGGCGGATATCTTGGGGATGAGATTTATCGGCAGATTGCAGAGGACGCAAACTATTATATGCTGACGGGCATGGCGTTTCTCAGAGATGAAAAGATGACATTTGAGTGTACCGAAAACAATAACTCGCAGTACTCTCAGTACAGCTATATGCTGAGGGTGTCATATATCGACGAGCAGCTTTACAGTGCAGAATATACCATTTACTTTAATGAAAAGGTAAAGGGAAATGAGACAAAAATAGACGGCGTTGCCATTATTAACGGCAGCAGCTATTCCGTATACGGCGAGAGCGGCAAGGAGGGAGACGAGGTCGAGATGGAGCTCACCGTAAAACTCTCCAAGAGCTCGTACATCAGTATCAGTACCGATACGGAGATCAACGAAAATGAGTATGAATATCAGTTTGTCAAGGACGGCGCTCTCGTAAAGGGTATAAAAATGGAGTTTGAGACAGAGGGCGGACTCTCCGAGTGGGAGATAGTTGTTACCGAAAACGACCGTGAGGAAGGTTACAGCTTCGAGTTTAAAAACGACATGATTGAATGCGAGTATGAAGGATACGAATACGAGGCGAAGATGGAGATATACGCCGAGGCAGATTATTATCTCTATACCTTTGAGGGCGGTTATACGGTAAAATTGCCGAGGGACAGCTCGCTTTCCCCCTCGGCGCATATTGAGGCGGGATTTTAGAGTTTGACCTATTATGCACTGTGTTTTGCATAAAAGGAAACGGAAACGGTGTTCCGCTCCCGGAAGAAAAAGAAAATAACGGCAGACTGTTAAGAGCGGGACAAATATTCCCGTCACAGGAGGAAAACACGGATAAAACGTGTTTTCCTCCTTTTATTATAACGGCTCTGCCGTGGACTTTTGTGCAAATTCAGGTCCTGCTTTTTCGTTTGTGTTTTTTAAGCTGCTCTTTGATTTTTAAAAGCGAAAGAGAGGGAAGTGCGGATTAAAATTTTTAAAAAATTTGCCAATAAAACGGCGTCGAAGATTGTTTTATAAGTGATGGGACATTTATTTTGCCAAAGGGCTGAAAAAATTTTTAAAAAAACACCAATAAAACGGCATTTTGAATTGTTCTTTAAGTGAAAGGGTAAAAACCTTACATAAGGCGCAAAATAAAATAAATATATTATCTTGAAAAGGAGAGTTGATTTTATGAAAAAATACGGAAAGATTTTAAGTAAAGCGGTTAGCTTAATATGTGTCGGAGTACTTTCGGCAGGAATTCTTGCAGGTTGTGCGGATAACGGCGGCAAGAAAAACACGGCGGAGAATGTTACATTTGAGAGTGCGCTTGACAGTTCACTTATAAGCGGAATAGGAGTTCTTAACTCTTACAGTACGGCAAACCCCGTGCTGTCAAGCACAAAGGGCAATGTGATTATGCTCTCTCAGTCAGAATTATTAAACTCGGATATTCCGCTCTCCGAGGAGGAGAGGGATGAGATAATCCAAAATCTCATGATTGCGCAGAACACTCTTAACGGAGATGTGATAAAGAGCGAGGTTAAACCGTCCGACAGAGAAGGGTATGAGTTTTGCTATACGCTGAGCGCGACCGATATTTCAGGCGAGCGTAAGACCTACGAGTTTCACTATAACGAAAAGACACTGCCGGGTGACACTGACGACGATGATGACGACTTTTTTGAGGGCAAAGAGGATAACAGAAGTATGACGGGTATTGCCGTAATGGACGGCACGGAGTACAGCTTTGTCGGCAAGAGCGAGCGTGAGGGCAATGAGAGCGAATACACATTCATAATAAGTGTCGACAAGAATAACTATGTTAAGGTTGAGCATGAGTCGGAGAATAGAGAGACGGAGTTTTCTTATACAACATACAAAGACGGACGCAAGGTTATTGAGAGCAGTGTGGAGTACGAGGTAAACAAAAACGGAAAGATTGAGCTTTCTTTCGAGAGCGAGATTGACGGACGGGAAGTTGAGTACAGCTACAAGTTCTTTAAGAACAAGGATGAGTCTTTTGTAAAAGTGGAGATTGAAAATGACACAAGAGAGCAGAAGATTTTTATCAAGGTGATTCAAAATGCGGACTCGACATACTCCTACGAGTTTGTCTCTTACTCTGAGAGTGTAGATTTCGACTGAGTTTTTAATAAAGCATAAGTATACTTTTGTTTACAAATTGTAATAACAAGTAAAAATGCGGCAGTGAAAACTGCCGCATTTATTTTAAAAAAAGGGGATACCCGTGTTAAAAATTCGGACTTTTTATAAAAATATCCGCTGCCGTCAGCGGCGGATAAGTTTAAACAGCCATGCGAGCAGCGCAAGGAACAGTCCGAAAATTATTACAACGGTAAAGATCAGCGAGAAGTAAAAGCCGAGATATATGCTTCCCTCAACAAGGGTGAGAGTTGCTCTGAGATCAAAGAGCAGATCGATTAGATAACTCACTCCCAGCAAAGTTGCGCCGAATATACAGCAGAAGAGTATTCCGCTTTTTGATATTTTGATATCCGCTACCGAAAGATCCATATGCGCCGCCATGCTCAGCGCCAAAGCAATAAAGATCCACCAGAGAATATTTGTAAAGTTTTTCGGCGCAAAGATAAGGAGCATTGCGTCCCATACGAGCCTTAAAATTTTAAGGTAAAACTCGCCTGATACGAAATTATCGACGCTTGTCAGCTTAAAGCCCCGAATGTCTGAGATAATGTTCTCGCACACATTCGGAACAAGCAGCCACATAGACGCTATGAGAAACACAGTTCCGAAAATTATCGGTCCGATTCCTATGAAAAAATCGCCTATCTTTTCATAAAGATTTCCCTTTTTGTATGACATTGAGACATATCCGAGCACACCTGAACTTTTATCTCTGTTGAGGAGGCATATTTTGTGTATCTTGTGGTTAAAAACCAGTGCAAAAAACGCATGCCCCAGCTCGTGTATCGGAGTACCGATAATGCTTGTCGCCATAATAAAGCGGTATGCACCGCGGCCGTTAATCCGATATATCAGTTTGTTTATTCCGCTGACCGTAAGTCCCGCTACAATAGGAATTCCTATTGTAAAGAACATCAGGTAAAAATAGTATTGAAGAATTCTCACAGCTTACTCAATAAATCCCCATTCCATAAGTTTTTCGTCTACATAGAAACTCAACTTGGCGCTATCTCCGATATTGTTTCCGAGCTGTCCGTCACCTTCGTCAACAGAGTTGCAAATAATTGTTACATCGCTTTTCAGACCTGCGTTGACATATGAGGTCAGACCGTTTTTGCGTATATCCAAAAAGTCAAGATTTCTTCTGCTTGAATAAATCATTTTGTCAACATCGTCGCTGCTGAGCCCTAAGTTGTA
>CALWTU010000065.1 GCA_944384515.1 uncultured Clostridia bacterium
GTTGCAGTCGGGTTTTCCACATACTCAAGGTCTGTTGAAAAATTAAGGCTTCTGAAAGCTTTTACATATCTGTAAATCTCCATGTTTGTCGCATACCAGACATCTTCTCTGCCCGCAACCTTGTCAAGAAGTCTGTTCATGATATCCCAGTTATTGTTGTTGTTGAACTCAAAGCTGTGTCCCCAAACATAAAAGAGCTTTGGAGTATGAGACCAGAAATAATCACGCTCAAACGGTGCGAGGAATTTATCGCAAAGAGCCATCAGATCGGGATTTCTGTGATGTGTGGTGGCAGGCATGCGCAGCCAATCCGTCGGAACATCAAAACCGTTTGTTGACACTGTTGTACGGGCGTACTCAATGCCGCAGTGGCGGAGCATCTCGACAACGCTGTCATTGTATTTGCCGCAGGCATATGCCATACCCTTTATGATTTTTTTAAACATTTTCTCAAGTATTTCCCTGTCAAAGAGAATATCTCTTGTCGCAACAGACGGCTCCATAAATGAAAGAGACAGGTGCTTTGCGCCGTGCACGGCGACCTCAATATCCTCTCCGGAAAAAAGCTCAACGGCGGTTTTCTCGTCAAGAACATAAGAGCCGTCGGAATTCTTTATCCTCTCGCCGCAAAGGTTGAATGTACCTTTTACCCCATACTCACGCATGATATTCACAAGCTTTACATCATGCACGGTGCCGTCGTCATAGCTCAATGTAAACGCCTTTGTGCGAAACTCGGGAAATCTAAGTAAAGCAGACATATTTCACCTACAAAAATTTTTTATTTAAAATTCAGTTGCGTTAATATAAACAAAAAGTTTATGCCTTATCGGTCAGAGCCCCCGTCTTCTTCTGCGGCGAGGTGCCGCGGGAGAAGACGGGCGTCAGAGCAAAACGTTTTTTCAAGCCCCAAACGGGTCTCCCGACACCAAAAACCGAACTCAGCCGATATAAATCGAGGACAGCTTCATGTAAAAATTACGCACGCTGCCTTTGTTGGCAACGGCAAACCTGTTTAGAGTGATACTGAATGAATCTCCCTCCATGGCGCCTATATGACCGTAAGTCTTGGTCTCGCACAGTTTGTCGCCGTCCATATAGAGGAGGGTTGTGACAAAGATGCTGTTAAGTCCGCCCGCCCCTGCCTTGTCATAGAGCTTTATGCAGTTTAAAGTTACCGTAAGAACAAGTGCGTCATTGTCGTCAATCTCATACTGTATATTATAGGATGTAACCAAAACTGCCGTCTGCACGGCACCTGTATTTCTGTCGACAAACTCGCATTTCATCGGCAGATTTCTTACCTCAAAATTAAGTCTGTCTGCCGGAGGCGTCTGTCCCATATCAGGCGTTCCCACCGTAACAACGCAATAGGATTTTACGCCCGCATCTGATGTAGCGATAATTGCGCACACGCCGTCTCCGACCGCTACTATCTTTCCGTCACGGTACACCGCAACGCTCTCATCAGTAGATTTCCAGCTGACCTGTGATACAGGGGCGGTAATTACACTTATCTCATGCTCCTGCCCCGCCGTATCAAATTTTATATCATTCTCAGACAGCTCCAGAATAGGTGCGTCGGGATCTAAAACGGTAATCGAGCAAGTCGAGGACTCGCCATCCGGGAGTACCGCCCTTACGGTACATTTTCCGTATCCGACAGTCTGTACCGTGCCGTTAAAACATTTTACAATATTTAAGTTTGATGAAACCCATGTAACGCTTGATGTAATATCGTGTCCCTCCTCGGTATAAGCTCTGATATTGAGTTTTTCTCCTATTTGGCCGGAAAAGACAACCGAATCATGCGAGAGAGTAATCGTGGGATTGGGGTTTTTCACCGTGATGACACAGCTTGCGTATGCGCCGCTCTGCGACGTAGCCCTTATAACCGCGACACCGTAGTTTTTTGTAGTAATTACACCGTCAACGCACTCAACGATACTGCTGTCCGATGAACTCCAGCTGATACTGTCACCATCTTTTCCGTAGGTTATTCTCGCCGAAACAGTGAATATCTCGCCGATCTTTTCAAACTTCAGCGTCCTCTCCGAAATTGTAACAAATGCGTCCCTTTCTCCCACGATGATATCATCTCCAATACATCCCGCAAAGATATAGAGAAGCGAACAAACAAGAGCACAGAGACATATTTTCAGTATGTACCTCTTCATTAAATTCTCCGAAACCGTATTTATATTTTATAACCTCTCAGAAAATACACCCAAAAGACCTATGCCTCCATCTGAAACGACACTCACAAAACAACCCCGGCAATGTCTATTTAAAGCAATATTAAATGAGAACCCGATTTTAACTATACGGATATTATATCATATAAAAACAGTTTTTGCAATAGAAAAAGCAAAAACAGACAACTTATATTAGTGTAAATTGTCTTGATATGTGTATAATGTATAAATTAATTTCTAAAAAATGTAAATAATTCTGTCACGGATTGCAAATTCCGCATGGAGAATAACCCTCGTTTATGAGTTCGTCCCGGCTCCTCTCAACCTCCTCTCGATTCTCGGGGTTTATGTTTTGTGCGCCGGAGCATGAGGGCTTATGAAATTTTTTTGAGGATGTGTTTAAAACATAAGTCTCTTCTTCGGTCTCTGAGGTGTTACCGTCCCCCTCGGAATTATCCCCGGATGTGTCATCCGAAAGGCGGCTCTCGCCTGTCGCATAGTCAATAGTTATACCCGGCTGATTGTTGTATACGTAAACGCAGAATGAAATCTCATCGTCACCGACGGATTTTGCCTCCATGAGCACTCCCCTTGCAACGAGATTGTCGCCGTCAAAAATCGGTGTTACACGGTAGAGAACATATCCCTCCGTCTCCTTTACATAGTCGGCTACCATATTTTCAAACGGGAGCATTCCGTCAACATTCATAAATCTTGTGCCTGTGATAAGGTTGAGCTCATTGGCGTTTTCTCCCGTCAGCTGAAAGCCTATAAGATGACATCTGTTGTAAAGATATGTGCCGTTATAGCTGACCGACTGCCATCCGCTGGGTTTTACCGAGGAAATACTCTCCCTGTCCTCTGTCGGCATAAGCTCCGCGCCGATACACGCAATTGCAACGCCGCACCTGCCGAGGCTGTCAAGAGGAGAATAGATCTCATACGCCCGTGATGTGTCCTCTCCGTCAAAGAACGGAACATTGTTGTTTATCACAACATACGGCGTCTTGCCGTCAAACTCGGGAATATCGTCAAGAGATATCGGGCTCTCGTTATTCTGCTTGTCGCCGAATATATCATCAATAAAGCCGCTTATACTGTCGGAAAATTCGCATCCTGTGAGCAGAAGCGAAAGAGAAAGCAAAACGAGCAATAACAAACACTTAACATTTCTTTTCATAATAACCTCCCTGCATTAATTTAATGTGCAAAAATACTATGCGCCGTCTTTTCAGCACAAATCAGCGCCGCACAAAATGGATATATGCGCTTATCGCACTTTAAAAAGCCGATTTGCATGCGCCGTGCAAAAATTATTTATCTTACCCAAACTTCCTTTGTAATTTTTTCATGAGAGTTTCCTTCAAAGTCGCATGTATTTAAAAGAGAAAAAAAGCGACACGGGTCTATATCAAAAAGCATATCCTGCGGATAATCTCTGTTCCACCTGTAAATTATGAGCCTTTTGATTTTGTCAACATAATCAGAGAGCGCCTCCCCCTCGGAAAACACAAAATCTCCCTCACCGCCGACGGAAAGCGGGTTTTGCACAACGGTTATTCTCTCGGGATTTTTTCTAAACAAAGACTTTGAGTACTCACGGACCATAACCTTACCGTCGCCCGCCTCGCCGAGAATATCCTCCGTCACCTTTCTGTCACGGGACTGCCTTTTGCCTCCGAAAAATATTCCGCCCTTGTCACTTACACATACAAAAACCGTCATTTTATTCTCCTTTCCTTTTGTTTTGGGCAAACTGTACCCTTACCTCGAAATTATAGCACATCAAAGAAAATTTATCAAGGCGAATATACCAAAGAAAATGTATAAAATTTTTCTGTCACATTTGCCAATGGTCTGTCACATTTGCCAATGGTCGACTGTATTGACAATATATTTCTTGTGTGGTATAATCATCTGTACAAAATAAAAGGTGCAGGTACACGGATATGGATAAAAATAATAAGTTTTCCTCAT
This sequence comes from uncultured Clostridia bacterium, assembly GCA_944384515.1. GTDB lineage: Bacteria > Bacillota > Clostridia > Oscillospirales > CAG-272 > UBA1740. Next base: position 4,173 of record CALWTU010000065.1, read on the forward strand.
TATTCGGTTATGATATTGTTTGCGCGGTATTCTTTATTTTGGCAGAGGCGTATTTAATCTTCTTTACGCTTGAGTTTGCAGTTGAGATGATTATCGAAAAATCAAACGCCTTTGAGAGCGGAGTGGACACTGTAATTGTCGGTATAGCGGTGTCGGTTGCGGCAGCTGTGGTGGTGTCAATAATCCTGATAACGGCATTTGTATCTCTGATACTCACCGCACTTTCGCTGATTTTTGCGATAAGGGTTGGCAGTTTAATAACAAAGTGTGCCCGGGAAAGAAAAGCAAAAAGCATCAAAATCTATCGCACCGTAAGCCTTGTTTTCAACATCCTGATAACAGTAAATATCATCGTATGGGTAATTGAGTTTAAGCTCTTGCTCCTGCCCTCGCTGATACTCGCACTTATCGGAGACGGCATTTATGCCGCACTGCTGATTTTGGAGAGAAAAAGGCTCTCCCAAGGTTAAAACTCATTTTTCAAAGTAAAAAACCGCCCAAAAGCATAAAAAGCATACTCGTCTATTAAATATTTGATATTTTTTGCGTTTTTTTCGTTTACCTATTGACAAACGCTGTGTGCTGTGCTATAATGTATTGCGCTTGATGATTTAGCGGAATTGTGTAACGGTAGCACAGCAGACTCTGACTCTGTTCGTCTGGGTTCAAATCCTGGTTCCGCTGCCAAGTAGAAAGAGATACGGTGTAACCGAGATTTCGGTTATGCCGTTTTCTCTTTTATATTAACTTCTTGTCCTCGTTCCCATTTTGCTTCTTCCAAATGCTCCTCGAACATTTCCTCTATCTCCTCGGCTGTGGGGATATAGACAATGCCGACACCGTGATAATACACGTCGATCTGTTGATGTCTGCGTTTATCCTTGCGGTACGGAGCGTGGACTACGATTTTGGAAACGAATTCGTGGACAAGTTCGGGAGTAAGCTCCTTGACCTCGGTTATCTTTTTAACCTTGGCAATAAACTTCTCAATATCGTCCGTCTGCTGCTTGCCCGCTTCAATCTCTGCGCGAAGCGCTTCGGCAAGCTTTTTCTTTTCCGCTTGCTCGTCCTCATACATTTTTGACATCTGAGCAAAGCGGTCATCGGACAATTTTCCCGATAGGTTGTCCTCGTAAATACGCATAAAACGTGTGTCAAGCTCGGCTATTCGCTTTTCGGTCTTTTCAAGCTCCCGTCTTTTCTTGAATTCTTGAAGTCGAGCAGGTAAACCAATTTTGCTCGTGCGTAAGATTTTTAGCTGTGCAGTAATTTATTTGGATCATCGTCATAATCTATCGAAGGCACACCAATAGAATCGTAACTATATTTGTAGGTATGATAGCTTTTTCCTTTGGTTTCCTTCTCAATAATTTCCATTATTTTAGGCATATCTTCCTCCTGAAATCGTCAAACCAATTCTTTTGTCAAATTCTCAATGGCATAAAGCGGGAGATTGACAAGCCAAGATTCTTTTTTATAATCCTGCATTGAGGTTCGGATAGCAACATCGGGCGAGAATTTTTCAACATACATTCTTAGGCTTTTGGCACGAAGATTAACCTCCGCTTTTACTTCAACAGGGACAATGGTATCACCTGTATCTACAAGGAAATCAACCTCGCAGCTACCGTTATCGTTGGTGTAGTAGTAAATATTCAAATCGGGATTGGTAATCAACTGCTGAAGCACGTATTGCTCGGTGAGTGCGCCCTTAAACTCTACGAAAAGATCGTTTCCGTCAAGCAAAATTTTCTTATTCAAGCCAACCATACAACCAAGCAAGCCAACGTCCACCACGAACATCTTAAACGCTTTCATATCCTCATACGCCTTTAGCGGCAAATGACCGACCGTTACACGGCTTACCTTGTGAACAAGTCCGCAATCAGTTAACCACATAATCGCGGTTTCATAATCCTTTGCTCTGCCGCCCTCACGAACCAAGCCATAAATAAACTTCTTGTTTTCCTTTGCAAGCTGCGACGGAATACTGTTCCAAAGCATACGGAGCTTAGGAACGGATTCATTGGGAGCGTGCTTTGAGAAATCCTGTTCGTAGGCTTCAAGGATTCTTTTCTGTATTCTGCGAACCTTGTTAAAATCTTTTTCTGTAGCAAACGACATTACCGCTTCGGGCATTCCACCGACAAAATAATAATACTTCAAAAAATCAATCAAATCCTGCTTGAATGCAGTCATCATTTCATAATCGCCAGAGTTCATCAAATCAACATATTTTTCCTTACCCATAGCCATAAGAAATTCCTTAAAGGAAAGCGGATACAAATTAAGAAAGTCCACCTTACCTACGGGGAAGGAAGTACCTTGATGCAAAGCAATACCAAGCAATGAGCCTGCGCAAATAATATTATACTCGGGAGCATTTTCATAGAAATATTTCAAGCTCGCCAAGGCGCGAGGCACTTGCTGCACCTCGTCAAAAATAATAAGAGTATTTTCAGGAGTTATCTTAACATCAGAATAAAGCTCCAAGCCCAAAATAATTCTACCGATTTCAAGGTCGGAAGAAAACAATTCAGCCATTCTTGAGTTGGAATCAAAATTGATATACACCGTTTTTTCGTAAGCTTGCTTGCCGAACTCCTTCATAAGCCAAGTCTTACCAACCTGTCTTGCTCCTTCAATAATTAAAGGTTTACGATTGGCGCTCTTTTTCCATTCATATAATTCTTCAATTGCTAATCTATACAAGGCAAAACACCTCCAGATAATAATACAGTATCATTATACACCTAAATTCCGAAAAAATCAATATATTTTTGAGCAATAGATTTCGTTTTATCAACGAACTTTTACATTATTGATACATTTTTCTTGACGAACTTTGAAATAAAAAAGTTAATGTTTCGATAGCAATCTGCATACCGAGCATCCAACTTGCCTTCGGTCAAAAGTGTGGTGTACCTTCCGCGACGGTGTTGCTTGATGTAGTCAAGATGCATCCGTCCGTACTTGCCAATCTGATAATCGGTCTGTTCGGGAAGGGTTACGTTAGGAATAAGGTGTCCCTTCGGTGGTCTTTTTTTGTTTTAATGAGCGGAGTTTCCCTCCCTGCGGGAGAAGATATATCCGCACAGCCGATGTTGATACACAACCGCAGGGCGCAAAGCCGAGACGCAAGTCATAACCGAGCAGCAACTCCCGAGAGCGCGCCGCACGCATACACCGACAGCGTGTACCCAAAACACAAACTAAAAGTGCAAAACCAAATCACAAAGTAAAAGCACGAAACAACAGCCGGGGCGATATTGCCCCGGCTGTGCCTTTTTAAAGAGTTGGTGCGTCTTTTTAAGAATTGATGTCTTTTTTACCTGATGTGTTTTTTAAATAGTTGATGTCGGGAGGGTGTATACGGTGGTTTCGGCATTGCCGCTGCCGTCAATCTCCGCCATAAGGAGAGTGCCCTCCTTTACCGTCATGAGATATCTCTTGCCAAATGCGACGAGGGTTACCTCTTTTTCGTTGTGCGCTCTCGTCCAGTCGGTATTTAACATATATACCCGTGTTGAGTTTTCTGTTTTCCAGAGGGTGTAGAACACCTCGCCCGACTTATCCTCGACATATATATCCCCTCTCGCCTCTTTAGCGAGCTTTAACAGATATGCGGCGCTGAACTGCTGGAGCAGCTCGTGTCCGGGGTATGCGTATGTGAGAATTGTATACACGGTACCCTTGCCGAGATTATACTTAACAAGCATGGGTGAGCCTGTTGCGCTGTCCCATGCAACGACCTCGGCACCGCAAAGCTCCGCATCTGCAAGATACACGGGACCGTCCTCCTCGATACTGTCGGAGGGGTGGGATGAGAGCTCAGGCATCAGGAGAGAATATCTGTCCTTTGCGTTGAACTGACCTGAATACAGATCTCCCCTGCCGCGAACACGCACGCCTGCAATGTCTGAAATATCGCCGCCGTTATAAAGGCTGAGGTCGGTCATGTCGGAAAGGAACTCACGCTTAATATGAGTTGAGAACTGAGGCAGTCCGGTAAGAAGTGTACCGCCGCCCTTTATATACTCTTTAAGCTTATTGTAGTCCTCCTCTATCATGCTGTTCCAACCGAAGTTTATAAGGAGCTTATAACCACTCATATAATCGGCGCCGGCCTCGATCGGCAGGCAGTCAAAATCGCCGCACGGGGTGCCTGAGAAGAAGAAACGGCGCTTATCAAACTTCTGTCGAAGAGGCTGTGTGCTTGCGCCGGGCATGAGTACATCAAGCACCTGACGGCACTTTTCGGGCTGGCCGTGTCCCCACTCCCTGGCAGGGTTTCCGAACATGCCCCATACCGCATAATGCGGGTCCTGCTCCACATCGCAGATAAATCCGTTGAACGGAGCGGCATATCTGCCCTCGATAAATCCGATATTTCTGAAGTTTTTGCCCTTTCTCGGATGAGTTTTGACAAAGCGGAAGAAGTCGCGTGTCATATCTCTCTTTGTTTTGGTAAGCAGGTCGTCCCACGCCTGTCTCTCCTCCTTGAAAAGGCAGAAGAGGCAGTCCTCTTCATATATTGTGTTAGCGCCCATAATCCAAGGCTGCATCAGCGAGAGGAAATACTGTCCGATATGCGTCGGCTGATACGGCTGGTAGGCGTGCTGAATTGCAATGTGAACTCCCCATCTGCCGTCTCCGAGTGCCTCTGCGGCAGGTCTTGCCTGAGAGAGAAGCGTCTGGGTATGTCCGACCATCGTCTCCGCCCTGACAAAATCGACACCTGCAAGATATGAGTATCTGATACCGCCCGAGGCGTCGCCGAATGCGGCGACGGGCGAGACTTTATGTGTTTTGTCAATCTCGATTTTAAGAAAATCCATATATTTCTCTGCTGCAGTCTTCATATCCTCACTGACATACGGCTCGGTCGGGTCAAATGCGTAAACCTTGCCGGGATACTCATGCATACCGCAGTCGCTGAACATCTCTCCCGCCTCTCTTACATATGTGCCGTCATAAAAATCGGTGCAGGCGCTGACATATATTCCGTGGTCGCGGCAGAAGTTTGCCCATTTCTTTTTAAGCTCATCCTTTACCTCGCCCGAAAAGCTGCGGAACACCACATAGTTTCCAAGCCTTGTATATGCCGTATAGTCAAGAAGGCTGTCCATAAAGCCGTTTGCGTCGTGCGGCACAACCGTCATATCATATCCCACTTTGACGGGCACATCCTCTTCCCTCTCGTCAACAGCCTCAATCTCGGCGGTCGAATACGGCGTCGAAAATCTGCACACGCCCCCCTTGTTAAGCGAGAAATCAAACTCATTATATCCCGCCTTGCAGTCAAGGATAATGCTCTTTTGTGCAAAATCAATTCTGATTTTTTCATCTCTCGCCGCAAACACCTTGCCCACCATTTTCTCTCCGACAAGGCACCACTCGGGCAAAGTCAGCTCGCCGTGGGCATGCTCAGTATCGCTGAGAATGATGTTTCTTATCGCAAGATACACATCGGGATGAAGATTTTTGAGAGTGAGAGTGTGCTCGCCCGGTGAAAGCTCAAGCCTCTGCCACTCGTCCTCAAGAATCTGCATAAATTTGTCGTGGTGGCGGTAGTAGCGCTCAAAGCTGCGGACAAGCTTGCCGTCGCAGTAAATCTCAAAGGGCATCAGTGCGCAAACCGTACTCTCCCCGTTTGCGTCGTCATCAGCCGCCGCCATTGCAACAATATGAAAAACAGTCTCCATGTAGTCCTTCGTCTTTTCCCTGACGGTATATTTGACGCTCACCTCGCCGCCGCGCGGCGCAAGATATGCAAATTTGCCCCTTGCATGCTCACGCACCGGAAGCTGTAAGTCGGAATATTCATAGACAGTCTCCCCTGCCCTGGGCGGCAGTCTGAACCACAGATAATCCTCTTTTGTAACCGTGACAAAGCATCCGAGATATTTCGGACCTACGGGAAATGTCAATCTGCCCTTGTCAATTATATCACGACAGGAAAAATCAAGGTCAACCGACTGCGTGCGCAGAGAAAACACGCTCTCCTCGCTGACATCGGCAACTATCCTCACACCGCTAAGTCCCCTCTTTGTCTTGAAGCTCCATGACGGTGCGTCAAGCTTTGTCTCCTTTGCCGATTTTCCCGGACCAAACCAGATAACCGGATAATCAAGCTTATATGCTTCGGTTATACTTCCTTTGTCGACGGTTAAATTTCCGTCCCATACATATGTAGGATGATAGTGTCTCCTCGAATAGAGATACTGATATCCGAAATCAATACGAAAATTAATCTTCATTTTAAACTCTCCGATAGGTTTTTATTATAATTATAAAGACAAAGCCTTCTAAAGTCAATAAAAATAATAATAAAATCTTTATATTACAAAAATATGTTGATTTTTACCTGTTTATGTGATAGACTTTATATACATACAGTTAAGGGAGTTAAATATGACGGGAGTTTGCGAATACCTCAAAAGAATAGGACTCAGCGAGCAGAACTTGCCGCTGACCTTACAGACACTGCAAAAAATACAGTATAATCATGTATGCACCGTACCGTACGAAAATATCGACCTTGTGGAGAAAAGACCGATAGTATATACTTATGAAAGCCTCTTTGACAAAATTGTGCGGCAGCGGCGCGGCGGATTTTGCTTTGAGCTTAATATGCTGCTCTCTCTCATGCTGAGGGAGATGGGGTTTGAGGTGTGCGACTATTTTGCAAGATTTCTGCGGGGAGAAGAGTCTCTGCCCAAAAGACGGCACAGGGTAGTCGGCGTAAAACTTGACGGGTGCGAGTACCTGTGCGATGTCGGAATCGGACAGAAGGCGCCGAGGATGCCGCTGAAGCTCGTGCTTGGCGAGGTGCAGGAAATATCCGGAGAATATTACAAAATCGAGTGTGACGATTTTCTCGGATATGTGGTATACGACCTCTATAAAGGAGAGTGGCGCAGGTTTTACTCTTTTACACCCGACAAGGCAATAGACAAGGATTTTGAGCCTACATCATACTACTGCGAATGCCACCCGAACTCAAACCTTAATAAAAAGTATATTCTCTCTCTTAAAACTCCGAGCGGCAGAATAACCGTTGACGGCAAAGATTACAAGGAGTTTTCGGGAGATGAGATAGTTCATATTGAGGAGAATATAACAAACGAGAGATTTATCAGTCTCTTAAAGAATAAATTCGGCATTAATATACAGCCTCTAAGGTGAGAAAATGAAAGACTACACAAAATACATAATGGAACGCCATCAGGTCAGAAAGACCAAAAAGCAGAAGGCGCCTTTTATTGAGTACATAGAAAAACTCGCCTCGGAGTGGGGATATCACTTTGAAGTCGAGAGCGGCAGGTTCGGCTCAAAAAATCTTGTTGTGGGGGATATCGGTACTGCAAAAGCGGTGTATTCCGCCCATTATGACACACCTGCGGTATGCCCGTTTCCGAACTTTATTACTCCCTCAAACCTCACTCTGTTTATTTTCTACAATGTGCTGTGCGCACTGGTATTTTTCCTTGTGCCCTCATTCATATTGAGCGGAAGCCTTGAGCTTATGCTTGAGCGCTGGTTTCATGTCGACCACGGAATAGCCTCATTTGTATCGAGAATAGTATTTGTTCTTTTCTATATTACAGAGTGCTTTCTGCTCCTGTTCGGCCCCGCCAACAAGCACACGGCAAACGACAATACCTCAGGCGTAACTCTCTTGCTTGAGATAATGGAAAGCATGCCTCAGAATATGCGCTCTGATGTGGCTTTTGTCTTCTTTGACAAAGAGGAACTCGGACTTATCGGTTCGGCATCATTTTACAGAAAACACAGGAATATAATGAAAAACAAGCTGCTTATAAACTTTGACTGCGTCGGGGACGGAAAGAGATTTATGTTTATACTGAGATGCGGCGCAAAGCCGTATGCCGAGCTGATAAAAAAAGCCTTTACCCCGTGTGAGGGTTATGAAATATCCATAAAGTCAAAAGGAGTTTTCTATCCCTCTGACCAAAAGAATTTTCCCGCAGGCGTCGGAGTGGCGGCGCTCAACACATCAAGATTTCTCAAAATCAAATACATGAACAAAATACACACAAGGCGCGACCGTGTCTGCGACGAGAAAAATATAAGGCTGCTTGCCGGGTGGGCTGTGTCCTTTACAGCACTGCTGTGCGAGGAGCAAGCAGGGATAGATTGATGTCGGAGTGCAGCCGTGCCACTGAATACACCTTTACCCCGCCCGTCTCTCTGACGGGCGGGGTTTGATTTTTTAAAAGCCGGCATTTTCGGGCAGTGTGGCAAAACTCATCTTCCGAAGTTGAAAATTCATCTTCCGAAGTTGAAAATTCCTATTGACAAAAGGCAAGGATTATGCTATAATACCACCGTAAACGATAGAGGCGCATTATGTCAACAGTAACCTGCAGAGAAAGGTCGCCGGGACCGCAGGTGAAAGGGACTGATGCCGAAATGAGATGCCGTGGCGGGCATTTTGTTGGCAGTTCGGAGAATATCCGCTCTGCTGTCGCAGTTATGCGGAGTGCTATCCATCCTGTATGAGTATGTAGAATTTTTATTTCATATAGCCGCTGGAGGGTAGTCTATCGTGACTACTTTTTTATTTGTAAGGAGTTTTGCTATGAAAAAGACAATTTTTACGGGCGCCGCAACAGCTATTGTAACACCGTTTCGTGACGGTGCGGTAGACTATGAGACCTTCGGAAGACTGATTGACTGGCAGATTGACGAGGGTGTTGACGCAATTGTATGCGCAGGAACAACCGGAGAGGGCTCTACCCTCTCCGACGCCGAACACAAAGAAGTAATCAGGTATTGCGTTCAGAGAACAAACGGCCGTGTTCCGGTTATAGCGGGAACAGGCTCAAACGACATTGATTACGCAATCGAGCTGACAAAGTTTGCCTGTGAGGCGGGAGCGGACGCTAACCTCGTTGTAACACCGTACTACAACAAGGCAACCCAAGGCGGACTTATAAAATCCTTTGAGGCAATTGCGGACGCATCCGACAAGCCGATAATTCTCTACAACGTTCCCTCAAGAACAGGATGCAATATCACTCCCGAAACATGTTATACTCTCTCAAAGCACGAGAACATCTGTGCCATAAAAGAGGCATCCGGCAACATATCGCAGATTGCGAAAATTGCACAGCTGTGCGGAGAAAATCTCGATATTTATTCCGGAAACGACGATCAGATAGTGCCTGTTATGTCGCTTGGCGGCAAGGGCGTCATCTCGGTGCTCTCAAATATTTTGCCCAAGGAGACCTCGCTTATCTGCCATAAGTACATGGACGGCGACACCGAGGGTGCTCTTAAGCTACAGCTCAAATACTTCTCTCTCATCGAAGCGCTCTTTTCCGAGGTTAACCCGATAGGCGCAAAATGCGCCGTATCCCGTCTCGGTTTTGGCGAAAACTCGCTCCGTCTGCCGCTGACGCAGATGGAACAGGCGCACGAGGAAAAACTCATAAGACTTATGAGAGAGGCGGGACTTTCAGTCTGAGGGCGGAATTTTCATCCCCAAAAGAAAAGAACAGGAGAAAATTATGAAAATTATAGTTTCCGGATACAGCGGGTATATGGGCAAAGAGGTAGTCAAGGCCCTTGAGAAGGGATACTGCGGCAGTGAGCTTAGAGGCGGCATTGACATAATGCTCAAGGATGAGACAACCGATATCCCCGTGGCGAGAAGCTTTGAGGAGGCGGAAGCGCTCTTTCCCAAGGGAAGCTTTGACTGCATTATAGATTTTTCGCACCACAGCGCAGTGAGCGGACTGCTCGCATACGCAAGGAAGGTAGGCGCGCCTGTCGTTGTGGCTACAACGGGACACACCGAGAGCGAGCTTAGCGAAATATCTGCTGCGGCAAAGGATATACCGATATTCTTCAGTGCAAATATGTCTGTCGGTGTGGCGGTGCTTGTAAAGCTTGCAAAGACCGCCGCGGCAATGCTGCCCGACGCCGAAATCGAAATAATAGAAAAGCACCATGACAGAAAGCTTGATGCGCCGAGCGGAACGGCAGTTATGCTTTTTGACGAGATAAAAACCGTGCGCCCGAACGCAACTGCGGTATACGGCAGGAGCGGTCACGGCAAGAGGCATTTTGACGATATCGGAATACATGCAATAAGAATGGGCAATGTAGTCGGCGAGCATGAGGTTATACTCGCAACGCCGACCGAGACAATCTCATTAAAGCACGAGGCGCATGACAGAGCGCTGTTTGCAGAGGGTGCGATTGTTGCCGCAAGCTTCCTTTACAAGATGGATAAAGGTCTTTATAATATGCACGACATTATGAAGGACTGAAGATTTATACTGAAAATTTACTTAGAAGAAAGAGGCAATATATGAATATCGGAATATACGGATACGGAAATCTGGGCAAGGGCGTTGAGGCGGCTGTAATGACAAACCCCGATATGAAGCTGTTCGGTATCTTTACAAGAAGAGCTCCCGAAAGCGTAAAAACGCTTTACAACACAAAAGTGTACCCTGCCGATGAAATACTTAAATACAAAGACGAAATAGATGTGCTTATCATATGCGGCGGAAGCGCAACAGACCTGCCGAAGATGACCCCCGCCCTTGCGGAGAACTTCAATGCAGTTGACAGCTTTGACACGCATGCAAATATTGCAGAGCACTTTGAAAATGTGGATAAGAGCGCAAAGAGCGGCGGAAAGCTTGCGCTTATCAGCTGCGGATGGGATCCCGGCATGTTCAGCCTTGCAAGATTCTATGCGGGAGCTATTCTGCCAAACGGCAATGACTACACATTCTGGGGCAGAGGCGTAAGCCAGGGACACTCCGACGCTATCAGAAGAATTAAGGGTGTTCTTGACGCAAGACAGTACACGGTACCCGTGGAGAGTGCTGTTATGAGAGTGAGAAATCAGGAGAACCCCACCCTCACAACAAGAGAAAAGCACACCCGTGAGTGCTATGTCGTAGCCGAGGAGGGAGCGGATCTTAAGAGAATAGAAGAAGAGATCAAGACAATGCCCAACTACTTTGCCGATTACGACACTACAGTTACATTTATAACAAAAGAAGAGCTTGAGCGCGATCACAAGGGTATCCCCCACGGCGGAAGTGTGCTCAGAAGCGGAAAGACGGGAAAAAATCTTGAAAACAACCATGTAATAGAATACAGCCTCAAGCTCGACTCAAACCCCGAGTTTACCGCATCGGTGCTCTGTGCATTTGCAAGAGGAGTATACAAGATGCACCAAAGAGGCGAGACGGGAGCCATCACGGTATTTGATGTTGCGCCGCGCGACATCTCTCCGAAGGATCCCTTGACGCTCATGAAAACTTTGCTTTAAGAGGTAACTATGCTTTGTACCGACAAAAACACAAATGAGGATCTTATCTGTAAAAATGTAACCGTCTCAGAGGACGGAGTACTCTGCTTTGCAGGTCAGAACACACTCGAGCTTGCGAAAAAATACGGCACGCCCCTATACCTTATGGATGAGGACCGTGTGCGTGAGAACTGCAGAACATATGTTGACACGCTCTCTCTGGTTTTCGGCGAGGGCGGTATGGCACTCTATGCCTCAAAGGCGCTCTCCTTTAAGAGAATATATGAGATAGTCAGAGAGGAAGGAATGGGAATTGATGTCGTTTCCTCGGGCGAGATTGCCACGGCGGTGGCGGCAGGCTTTCCGATGCAGAAAGCATTTTTCCATTCAAACAACAAGACTGACGCAGATATAAACTATGCTATCGAGAGGGGCGTCGGATACTTTGTGTGCGACAACTCGGAGGAGCTGTACGCCATTGACAGAATAGCCCGTGAGCACGGAAAGCGCCAGAGCGTCCTCTTGCGCATCACCCCCGGTATCGACCCGCACACATATGAGGCGGTCAGCACGGGAAAGGTAGACTCAAAGTTCGGCTCTGCCATTGAGACCGGACAAGCCAAAGAGATAACAGGAACCGCACTCTCCCTCAAAAACCTCGATCTCAAGGGATTTCACTGCCATGTCGGCTCACAGGTATTTGACTCCTCGGTATATCTTCAGACCGTCGAGATCATGCTCGGCTTCATCAAGGATATGCACGCCGCATACGGCTTTGTCACCGAGATACTTGACCTTGGAGGCGGATACGGCGTGAGATATGTCAAGGAAGACCCGCATATTGATATAAGAGAAAATATTCTTTCGGTAGGAGAGAAAATCAAACAGACCGTAAGACGGCTCGGCATAAAGATGCCGAAAATCGCAATGGAGCCGGGCAGAAGCATTGTGGCTGATGCCGGAATGACGCTGTACACCTGCGGTACCGTGAAGAGAATTCCCGGATATAAAAACTATGTTTCCGTCGACGGCGGAATGACAGACGCACCGAGATATATTCTGTACGGGGCAAAATACACACTGCTCCCGGCAGGCAAGATGTTTGAGTGCCGTGATATGACCGTTTCGGTTGTCGGCAGGTGCTGTGAGAGCGGAGACATCATACAGGAGAATGTCAAAATGCCCGAAAGCGTTACACGGGGTGATATTATCGCCACCCTGACGACGGGCGCATACCACTATTCCATGGCTTCAAACTACAACAGAATTCCCCGCCCGCCAATCGTTATGCTCAGTGGGGGCGACTCGTATGTTGCGGTAAAGCGTGAGAGCTTTGACGATATGCACCGACTTGATGTATAGCTTTTGACGAATAGGACGGCTTCTGTATAATTATGTTAAAGGGCGGCGGCTCTTTTCTTCGTGAACAGGACGACTCAGGTATAATTTTTTCGAGTAAGTATAAGGCGCTATTGCTTTCCTCAAATCAGAAAGAAGCTCTGTATTTCCAAGTCCAAAACGCAAGAGTTGCCTGCCTCGACAAGGAAAATGCGGCACTGCCGCGGAATGTTAAGGCTCTTTACATTTAATATGCCGATACTGTTTTAGATATAAAGCAATACAGAGAGACTGTTTTGTATGCAAAATCCCGTGACTGTTTTATATTTTGGACTGTTTCACTTTTCAGAATAACGCTGAGGCTGGTATATTTTAAAAAAGCGAAATAGTAGCACGCCCCCGTACAAAAAGTACGGGGGCGTGCTGCTTTATCTTTATTTTGTTGTTTTTCAGTCGGCTGTTTCAATAGCTTTGCCGGGTTTTTCGGTTTTGCCGAGTTGTTTCGGTTTTGCTCTTAAGCATTATCAAAGCAGATTTTTGACAAACTCAACAAGCGCCGCTTTATCGTTGCTTGAGGATTTTATCGTAAACTTTGTATCAAGGATTTCCATATCCTTTGACTTTGCAAACATCTCTGCCATCTGCTTTCCGCTTGTTGCCGCCCATGTTCCGTTTTCGACAAAGGCAACCTTTCTCTTCTGAATATTGTGTGCGACAAGCTCGGAGATGAACTGCTCTGCCTTTACAAAGACACCCGAATTATAGGTAGGTGCGCAAATCACGAGCCTGTCATATTTGAAGACATCCGAGATGACATATGAGTTGTCCGTCACGGACAGGTCGTACACACGCACCTCTTGTCCCCTCTCGCAAAGCTCTGCTGCAACGGCGTTTGCAACGCTCTCGGTATTGCCGTAGATAGAGCCGTACGCAATAACCACACCGCTCTTTTCGGGGGTGTAGGTGCTCCAGAGGGTGTATTTTTCAAGGCAAAGCTGAATGTCCTTGCCGACAAGTGTATGTCCGTGAAGCGGGCAGATCATCTCTATCTCTGCCTCTGCCGCTTTTTTCAGCACTGCGGCAACCTGAGGGCCGTATTTGCCGACGATATTTGTATAATATCTTCTTGCCTCATCAAGAACATCCCTCTCAAAGTCAACCTCGCTTGAAAACAGCGTTCCGCTGAGCGTGCCGAAGCTGCCGAATCCGTCGGCGGAAAAGAGAATTTTGTCCTCTGCGTCATAGCTCATCATAACCTCGGGCCAATGTACCATCGGCGCCGCAATAAACTTGAGACTGTGCTTTCCGAAAGAGATAACATCCCCCTCTTTTACGGCGATACTCTTAACTTCCCTGCCGAAAAACTGACCTATCATGGCAAGCGCCTTCTGCGAGGCGATAACGGTAGCGTTTTTGTACTTATCAAGCACCGTCATAAGAGACGCCGAATGGTCGGGCTCCATGTGATGCACAACCACATAGTCAAGCTCTCTGCCCGAGAGCACGCTGTCAATATTCTCAAGGAACACCTCTTTTACAGACGCGTCAACCGTATCTAAAAGCACGGTTTTTTCATCAAGCAAAAGATATGAGTTGTAACTCATGCCGTGAGGTATCGGGAAAACTCCCTCAAAAATTGCATCACGCCTTCTGTCGGCGCCAACCCAAGTATAATCAGAATTAACCTTTCTTGTAGAAAACATATAAACTCCTTAACCGATAATTTTATCAAAAACAAGCATAAAACAGAAACCTATAAGCAGAGCATATGTCGCAACGCGCTCGTTGCCGTGCTCGTGCGTTTCGGGTATCATCTCGTCGCTTATGACATACAGCATAGTTCCGCCCGCGAAGGCAAGCGCAAACGGAAGAATTGCAGTAGCGATACTGACTGCAAAATATCCGATAAATGTGCCGACAACCTCGACAAAGCCGGTAAGTGCGGCATATATAAACGTGCGGCGCGGCGTAATACCGCTTGCAAGCATAGGCGCAATTATAACCATTCCCTCGGGGATATTCTGAAATGCGATACCGCCGGCGATAAAGATTGCGTTTGAGACATCCCCTCCGCCGAATCCGACGCCTGCCGCAATTCCCTCGGGAAGATTATGTATTGCAATGGCAATAACAAAAAGCATAACTTTATTGACACCCATTTGATTTGCCTTGTGCTCCTCAAGGTCAACTCCCGCCATTTTGTGCAGGTGCGGCACAAGTCTGTCAATGAGGTTAAGCGTCAGAGCGCCCGCCATAATGCCGGATACAGTGACAAAAAGCGCATATTTTCCTCCGCCCTCGATAGACGGAACGACAAGTCCGAATATTGACGCCGCAAGCATAACTCCGGAGGCAAATGCTATCACGGCGTCACTGAACTTATGCGAAATATCTTTGAACAAAAATCCTATAATTGCTCCGAGCAGGGTTGCTCCGCCAACGCCCAGAGCGGTCAAAACAACAACTTCCATATATCAAAGATGCAGGACTCTGTCCTTGATTTCCTCCGTTCTTCCCTGATTCCAGAACTGTGTACCGATATAACCGCAGGTGCGGCGCGCAACATTCATCTTTGACTGATCGCGGTTTTTGCAGTTCGGGCATTCCCAAACAAGCTTGCCGTCGGTGTCCTTGACAATCTGTATCTCTCCGTCATATCCGCAAACCTGACAGTAGTCGCTCTTGGTGTTGAGCTCCGCATACATGATGTTGTCATAGATAAACTGCATAACTCCGAGTACAGCCTCAAGGTTGTTCTGCATATCCGGAACCTCAACATACGAGATAGCGCCTCCGGGAGAGAGCGCCTGGAACTTCGCCTCAAGCTTAAGCTTCTCGAATGCGTCGATAGGCTCGCTTACATGGACATGGTAGGAGTTTGTAATATAATTTTTGTCTGTTACTCCCTTTATTATACCGAATCTCTTCTGAAGACATTTGCTGAATTTATAAGTTGTACTCTCAAGGGGTGTTCCGTATATTGAATAGTCGATATTCTCCTCTGCCTTCCACTTATTTGTGTAAGTATTAAGCAGCTTCATGATTTCAAGTCCGAGCTCCTCGCCCTCTTTTTCGGTAAGCTTTTTACCGTTCATCGCATAGACGCATTCCCAAAGTCCCGCATAGCCGAGAGAAAGTGTGGAATATCCGCCGTGCAGATATTTGTCAATTGTCTCACCCTTTTTAATTCTTGTCAGTGCGCCGTGCTGCCAGAGGATGGGAGCGGCGTCCGAAAGAGTGCCCTCAAGCCTCTCATGGCGGCACTGAAGTGCCCTGTGGCAAAGCTGCATTCTCTCGTCAAATATCTCATAGAACTTCTTCATGTCACCGCCGCTTGAAAGTGCAATATCAACAAGGTTTACCGTAACGACACCCTGATTGAATCTGCCGTAATACTTCGGCTTGCCGTTTTCGTCAACATACGGAGTGAGAAAGCTGCGGCATCCCATGCAGGTATAGCAGTTTCCGTTGCCGTTTTTATCTATCTTATTTTGCAGCATTATCTTCTCCGAAATATAGTCGGGAACCATGCGCTTTGCGGTGCATTTTGCGGCAAGCTTTGTAAGATAGTAGTACTTTGAGTCGGGATGAATATTATCCTCCTCAAGCACATATATAAGCTTCGGGAAAGCCGGTGTAATCCACACGCCCTCCTCGTTCTTCACTCCTCTGTACCTCTGCACGAGCGTCTGCTCGATAATCAGCGCAAGGTCGTGCTTCTCCTGCTCGTTCTTAGCCTCTCCGAGATACATAAATACAGTGATGAACGGAGCCTGTCCGTTAGTGGTAAGCAGCGTCACAACCTGATACTGTATGCACTGCACTCCCCTCTCAATCTCCTCGTGCAGTCTCTCCTCGGTTATTTTGTCGATAGCTGCCTCGTCGGTAATATTGAGCTGTGCAAGCTCCTTTGTAACCGCAAGACGGATTTTTTTACGGCTCACATCAACAAAGGGTGCCAGATGGGTAAGGCTTATAGACTGTCCGCCGTACTGGTTTGAGGCAACCTGAGCTATGATCTGAGTGGCAATGTTGCAGGCGGTGGAAAAGCTGTGCGGCTTTTCAATCATGGTGCCGCTGATGACAGTTCCGTTCTGAAGCATATCCTCAAGGTTAACAAGGTCGCAGTTATGCATATGCTGTGCAAAATAATCCGCATCGTGAAAATGGATAAGTCCCTCCTCGTGCGCCTTTACAATATCCTCCGGAAGCAAAAATCTGCGTGTCAGATCCTTTGATACCTCGCCCGCCATATAGTCACGCTGCACGCTGTTGACGGTGGGATTTTTATTTGAGTTTTCCTGCTTTACCTCCTCATTGTTGCACTCAATGAGAGTGAGGATTTTATCGTCGGTGGTGTTGGAACGGCGAACCAGCGCCCTCTTGTATCTGTATGTTATATACGCCTTTGCAAGAGTGAATGCGCCAAGACGCATAAGCTGATCCTCAACCATATCCTGCACTTCCTCAACGCTCGCCGCTCTGTCAAGAGCCATGCACATCTGCTCAACCTTGAGTGCAAGTTCATCTACCTCGGTGTCGGTTATTCTGTATTTTTCCTCTACTGCGACATTTGCCTTTTTAACGGCAACGGCAATTTTCTCTCTGTCAAAGATAGTCTCGGAACCGTTTCTTTTAATAAGCTTCATGACAAATCTCCCGATAATTTATTTTTTCTCTATGAATTGAAAGAGGCGAATGTTTTTCGCCCCGTACTGTTTTTTGATTACCTCAATTATATACTATATCTTGTAGATTGTCAATACATAACTCACAATATATAGGGTTAAAACAGATAAAATTTTGCACGATTTTTGATACTGTTATTTGTATATTTTCACGAAGTGCAAAAATAATTTACCGAATATTTATTTTTTTGCGAAAGAATTATTCAAAATTAAGTTGTAAAATGTTATTATTAATATAATTAAATAAATTAAGTCGGGGCCAGGGGAATTTATGCTTCATTTAAAGAACATCAGGAAAGAATATGTAACATCATCCGAAACAATCGAGGCGCTCAAAGGCGCAAATATCTGCTTCAGACAGAAAGAATTTGTATCAATACTCGGTCCGTCGGGATGCGGAAAGACAACACTGCTCAACATTATAGGAGGACTTGACCACTACACATCAGGCGACCTTGTTATAGGCGGGCGGAGTACAAAGTCGTTTACCGACAGAGACTGGGATGTATACAGAAACCACAGGATAGGCTTTATTTTTCAGTCGTATAATCTTATACCGCACCAGACGGTGCTCGGCAACGTAGAACTTGCCCTGACTATCAGCGGAGTTGAAAAGGAGGAGAGAATACGCCGTGCAAAAGCGGTGCTTGACAGAGTGGGACTCTCAAAGCAGTATTACAAGCGCCCGAACCAGCTCTCAGGCGGACAGTGCCAAAGAGTGGCAATTGCAAGGGCGCTGATAAACGATCCCGAAATTCTGCTTGCAGACGAGCCGACAGGCGCACTTGACACTCAGACGAGCGTGCAGATAATGGAGCTTATCAAGGAGATCTCCGAGGAGAGACTTGTCATAATGGTAACCCATAACTCCGAGCTGGCAGAGAGATATTCCACAAGAATAGTGCGCCTGCTCGACGGAAATATAGTCGAGGACTCAAACCCCTTTTCCCCGGAGCTTGAAGCGGCGGAATGCGAGAGCCGCCGCATAGCCGAAGAGAAAAAAGAGGCACAGGCTCTCTCAGCGCTCTCAAGCGAAAAAGAAAAGATAAAATACATAAAAAACAAAAAAGAAAAGGCGAAAATGTCCCTCTTTACCGCCTTTAAGCTCTCACTGCGAAATCTGATATCCAAAAAAGGAAGAACCGCAATGGTAGGCTTTGCAGGTTCGATAGGAATTATCGGAATTGCAATGGTGCTTGCGTTTTCTGCCGGAGTAAAGGGATATGTCGCCTCAATGCAGGACGATATGCTCTCAGGCACACCTATCGAAATATCCGAGATGACCTACGACTTTGACGCTCTGAGCTCGATGATGACAAACAGCGAAAAAGAAGAGATACTCAAAGAAGAAGGAAAGGTGTTTATTCAGTCGCTTGTCAAGTTTATTGCCGACAAGAACAAGGATATCGACTCGCTGATTATCAAAAACGAAATAACCGAGGCATATATCAAGTATGTGGCGAATATGCCGAAGGAATATTATTCCGCAATGCTCTTCGGTTACGGACTTGACCTCTCCAACAACATTTACACCGACTTTAAAGAGAGCGCGGGAAGCGGGACAAAGACTTACTCCATCACGGTGCTAACGCAAATATATAAGGCAATACTCAACGAGACCGAATTCAAAGAGTATTCAAACTACATAACAAGCATTGTTCCCTCTTTTGAGCAGACACCGAATAATCCCGACTATATTGCCTCTCAGTATGATGTATGGGGCAAAATAGCAACCGAAAAGAACGAAATCATGCTTGTACTCGACAAAAGCGACCGTCTCTCCGATGTGCTGCTCGCAAGGCTCGGCTATTATACCCAAGAGGAGTTTCTCGATATAGTTTACCGTGCAACGGATGAAAATTATACCTCCGACGCCGCATACAGAGAGTACTTCACATACGATGAGCTGATGGGCAAGACATTTACATGGTACCCGAACGATACCGTTTTTGAAAAGAACGAAAATCCCATTACATCCTCATTTAACCCCTTCACATACAATCCCGAGAGCTCCTCATTTAACAGCGAGGGCGGTATCGAGCTCAAGGTAGTTGGTATTCTATCCCCCAAGGAGGGCAGATCATACAGTTCCCTCTCATCCGGAATTTATTACACAGAGGCTCTGACCAACCATATTCTCGAGTCGAGCGAGAACTCCGAAATAGTAAGGTATCTAATAGACAATGACAAAGAATCATTCGAGAGCCTCTCCGCGAGCGGTATAAATATGGGTATTACATATGAATACAGCTATACATTTGAGTCAGAGACAAAAACCGCTGTCGGATTTGTCGGCAGCAGCGCAAACCTCGGAGATATATTCTCGATGATGCCCGGCATGGGAGGAGGAAGCTCCGGTGGAAGTTCGGGCGGAAGTTCGGGAGGTTCCGGCGGTGGCGATATCAGCGGAATATCCGAAATCGTTATTCTCTCTCTGAGACACCTTGGCGGAAACAGTGTCGCCAATTCCGTGAAAATCTATCCCGTGTCCTTTGAAGACAAGAATTTTGTCACAGACTACCTTGACAAGTGGAACAGTGAACAGACAATTGTAATTGACGGTGTAAGCTATCCCGCAAACGAGCGTGCAACCGTAAATTACACCGACACAATGGAGCTTATCATTTCAATGATAAATACTATGATAAATGTTATCTCTTATGCTCTCATTGCGTTTACATCAATCTCTCTTGTGGTATCAACCGTCATGATAGGAATTATAACATATGTATCTGTGGTTGAAAGAATAAAGGAAATCGGCGTAATACGCTCACTCGGCGGAAGAAAGAAGGATGTGCGCCACCTCTTCAATGCGGAGACACTTATTATAGGATTTTTGTCCGGCGCAATAGGCATAATATTCACCTATCTTGTATCAATCGTCGTAAACATAATTCTTAAACCTATAATCGGCTACGGATATATAGCAGCGCTCCCCGTCTCAGAGGCAATTATCCTGATGCTCCTCAGCATGGCGCTGACCGCCGTATCGGGACTTATACCCGCAAGCAATGCGGCAAAGCGTGACCCTGTCATCGCACTGAGAACCGAGTAATACCGAATCGGCAAATTAACCAAAAAAAACGGAGGCAAGGCGTTCTGCCTTGCCTCCCCTTTTTGCCCGAAAGTCAGGGCAAAAAGGGGAGCGTCATATGCCTGAAAAATACGTCCGAAAAACACATACGAACAAGCACGGTCATAAAAGTACAGTTATAAAAGTGCGGTCCGCATCGAGGTCCGGATAGCCAATTGCTTAAAAGAGCATTGTGAAAGACATAAGCGAACTTGCAATACCAAATAATAATTCGTACCTATCGCACGAACAAATGTCAAGTAAAAAAAATAAATACTTGACATAATCTGAATTTATTTGTATAATAATATAAGAAAAGTAAGGAGGGATAATAGTGAACAGCGTTACGTTAATACAAAATGCTCTTAAACAGTATAAAGCTAATGAATTGATATTTGCAAGTAAGTTATACAGATCCGTCCTGGGAAATCAAGTGTCTGAGGCAGCATACTATAAAACGCTCGAAAGACTGTGTAAATCGGGCAAACTTGTTAAAATCGCAAAAGGCACATATCACTTACCCAAAGTCACCAAGTACGGAGTTGTTCCTCCGTCTGAAAAAGAAATTGTAAATGCATTTACAGAAAATGAAATGGGAACGACTATCGGATATACCTTATACAACTCTCTTGGTTTAACAACACAGATTTCAAAAAACATTGATGTTCTCTCCTCTGAGCTCGATGGACTTACTAAATCGATTCGCAACATTACTATTCACAGAGTACAAATAACTTATAATGACCCCGTAAAATCAATGATACATTGTCTTGAGGTTCTGAATAATTACAGTAAAATTGAGGACATCAACTATTTAAGTTTTATCAAATTTACAAAAACAATTGCGGAAAGTTATAATGAAGAGGTATTTGAAACCGTATATAATGCGATGAATTACAAAAAATCCACAATCGCTTTTTTACAGGAAATATTAAATTACTACAATAGAGAGAATAATTTAAGAAATTATCTCTCTTCTCTTTCAGAGTATAAGTATCCGAAGATGGAGAAAATATATGAAGCTGCACGAATCAAAAACTGAATTCAGAGATTTAATATCAATTGTCGCCGAATATAAACACTTGCCGCAGTCCGCAGTTGAAAGAGATTACTATATTGTTGTGCTTCTTAAAAATTTAGCTGAAAGTGAATACGCTGATCAATGTGTATTTAAAGGCGGCACCTCACTCAGCAAATGTTATCCTGGTTCAATTGAGAGATTTTCGGAAGATATAGATCTGACTTTTCTTGGAATGGAACAGAGCGATAAATCCTGTAGCAGATCAATTAAACAGATTGAGAGTGCAATGACTTTGGGTTTTTACACGGAGCCTATTCAAAGTGAACGGTCAAACCGCAACAAAAGCATGTATGTTTGGTTTGATGACAGATCTAATCAGATCAAGCTCGAAATCGGCAGCAGTGTTCGTCCGGATCCCTATTCAAAGAAACAGTTAAAATCATATATCCAAGAATTTCTGGAAGATAGAGGCGAATGGGGTGATATTGCAAAGTATGAATTGGAATCGATATCTTTAAATGTTCTTAACATAGAAAGAACGTTTATAGACAAAATAATGTCTGTCAAACGCCATGCGATCTGCGGCAATATAGAAAACAAAGTCAGGCATATTTACGATGTCGTGCGTCTTTTTGATTTACCGGAAATTGAGGAGTTTCTCAAAGACAAAGATGAGCTTAAAAGACTTGTTAGATTAACAAAGGATACGGATTCTTATTATCTCAATAAAAGAGGAATATCTAATGAATATGATCCTACAGGTGCTTATGATTTTAGTTCATGGAGTTGTTTTTTTAACAAGCAAGTTGGCGAAACTTATTCAAACTTGCACAAGAAGCTTTTATATACGGATACCCCTCAGGATTTTCAAAAAGCATTAGAAACTTTTTCAAAGATAAGTGATATTTTAAAGAATATCAACGAGTAATCCGACAACGCTTACAGTCGTGCCGTTTTCGGAAAATATATTTTCTCCCTGTCTTCTTCGGCAGGGAGATTTTTATGGGCGCAGATGTGTGTTCCCTCGCATGCAAAAAATGCGGACAGCCGAGATCCGGTCAATCCGCATTTTTTTGTAGGATTAAAGTTTTGAGAAGCCGAAGCTGTTCACAAGCGCATCGATTTTCACCCCGCTCTTACACAGCGGACAGTCGTTGTACGGGTATGACGCATAATCCAGAAGATCCTCGGGATTAAACACGGAGTACACATTATACCCCATAAATTCCTCCACCGTCGCAAAAATACAGGATATACCCGCAACATTTCCCTGATAGTATTTTATAGCCTCGATTGCGGACTTCACCGTATAACCGGTGCTGACCGACGCGGCAAGTATGAGAACATTCTTGTCCTTCACCGCCCCGACAAGGTTATCTCTGAAAATAATCTGACTTCCCTGCGTGCGCTCCGGCGTTATAACATAAATTGTCTGATGGGAGTTCATATTGACAAAGTTGCCCTCTGTGAGCGCCTCGGCAAGACATGTGCCGATAACCTCGGTGCCGTCAAGGCAAAGTATTGTGTCAACCACCGTGCTCGTATTGTAATAACCAACAAGCTCCTCGGCAACAGCCTTTGCCTCGTTAAGCCTTGTCTTCTGTGTGGTAACATCAATGTAATAATTGATATGGCTGTGGTTTGTGGCAAAATGCCCTTTTGAAACTCTCAGAAACAGATTTCTCTTTTTTGTTTTGATTTTATAAGAATTTTCGGTCGGCATAATTTTCCCCTTTTTCTTTATGATATCATGTTTTAAACCCTTTGTCAATTATTTTT
>CALWTU010000066.1 GCA_944384515.1 uncultured Clostridia bacterium
TCTGCAAGTATCTTTTTCATTGCAGCCTTTGTCTCTTTTGTAACAATCTTAGGACCTGTAATGTAGTCACCGTACTCTGCAGTATTTGAAATGGAATATCTCATACCCTCAAAGCCGCTCTGGTAGATAAGGTCTACAATAAGCTTCATCTCGTGGATACACTCAAAGTATGCGTTTCTCGGATCGTAACCTGCCTCAACAAGAGTCTCAAATCCGGCCTGCATGAGTGCGCAAACACCGCCGCAAAGCACTGCCTGCTCACCGAAGAGGTCTGTCTCAGTCTCTGTGCGGAATGTTGTCTCAAGAACACCTGCTCTCGCACCGCCGATACCGAGCGCATATGCAAGTCCTATCTCGAGTGCGTCGCCGGTAGCGTCCTGATGTACGGCAATAAGACAAGGAACGCCCTTGCCTACCTGGTACTCGCTGCGAACCGTGTGTCCGGGACCCTTGGGAGCAATCATAATAACGTTAACATTCTTCGGGGGCTTAATGCATCCGAAATGAATATTGAAGCCGTGTGCGAAAGCAAGTGTCTTGCCCTCTGTGAGGTTGGGCTCGATAGACTCACGGTAGAGTTTAGCCTGCTTTTCATCGTTGATGAGAATCATGATGATGTCGGCAACCTTTGCAGCCTCCTCGGCTGTCATAACCTTAAGTCCCTGTGCCTCTGCCTTTGCCCAGCTCTTACTGCCGTTATAAAGACCTACAACTACATTTACTCCGCTCTCTTTGAGGTTAAGAGCATGTGCGTGTCCCTGTGAACCGTATCCGATGATGGCAACTGTTTTGCCGTCAAGTTTTGCAAGATTGCAATCCTGCTGATAATAAATCTTTGCGTCTGCCATTTTTTTATCCCCCATAAGGTAAAATTTTTGTTTTTGTTTTATAAGTCGGCGCTTTGCGCCATTTTACTTCGGGTAAGCCCGAAAATCAGAAGAAAATCTTCTCGGAAAATTATTCCTTGTCAAAGAGGCTCGAATCTCCTCTGTCAAGAGCGACAATACCCGTACGGCACATCTCAATAATACCGAAAGGCATCATAAGCTTAATGAATGCGTCTATCTTTGTCGGCTCGCCCGTCACCTCAACACACATCTCGCTGACGGTATAGTCAATTACCTTGCCGCGGTAAATATCCGCCGCGGAGATAATATCCGCGCGGTTTTCGCTTGTATAACGGACTTTTATAAGCATAAGCTCACGCTTTATGGCGTCGTCCATCAGAACCTCCACCTTTTTGACATTGTAGAGCTTGCGCAGCTGGTTGATAAGCTGCTCCCTGGCATATCCGTCTCCGCTTAATGAAATCGTTATTCTTGAAAAATCCGGTCTCTCCGTCTCTCCGACCGTAAGAGCGTCAATATTGAATCCACGCCTTGTAAACATACTTGTAACACGGGTAAGTACACCGAATTTGTTTTCAACATATACAGCAATTACAAACTTGTTCACTTTACTACCTCCCCGTCTTTTACAACTGAAATAATATCGTCAATCGAGCCGCCCGGAGGAAGCATGGGAAGTACGAACTCCTCTTTGTCAATAAATGTATCGATTACCACTACATCATTGAGCTTCAAAGCTTTCTTGAAGCAATCCTCAAATTCCTCTCTGGTGGTCGCACGCATTCCGACAGCGCCGAATGCCTCTGCGAGCTTGACAAAATCCGTCTTTCTGTCGGTAAGAACGGTATTTGAGTACCTCCTGCCGTAGAAGAGAGTCTGCCACTGGCGCACCATTCCGAGCACACCGTTGTTCATAACCACGATAATAACGGGTATGTTGTGCGAAACAGCTGTCGCAAGCTCATTAAGGTTCATTCCGAAACTTCCGTCTCCCGTTACAAGCACCACCGTGTCGTCAAAAGATGACACCTTTGCACCGATGGCGGCACCGAGTCCGAAGCCCATAGTTCCGAGTCCGCCGCTTGAAACAAACCGGCGGGGCATATCAAAATCCGCATACTGTGCCGTCCACATCTGGTGCTGTCCTACATCCGTTGCAATAATCGTACCCTTTGGCTTGTTTTTGTTTATAGTGTTTATTACAAATTTCGGCGTCAGTCTCTCACCCTGCGCACTCTCTACTTCCTTTTCGTATTCCGCCTCTTTTGCTTTAAGTTCCTCAACGCACTCACGCCACTGCGGAAGATCCTTCGGCTCTGCTGCCGCGCTTATTTTGCGGAACGCAATCTCAACATCTCCGATAACTCCGCAGTCAACCTTGACATTCTTGTTTATCTCGGCAAAATCCGGGTCAAGCTGAATTATCTTTGAGTTCTTTGCGTATCTGTTAAGGTTTCCGGTTGCCCTGTCGCTGAATCTTACACCTATTCCTATAATCAGATCCGCATTGTCCTGTGCGGTTGATGAGGCATAATGACCGTGCATTCCCTGCATTCCGAGAAATCTCTCGCAGGATGTAGGTATTGCGGAAAGTCCCATAAACGTACATCCGATATACGCATCTATCTTCTCGGCAAACTTAACTATCTCTTCTCCGAGGCCAAGCCCTGCGGCGCCTCCGCCTATGTATATATACGGGCGCTTTGAGCTGTTGATAAGCTCAATTGCTCTCTGAAGATCCTCACTCTTAGGTGCCGGAAGCGGGATTTTCGCTACACGCTCCCCGTCCTCATACTCGCAAAGCGCAGTCTGCACATCCTTGGGAACATCTATAAGCACAGGTCCCGGTCTGCCAGATTTTGCAATTGAAAACGCCTCTCTTATAACATCCTTGAGGGTTGTGACATCATTTACAAAATAGTTGTGCTTTGTAATCGGAAGAGTCACTCCCGTAATATCTATCTCCTGGAAGCTGTCTTTTCCGATAAGGTTGCAGGGCACGTTTCCGGTAATGGCTACCATCGGCACAGAGTCAAGCATCGCTGTCGCAATACCCGTAACAAGGTTCGTTGCGCCCGGACCGGATGTTGCAAACACAACGCCGACCTTGCCCGTCGCCCTTGAGTATCCGTCAGCAGCATGCGCCGCTCCCTGCTCGTGAGCCGTCAGAATATGGTTTATCTCATCTCTGTACTTATACAGTGCATCATATACGCTGAGTATCTGTCCTCCCGGATAACCGAATATATCTGTTACCCCCTGCTCTATGAGGGTTCTGACAATTATTTCTGCTCCTGTTAACTTCATACTACCTACCTTTCAAAACTCTTGTGCGTTTTTTGCTATCATGGCGTTGACTGCCGTTACAAGCGCATACACCGAGGACATCATAATATCGCTGTCAATTCCTATTCCCCAATATGTATTTCCCTTATACGAAACGCTCACATACGACGCCGCCCTCGATGTTGACTTCTCGTCAATGGCGTGCTGATTGTAGCTTTCAAGAGTAAAGTCTACTCCGAGCACTTCTTTTATCGCACAGCTGACGCTGTCAAGCCGTCCGTTTCCTTTAGAGTGAACCTTGCTGAGTTTGCCGTTATATTTTACATCAACCTCTGCCTCAACTCCGCCGTCAACATCCTTTACAACCGCTTTATCAACTGCTATATAATCTTTTTTATTTACAAAATCACGAATGAGAATATCATACACCTCTGTGGGCTGAAGTTCTCTGTGACTGTGGTCGGATATGCTCTTTATGTGATATCCAAAAACCTCTCTCATCTTCTTTGGAAGATCCATATTGAACTGTGTTTCAAGAATATAACCTATTCCGCCCTTACCGGACTGAGAGTTTATTCTGATAACATCAGCCTCATACGCTCTGCCTATATCCGTAGGATCTATCGGAAGATACGGCACATTCCAGACATTTGTATTTGTCGATTCACGGTATTTCATTCCCTTTGCAATTGCGTCCTGGTGAGAACCGCTGAATGCCGCAAACACAAGCTGTCCGCTGTACGGCTGTCTCTCATAGACTCGCATGCGTGTCACTTTTTCGTACACCTCTGTAATAGCGGGAAGATTTTCAAAATTAAGAGCGGGATCAACGCCCTGCGAATACATATTGAGCGCAAGAGTTATAATATCAACATTTCCGGTCCTCTCTCCGTTTCCGAAGAGAGTACCCTCAATTCTGTCTCCGCCTGCCAAAAGTCCCATTTCGCTATCCGCCACGGCGCATCCCCTGTCATTATGCGGATGGAGAGAAATTATCACATTCTCACGGTTAAGCAGGTTTTCCGACATATACTCAACCTGCGCCGCATATATGTGCGGCATGGAGTGGGATACCGTAACGGGCAGGTTTATAATAACCTTTCTTTCAGGCGTCGGCTCCCAAATCTTAATAACCTCGTTGCATATCTCAAGCGCAAACTCGGGCTCTGTACCCGTAAAGCTCTCGGGAGAATACTCGAATACAAACTCGCTCTCCTCCCCAGCCCTTTCTCTGTATTCTTTGCAAAGCTTTGCTCCGAAACGGGCGATATCTATAATCTCTTCCTTGCTCTTCTTAAACACCTGCTCACGCTGTGCAACGGATGTGGAATTGTAAAGATGTACGACGGCACGCTTTACGCCCTTGAGCGCCTCAAAGGTCTTTTTGATGATATGCTCCCTCGACTGAGTAAGCACCTGAATTGTCACATCGTCAGGAATAAGTCCCCTCTCGATAAGCGCACGGCAGAACTCATATTCCGTCTCCGACGCTGCGGGGAATCCGACCTCAATCTCTTTAAAACCAACCTCGCAGAGCAGCTTGAAAAACTCAAGCTTTTCCTCAAGACTCATAGGGATGATAAGCGCCTGATTGCCGTCCCTCAGATCAACACTGCACCATATCGGCGGTTTGTCTATGTATTCTTTTTTCATCCATTCCATCTTCACACCCTTAGGTGCAAAAAATTGCTTTATATACTTGTCAGTTCCTTTCATCTGTACCTCTCATTCTACCGCAATAAAACAAAAAAGCCTCTCGCCGCAACAAAGGTTGCATGACAAGAGACGAAGAAAACTCCGCGGTACCACTCTGATTGGCGAAAAACGCCCGCTTTGCTCTGCCGGACAGCAGAACCCCAACTGTAACGGGAGGGACCCGTCCACGCCTACTGTATTTTTCAGGTGGCAACTCCGGGATGAGTTGATCTGCCCGCACCACCGTCTCGCACCGACCGACGGCTCTCTTTGGGCTGCCGCAACAGACTGTTTTCCCTTCATAGTCTTTATTACTGATTAGTATAATTATAAACTCTTTTTTTACTTTTGTCAACTAAATTTATCTGTAATTTGCAAAATTAGAACTTTTTACAGTTTAAGAAGATTTGTTCGGTATATTATGTTACAAATGCACAATAATATAGCACTTCAAAGGATAAATTATCTTTACTACAAGAAACATCTGATAAAAAAACCAAAAAGGCTGACGGCAAAATATCTGTCAGCCTTAATGAACATCGTCTTTTAAGAGTAACAAACTTTAAATTTTATAAACCCAGCCGAATTTGTCCTCGGTCTTGCCCCACTGAATTCCCGTAAGAATATCGTAAAGCTGTTTTGTAATACTTCCGATTTCGTTGCCGTTGATAACATACTCGACATCCTCGTACATGAGCTTTCCGATAGGGGAAACAACCGCCGCAGTACCGCAGCCCCAAGCCTCTTTGAGTTCTCCGCTCTTGATGGCGCCCATCAGCTCGTCAACCGAGAGCAGTCTCTCCGAGACCTTGTAACCGAGTCCTTTTAATACCTCAATACAGGACATCCTTGTAATTCCGGGAAGAATAGAGCCTGTGAGCTTGGGAGTTACGATCTCGTCGCCTATCCTGAACATAACATTCATTGCGCCGACCTCTTCAATATACTTGCGCTCAACGCCGTCAAGCCAGAGCACCTGAGAATATCCCTTCTGATTTGCACGCTCGCCCGCTCTGTTGGATGCGGCATAGTTACCGCCGCATTTTGCGTATCCTGTTCCGCCTCTTACGGTGCGGACATCCTCTGTCTCAATCATAATTTTAACAGGATTGATACCCTCTTTATAGTAACTGCCGCTCGGAGAAGCGATAATCATAAAAGTAGCTCGTGCAACCGAATGAACGCCGAGCGTCTCATCGTTTCCGAACATAAAGGGGCGCAGATAAAGGGATGTGCCGAACGAATGCGGTACCCAATCCTTCTCACACCTTACAAACTCGGTAAGATATTCGAGAAAATCGTTCTCATCTATCTGAGGCAGACACATACGCTCTGCCGAACGGTTCATTCTTCTTATATTTTCCATGGGTCTGAAAAGCTGAACATCACCGTTTTCGGCTCTGTACGCCTTAAGTCCCTCAAATATTTCCGATCCGTAATGAAGAACGGTAGAGGCAGGATGCAGCGTTATTCGCTCAAACGGAACAATCCTCGGATTTATCCAACCCTTATCCTTTTCATAATCCATAACGAACATATGGTCTGAAAAATATTTACCGAATCCAAGCTCGCTTTCTTTCGGCATAACCTTCGGAGTTTGCGTTTTTGTAATTTTAATTTCCATCTTCTCAACTCTTCCCAAAATTTATTTTTGTGGCCGCAGGGGAAAGATTTTACCGTCCGAGCCGTCACATTATTTACTTTGTATGATATCACACAAACTCCTTCAAGTCAATAGATTTTAAATTTTTTTCGGCTTGTACGAAAAGAAATACAATGAATAAATATTCTCATAAAGCACTCAAACCGAAAGCCCGAAGTTGCAAAAAACCGAAATCTTCATTGATATATAGTGTGCCGATTTCGCCTGATGTAAATCTATAATTTACGTGGCAATGGCATTATAAAGCCGCTTGCCGCGGCAGCATTTCTGTTCCATAAAAGCAAAAAATCCATATTTGTATTTTTATGCTTTCAGCTGTTCCTTGACGGTAAAATCTTTGATTTGTTATATTATTTCAAGCTTTACAAAACGAAATACCTCACCGTCTTTATAGCTGTGCCCGTCCGCTCGGTTTTTATTCCCGCAAGCTTGACGAGCTCTGCAAAAGTTTCAAGGTTATAACGGCGCATAACGGTTTTTGCACAGCTTCCGATACTTTTGTCCCGCCCCCTGTCGTACTCTCTCATTCCGGAGGGACATATGCGCCTGTACTCTGCCGCAAAAGTTTCAATAGAGGACTTTTCGGCATATTTATTCTCATACGCCTTCTTTTTATTCCCGTGCGGAGTATACATCTGCGCAAAGCGCTCTCTGAGAAACTCCGCATACGTCATCGAGTATATATGTTTGAAAATATTCGGGTGCGGAAGCGATTTATCCGAGATAAAATCCCTTTTTACCGGAAGCCTGTTATGTAAATTTATAAACTCATATATATTATTCTCTATCCGCTTCTTATTCCATTGTCCCAGAGGATATTCCTCTATCATTTCATCTGCAAGCTCCCTCTCCCGTCCTGAAAGTTTCATGCGGCTTTTTGTAAGAAACGTTTTTACAGTGTTATAGTTTTTGCCCCCATCTGTCAACAGATATTTGACCCTCCCGCCGTCAAAGTACTCGCTTAAAAACGCCGTGAGTGTCATGCCAAAGAGTTTTCTCACTGTCTTTACCGACGGCATGGCGTTTTGTGAGGTAAAGTCCCTGTATTCTGCCCCTCTGCCATTTTCTATAACAAAGGTTTCCACCGCATCAATAACACTCTCCCTGCTGTAACCTCCCTCTTTCCTCGTAAGAAGTGCTTGAAGCGATGTATTTTTGTCGCTTTTGAATTCTTCCGTTTCGATAAGTTTTTTTATTACCGCCTCCCTTGTGAGCGGTTTTGCTTCATTTGTTGAAGTGATTTTTATGCCTGACATATCTCCGAATAACCCTCCCGTCAGATAATTCGGCGCGTTTCGCTGTACAATAATCATTGACACGGCATATGTGGAAAATCTGACATCAATATCAAGGTTAAAGTTATCAATGGATTTTATAAGTCCTATGCACCCGACCTGAAACAGATCGTTTGCGCTGTCTCCCTTCGGGTTAAACCGCTGAATAATACTAAGCACAAGCCTCAGATTGCCCATAATCAGCTCTTCCCTGGCTTTTTGATCTCCGTTTTTTGACAGCCTCAACAGTTCTTTCTTTCTCTGCTCGCTTAAAGTTTTCAGCTTCGAGGTGTCAAAGCCGGATATATCAACCTTATTTAATCGCATTTTTCAACACTCCTCCTCTTTTTTCTACAATTAAGTATTACCAATACTCGGAAAATAAAACGCATATGTATATATTTTAGTTACATATTGAAATCATCAGTGCTGTATGCTATAATTAATGCAAGAATATATCCGCATTTGCAATATTTTACCTTTTACAGGACATCTCTGCTATGGATACTGTATCAGAATTATCAAAACGCACAACCGTTTGATACGCTTTCGGCTTTTGCCGATATAAAAAGTTTTTTCATTTGCAAAATAATATTGTGGAGGTACTTTACATGCTTAAGTTACTGAAAACGCCGAAGACGGTAACATTCGACGGTGCTCTCTTAGAAGAACACGCCGCAAAAATGAGTCAAAACAACAGCGTTATGGAGAACATCTACTACTCGGCAGAAAAAGTGTACGAGGGCGAAATTTACTCTGTAACTCAAAGAACAATACGCCCAAAGAGCAACGATCCGCACGATTATGCGTCAATGGGTCCATATTGGTGGCCGAACCCCGACACAAAAGACGGTCTGCCGTATATCCGCCGTGACGGCGAGAGAAACCCCGAGACAAACCAAAAAGCGACAATGTCAAACCTGTTTAACTCCGTACATAAACTCACTTTGGCTTCGTACTACCTTGAAGACGACAGATACGCAAAAGCAGCAGTTGAGCATATGCGGGTTTGGTTTATAGACGAAAAGACGAGAATGAACCCTCATTTAAAATACGGTCAATTTATCCCCGGAATTTGTGACGGCCGCTGTTTCGGTTTAATTGATACAAGCCGCTCATTTCTTCTGATGGACTCAATCATGCTGCTTGACGCTGTCGGACTGATGCCGGAGGATGTAAAGCAAGGCGTATCAGAATGGTACAATCGCTTTCTTGACTGGATGCTGACAAGCGAGATCGGAGTTGAGGAGGACAACACCAAAAACAACCACGGAACATGGTACGATATACAGGTAATTTCCACGGCGCTGATGCTCGGAAGAGTCGAGCTTGCAAAAAGGCAGCTTGAGCTGGCTTATCAAAGGCGCATACTCGCCCAAATTGACAAAGACGGCAAACAGCCGCACGAGCTTGCCCGCACAAACGGACTCGGATACTCGACATATAACCTTGAGGGACTGTGCATGATTGCCAATATGGCAAAAATCGCCGGAGTCAAAATTGATATGTGGCACACAAAGAGGGAGAGCGGCGACTGCGCCCTCAAATCGGCGTGCGACTATCTTCTCAAATACATAGACTCTCTTGACGGGTTTGAATACCAGCAAATTTCAAAGTCTATCCCTCGCGAGACAATGTGCCGCATAGCTCTGATGGCACATAAACAGTACCCGAATGAATCTTATTACAAAAAAGCCGAGAAATATCTGAATACAAATATGCTCTTCAGACTTCTCCCGGACTGACACCTGAAAACCTTTTAATTTATGCCGTCAAAAATACGGCAAAGCGCAGTACAGAAAAAGCGAAAAGCCTAAGAAGGAGAAAACCATGAATTTAATTTACATATTTGCAGATCAGTGGCGAAGAGACGCCATGGGAATATACAATAAAGATATAAAAACTCCGGCACTTGACAGCCTCTCAAAAGAGGGAACGCTCTTTGAGCGGGCATACAGCTGTTGCCCGCTCTGCTCGCCGGCAAGAGCAAGTCTGATATCCGGCAGACATCCGCATAATACAGGTGTGTATACCAACTGCAAGCCGGAGATTGACGCCCACCTTGACGAAAACATGCTCTGTATCACGGATCTTATAAAAGAAAGCGGTTATAAAACGGGATATATCGGAAAGTGGCACCTTGATATTCCCGACGGAACAGGCGGATGGGACGCATTTACACCTCCCGGAAAAAAGCGACACGGGTTTGACTTCTGGTATTCATACGGAACATACGATGTGCATAACGCTCCGCATTACTGGGACACGGACGGAAACTTCATAAAGGTTGAAGAGTGGTCAAGCGTACATGAAACAGAGGTTGCGCTTGACTTTATCGAAAAAAACAAAAACGATGATTTTGTGCTGTTTATATCCTACAATCCTCCCCACAGCCCGTACAATCTCGCCCCAAAGGAAAGAATGGCTGAGTATGACGGAATAAAAAGGAATATTACACAGTCTGCCCCTGCTCCAAACGGCAGAGGAGACATGATACCCGACAGGTACAAAGAGGACTTTAACAAGTCGGTTGTACAGGGCTACTACACATCAGTAAGCATACTTGACGAGTGTATCGGAAAGGTTGTTGATTTCTTAAAGGAAAGCGGACTTTACGATAAAACATATATTATGATCTCAGCCGACCACGGCGACATGCTCGGAGATCATAACAGAATTGCAAAGCATATCTGGTATGAGGGATCCGAGGGCATACCCCTTATGGTTTTAGGTCCCGGTATTAAGAAGCAAAAATGCTCGGATGTTGTAAATATACCCGACCAGTCGCGCACAATTCTCGATCTGCTCGGAATTGACGGGCGCGGTATTTGTGAGGGAGAAAGTCTTGTTGACTGCCTTAAAAAGTCCGCACCCGTGCAGCAAAAAACGGTACTGACCGTGGCATTCCCTTCATCGAAGGACAGAATAGAGGAGTACCGCAAAAACAACCTTGATTTTATGAATTACGGCTGGAGAAGCGTTGTGAGCAAGGAATATAAGCTTGTTGTCGACAAAGGTCATGCTCTCGGTTTTGAGCCGAAGATATATCTCTACTCTCTCATTGATAATCTCGACGAAAACGAGTTAATTTATGACAGTGATGTTATGTCTTTTATGCTCTCAGAGCTGAAAATGCAACTTCAGAAAACATCCGACAACTTCCTCTCTGACCTTGATGTCGACGCACTTGCGGCTGAATATATCGGTTTAAAAGCTACAGTGAAGTAAAACCGCATGACAGGCAAAATGACGGTGCAAATTATCTTAACCGAAAAGGAACATATTTTATGAACTACCCGATTAAAAGTACAGGTTCTGTATTTGAAATAAAAAACGCACAGTGGAACACGGGTGATGAACGCCCCGAGACCTCGTGCGAAATTTCGTATGATAAAGACAACTATTATTTGCATTTTACAACAAACGAGACCAATTTGCGCTCTGAGGTAAAGGAGCATAACAAAGCTGTATGCGTAGACAGCTGTGTTGAAATTTTTATGCAGTTTACCCCCGATATTACGCAAAATTATATAAACTTTGAAGTAAACTGTCTCGGTTATATGCTCGCCGGGCTTTGCCTCTGTGACTCCGATTACAAGGTAAAGATGTGCAAAAATTATCTTGATGTATCCGAAATTGAGAGTTTTGATATCAAACCGCAGATTCACGACGACGGCTGGGAGATAAGCTTTAAAATTCCCGTTTCGGTAATAAAGAAATATTTTTCCGAATACCGCCACGAAAGGGGCAGCAAGATCAGGGCAAACATATACAAATATTCCGCATTAAAGAATCCCACACATCTTATCAGCTTCAACAAAATTTTAGACGAGGATATTTCATTTCACAAGCCGAAATATTTTGCCGACTTTTATCTTGACTGACCGTTTGATATTCTTTAAGCGACGGGCGTGTTAGCGGTGCAAGACAAAGCTCAATCTTTTCTCTGACCGCCGCCTGTGGCAGAAAAAAGATCAACTCATTTAACTTAATACAAAAAAGCTTGCAGGTTCGGATTTTTCCTACGCGCCGTGCAAGTCTTTTTTACGGTTTACAGCCGCCCCACCGTCTTAATACCGCATTTTCACACAGTCAGTGCTAAGCCCTTTGACGGCAATAATCCGACTTTTGCAGCGCTTGGCTTTCCGGGTGCATATCAATTCGGTCGGCATTTCTCTTTCCGATTTCGGTTATGATATTTTATTTTTAAACGGTTATGATATTTTATTTTTAAAACCTATTGACTTTATTATTTGAGATGATTATAATATGATATTGGTGTATTTTTTTAGTACAATCTTATGGAGGTTTAAAAAATGGGCAATCCGCTGGGCACTGAAAAGATCAGCAAACTTGTTGTAAAAATAGCATTGCCTGCAATGCTTGCGCAGTTTGTAAGCGTTCTTTACAGCATTGTGGACAGAATGTATGTTGCAAACATACCCGTTATCGGCGACCAAGCTCTTGCAGGAGTCGGAATTTGCGGTCCCATCGTAACACTCATAAGCACCCTCGCTTTTCTCGTATGCTTCGGAGCGTCCCCGCTGATGGGAATAAGTCTCGGTGAGGGAAATCAAAAAAGAGCCGAAAAAATTGTCTTTAACAGTTTTGTGCTTTTGCTTTTTTTCTCCTTAGTAAGTATTGTTGCTATTTTTCCTCTGGCAAAACCCATACTCTATTTTTTCGGAGCGACAGATGACATTTTCCCATATGCTGAAAGTTACTTTCGGGTATATGTCAGCGGCACATTCTTTGCCCTGCTCTCATTAGGTCTTAATCAGTTTATAATCTGCCAGGGATTTGCCAAGGTCGGCATGGCGTCGGTGCTTATCGGTGCGGGATTTAACATAATACTCGACCCGATTTTTATATTCCTTTTTTCAATGGGAGTAGAAGGCGCGGCTTATGCCACAATTATCAGCCAATTTGCCTCTATGGTATTTGTCCTTATTTTTTTAACAAGCAAGTACACCCGTGTAAAAATCATCTTCACTAAGCTTGACTTTAAACTCATACTCAGAATTCTCCTTATGGGACTGAGCCCCTTTATAATTCTCTCTCTTGACAACGTAATGATTATCTCAATAAATTCCACCATAAAAAAATGGGGCGGCGACCTCGCCAGCAGTTATATAACCGCAAATACAATCCTGCAGAGCTTCATGCTCATCGTAACCATGCCTCTGTCGGGTATAAGCTCGGGTACTCAGGGAATTTTGAGCTACAACTACGGCTCAAGAGATATTGCAAGAGTAAAGCGGGCGCAAAAATACCTGTTCTTGATGTGTATTGTATATACCACAATAATGTTTGTTGCCGCAAGACTTTTCGGAGGAGCCTTTGTCTCAATCTTCACACAAAACGAAGAGATATACAGAATTTCCAAAGAGGCAATTAAAATCAGCACGCTTGCCATTATTCCTCTTGCCCTGCAATACGAAATAATCGATGGATTTACGGCAATGGGTCTTGTAAAAATTGCCCTGCCTTTGTCCATTTTCAGAAAATTTATATACTTTGCATCTATATTTATTCTTCCTGTCTTCTACGGTATTGAATCAATATTCTACGCCGAACCGATATCGGATGTTCTGGGACCGCTGCTCAGCGTGACGATTTATGTGTGCATTATAAACCGAGTGCTGAGAAAAAGGCAGAACAGTTTAAAGGTGCAAAACATATAAGACTTTGACTTGCGGAGAAAATATTTAAAAGAGACTGAGCGAAAAACTCAGTCTCTTTTCGGTTTAAGCGTATGAAGGATTATATTCACATTTGAGTATAAAGGCTTAATCTCCAGTTGAAATTTAACACGGGTACTGCTTATGCCTGTTTTGTTCCCTTTCTGAATTTAAGAGGAGATATGCCGTAAAGTTTTTTGAATTTGTGGGAAAAATAGTTGCTGTCGTTAAACCCGACAGCATATGCAATATGCGACACGCTTCTTCCCGGCTCATTTCTCAGCATATACTCCGCCTTTTGCAGTCTGAATAGAGTCACATACTCGTTAAAATTGACTCCTGTCTCTTTTTTAAACGAACGGCTCAGGTGCTCCGCACTGACACAGTTCATCTGTGCGACATCCGTCAATGTTATATCCTTTGAATAGTTCTGCTGTATATAATTTATCGTTCGCCCGATAAACTCACTGCCCGTTCTGACAATATATTTTGTGTCAAAATTCCTTGCAAAAATAAAGAAAAGTTGAAATGTCAACGCTCGGATCATCTCCTCGGAATACTCATCCGAGTCTGTATACTCCTCTTCTATAAGGCACATTATTTCTTCAATCCTGGATGAGATATGCGGATTTCGGTATATACATACATTATGCGAGACGGAGTCGAGCACACTTTCCGGAATATATTTTTTCGTACAGTTTATGAGAAGCCTTGTATACGGATTTAAGTTGTATACGGTTTTATGCTTCTTTCCTTCAGGTACAAATACAATATCCCCTTTTTTAATATTGCACGGAGTGTTTTCGATAAAGTATGTGCATTCCCCCTCCTTCAGATAGTATATCTCCGCCCTGTCATGCAAATGCTCGGAGCTGTCCTTGCCTATATTCCTTGTAACTTTATCAAAATAGAATTCTCCCTCTGCCGAAAACACAAAACCGCCCCTTTTGTTCTGAAAAATTTATTACGCATACAATTATATCATATCATATCAAAAAAATCAAGAAACTCTATTAAACAGGTCAAGTTTTTAAAGGAAATACGGATTTTTTTGATTTAAAATATAAGTATAATGCATAAACTCAATTTGGTGTTTGGAGAAATATATGTTTGAAAAAATAGACAGACCCGAAAGAATTATTCAGTTCGGAGAGGGAGGCTTTCTCAGAGGCTTTGCCGACTGGATGATACAGAAGTTAAACGACAAAGGTCTCTTCTGCGGAAATATTGTTGCAGTGCAACCGATAAAGGACGGAATGTGCGATACGCTTAGCGCACAAAATTGCGTATACACCCATATTATCCGCGGCAGAGAGGGCAGCGAGACAAGTATAATAAACAGCATTTCAAGATGCGTCAAGCCGTATGACGACTACGGGCAGTTCCTCGATCTGGCAAAAGAGCCGCAAATGAGATATATTATCTCCAATACGACCGAGGCGGGAATTGTTTTCTCTAAAAAAGACAAGTTTGACGACGCACCGCCAGAAACCTTCCCGGCTAAGCTTACCGCACTTTTATACAGAAGATTTGAGCTTTCACTTGACGGATTTATTATTCTGCCGTGTGAGCTGATAGACAGAAACGGAGACACTCTCAAAGAGTGCGTTTTAAAATACGCAGAGCTTTGGAATCTCGGCGAGGAGTTTTCACAGTGGATTTGTGAGAAGAACATCTTTACAAACACACTTGTGGACAGAATAAACACCGGATACCCTAAAGGGGAAGTTATTGAACTGCCGTACACGGACAGGATGCTGAACACATCCGAATACTTTCATCTTTGGGTAATCGAGACGGACTATGACCTGGAAAAAGAGCTTCCCTTTTCCAAGGCGGGGCTTAATGTTATCATAACCGAAAACGAGCTTGAAAAATACCGCACGAGAAAGGTGCGCATATTAAACGGAGCGCACACCTCTATGGTTGCGCACGGCTTGCTCAGCGGTTTTGATACCGTAAGAAGCTGTACCGAGGATGAGAAGATGCTGAGGTTTATAAAAAAGTGCATTTTTGAGGAGATAATCCCGACGCTCGATATGCCGAAAGATGAGCTTACTGAATATGCAAATCAGGTGTTGGTGAGATTTTCAAACCCTTATATCAACCACTATCTCAGCTCAATCCTGCTTAATTCGGTATCGAAATTCAAGGTGCGTGTACTTCCCTCTGTTCTTGAGTACATAAAGAGATACGGCCGCATGCCGAAAAACCTGATATTTGCATTCAGGCGGCTGATTGAATACTACAAAACGCAAAGTCCAAGCGACAATGAGGAGACTGTAAAATACATAAAAGAACACTCCCTTTATGAAATACTTCAGAACAAGACGCTTTGGGGAGAGGACATAAGTTTTCTCTGCAACGAAATCGAGGGAGCGGAAAATGCTGATTAACAAACTCGACAATGTAGAAGTAAACCTTGAGAACGGTCACAAATATGCGGTGCGTGACATCATGCAGGGTGAGGACATCATAAAATACGGCTCGCCTATCGGTCATGCGACAAAAGACATAAAAAAAGGCGAGCATGTCCACACGCACAATTTAAAGACGAGTCTGGGAGACAACCTGGAGTATAAATTTTCTTCGATTTATCCGCCGATGCCGAAAGTCGGAGAAATGCGGTATTTTATGGGGTACGAAAGAGAGGACGGCAGTGTCGGAGTGAGAAACGATGTGTGGATTGTAAACACCGTCGGATGCGTCAATAAGCTTGCGGAGAAAATAGCCGAGAGGACGGGCGCATTTCATTTTCCGCACCCGTACGGCTGCTCGCAGCTCGGAGACGATTTGAAGCTCACGCAGAGGATACTTGCGGCGATGGTAAACCATCCGAACGCCGGCGCCGTGCTGGTGCTCGGGCTTGGATGCGAGAACAACAATATCGAGGAGTTTAAAAGGTTTTTGCCCAACTGTAACCCGGACCGTGTCAGATTTTTAAATGCGCAGGACGCTGAGGACGACCTTGGCGAGGGAATACGGGCAGTAGAAGAACTGAAGGAGTATACAAAGAAATTCACACGCACACCTCAGCCTCTTAGCAAACTGAAAATAGGTCTTAAATGCGGAGGCAGCGACGGATACAGCGGAATTACCGCAAATCCGCTTGTCGGAAGAGTTTGTGACCTGATTACGGCATACGGAGGCAGCTGTGCACTGACGGAAGTGCCGGAGATGTTCGGAGCGGAGCACCTTTTGATGCAAAGGTGCGAGAGCGAAGAGGTATTCTCAAAGACAGTATCTCTTATAAACAGCTTTAAGGATTATTACAGAAGGCACGGCATGCAAATATATGAAAACCCCTCTCCGGGAAACAAGGAAGGCGGTATTACAACTCTCGAGGAGAAGTCGCTCGGCTGTATTCAAAAGGGGGGCGTGTCAAAAATCTGTGATGTAATTGATATGGGCGAGCAGATGACAAAGCCCGGTTTGACACTGCTTAGCGGTCCCGGCAACGACCTTG
>CALWTU010000067.1 GCA_944384515.1 uncultured Clostridia bacterium
GCCAACGGGGAATTTACTCCCTTTCTTTTTTGTCCTCTTGTGCCTGCTTTTTACTCAAAAAGGGGATTTTATTCTGTCATTTCTCCCTTGCCTAGCTGAAAGGGGAATTTACTTTGGCAACTTACAATAATTTTTTCGAATGAGTAAAGAGAAAAATTACGGATAATTTTTCTTTTGGGACTTATATTTTCTCTTTTCCTTCAGTAACTTTAAATGAAGAAAATAAAACCGTTTATATTACCTACAGATAAGCGAATTTTATAATGAGGAGTTCTTGTTTTTTTCGCAAGAATATGTTAAAATATGAGAAAAGAGTTTCAGTATTATGATAAATATTTTTTGACAAAGCACAGTCTGATATTACCTGAAAAATATACTCTCATTACAAGCGGACCGTTTCCGTAATTTTGTATTCACTGCGGAACGGTTTTTGAAAGTCAGGAGGAAAAATGAGAAAAAGCGGTGTTTTAATGCATATTTCATCCCTGCCCGGAGGGTACTCGGTTGGCTCTCTCGGAGAAGAGGCGAGGCATTTTGTCGACAGGCTTGCCGAGGGCGGATTTAAAATCTGGCAGGTACTGCCCGTTTGTATGCCGGACGAGTACAACTCGCCGTACAAGTCTATCTCGAGCTTTGCGCTGAATCCGTACTTTCTGGATCTGCCGCTGCTTTATGCCCGAGGACTTATCACAAAGGAGGAGCTTATGTGTGAGCGAGAGGCGAGCCCGTATCTTGCGGAGTACAGGCGGCTGGGCACAACGAGGCTCCCGCTCCTTAGAAAGGCGGCACGGAGAGCTTCGGAAAGCGGTCGAAAAGAGATAGAAAAATTTATAAAAGAACACAGAGAAATTGACACGGCATGCCGCTTTCTCGCCTTGAAGGAGGCAAACGGAGGCGGAGCGTGGCAGGAGTGGAGCGTGAGCGAATACTCGGAGGAGGAGCTGTTTTTCTGGCAGTTTGTGCAGTTTGAGCTTTACAGTCAGTGGATGGACCTCAAAAGATATGCAAATGCCGTCGGAGTTGAAATCATCGGAGACATACCGATATATGTATGTGAAGACAGCGCCGACACCTGGAGCGAAAGAGAAAACTTTTTGCTCGACGAAAAGGGTTATCCGAAAGAGGTGGCGGGTGTGCCGCCGGACTACTTTGCAAAGGACGGTCAGCTGTGGGGAAACCCGCTCTACAACTACAAAGAGATGGAGAAAGACGGCTTTAGCTGGTGGAAAAGGAGAATAGGTCATGCTCTTTCAATGTTTGACGGCGTGAGGATTGACCACTTCAGAGGCTTTGAATCATTCTGGAGCATCCCCGCAACTGCCAAAACCGCCAAGGATGGAAAATACAAAAAAGGTCCATCAAAGAAAATTATCAAAGCAATCAGGGAGACGGCAGGAGACAAACTCATAATTGCCGAGGATCTGGGAGACATTTGTGAGGATGTAATAAAACTTGTGGAGTACTCAAAATTCCCCGGAATGAGAGTATTTCAGTTTGGTTTTCTGTCGGACGGGGATTCTCCGCACCTGCCGCACAACTACCCGAAAAACTGCGTTGCGTATTCAGGCACGCATGATAACACCACACTGCTGGCATATCTGTATGAGAGCGGCGACGAGACGCTCAAAAAAGTCAAGGACTACTGCGCTGATTCAAGATGCAGAACAGACGACTGCCCGAAGGAAATTATAAAAACTCTCCTGAAGAGCCATGCCGATACGGTGATTTTGCCGATACAGGATATTCTGGGATACGGCGCAGACACAAGGATGAATACACCCGGCACGGCAGACGGAAACTGGCAGTACCGCATTACAAGAGAACAGCTTGACGGCATTGATATGGGTGAGTACGCATATTTCAACAAGCTCTTCGGCAGATGAGAAAAATCTCGGGGCGAAAAACTATACTCTCACAAAATATACATTTTCCACTCCGATAAGAATATCACCCCGATATGAGAGAAATAAGTTTTCCCTATCTTTGAAAAGAGGGCAGCCTGATACCTTCCGGTAACAAGTTGCCCTCTTTTTATTTTCTCCTCTCAAAAAGGGCTGTCGCAAATGCATAAAAAATGCAGGCGTATAAACCGCCTCGGTTTATACGCCTATCTGAGAAACTGCATAATACTTTATTTACGGCTCTTCTGAAATGCCGTAACCTTGCGCCGTTTTATCTCTCCCTCTTGGTTTTAGCAATCAGTATTCCTATAGCGGCAACAACAAAAATCACCGCAAGCGAAACTCCGATTATAACACCGACAGGTGCCGGGTCTGATATTTCCGACTGCACATTAAAAGACAGCTCGCCTGACTGATTTTTAAGCTCAATAAAATCCAAAACAAAGGTTTGCTTACTCTCCCCCTCGCTTGCCCCTTTCATTGATGTAATCTTGCCGGGCATTTTCACCTCTATCCGATACTCTGTAAAATACGAAATATCCGTATCGGAAAAATCAAGTTCACCGCTCACGGTAACGCTCTGATTTTGTTCATCCTTTGTAATCGCAAGCTGTTTTATAAGGGTGTTTTCCTCCATAACGCCATCGGCAAGGGCGGAATATGTATCATATTCTTTTTCCTGAGTAAATCTGCAGTACTCGACGCCGTCCTTTGTAAACTCGGTCATCCTGACACCTTCCCCCTCTAATTTATCAACTGTGGGATCCTCGTATTCCTTAAGCTGATCATATATGCTTTTCTCCATTTCAACCGATATTACCGTCTTTCCGCCGCCCTCGGGGTCGATCGTAACATCTGTTTTCATGCTGACACATGAGGACATCAGTGCCGCCGTAAGACATAAAATAAGTGCTGAAAATAAAATTTTGACTTTTCTCATAAAACTCTCTCCTGATTTGAATTGATAGAAAAAATGTTTGAGTTCTGCTCTCGACACTTAAAGTTTAGCACAAGAAAAGCACAAGAAAAAGGGCAAATAATGTCCTATAAGGAATTTGACAATTAAGAAAAATTCCCCGCCCTTTCCGCGCCGATATACCGACCTGCATATAACTCGGCACCCTGTTTTTTTAAAAGTATTTTTCCCGCCCTCGACGGGACGCACAAATTTTATATATGTGCGCCAAAATTCAAAGTATAAAAAAGCTGAGCGACACTTAACTTATATGTCGCTCAGCCTGTATTTTAATACACGGGTGCGGGGGAGCGGTCATCTATCCGACATTGGGATATACTTTTGCTCCTCTTTTACATTGATATATGCCGGGCGGATAATCTTGCCCGCATTTTGTATCTCCTCTATTCTGTGTGCGCTCCAGCCCGCAATTCTCGCAATGGCAAAAATCGGGGTAAAGAGCTCATAAGGCAGTCCGAGCATTTTGTAGACCATGCCGGAATAAAAGTCGACATTTGCGCTGACACCCTTATATATTTTGCGCCGCTCGGCAATGATTTTCGGTGCTATCTCCTCTACCTTCGTGTACATATTAAAGTCATCTTCAAGCCCCTTTTCCTCAGAAAGGCGCTTTGCATACCTCTTCAGTATATCCGCTCTCGGATCCGAAAGAGAATACACGGCATGCCCCATACCGTATATAAGTCCCTGCCTGTCAAACTCCTTTTTGTCAAGCATGTCGGACAGATACTGCCAAATCTCCTCGTCCGAGGTAACATCTATCCTCTCTCTCATATTGTCAAACATCTGCATTACTTTTATATTAGCGCCGCCGTGGCGAGGTCCTTTAAGCGAGCCGAGCGCGGCGGATATTGCGGAATAAGTATCAGTTCCTGAAGATGTTACGACATGCGTTGTAAATGTGGAGTTGTTTCCGCCTCCGTGCTCCGCATGCAGTACAAGCGCAAGGTCAAGTATCTTGGCTTCAAGGGGTGTGAACTCCCCGTTCTCACGCAGAAGATACAAGAGATTTTCGGCGGTATTGTATTCCGGCTTCGGATAATGTATGACAAGCGTCTTGCCGAGATGATAATGTCTGAAAGACTGATATGCATATACCGCTATCATCGGCAGCTGCGCTATAAGATTGAGGCTCTGCCTTAAGACATTCGGCACAGAGATATCATCCGGGTTTTCATCATATGTATAAAGAGCGAGCACACAGCGTGAGAGAATATTCATCATATCCTTTCCGGGTGCCTTAAGTATCATATCACGCACAAAA
Organism: uncultured Clostridia bacterium; assembly: GCA_944384515.1. Lineage (GTDB taxonomy): Bacteria > Bacillota > Clostridia > Oscillospirales > CAG-272 > UBA1740. The sequence continues at coordinate 4,142 of CALWTU010000067.1, forward strand.
GACGGCGGCAGTGTGCGGCAGTCGGAAAGATAGCGTGAAAATTCCTCAAGTTCATTTTTGTTCGGAAGCTTTGAGAAAAGGAGAAGATAAACGCACTCCTCAAAGCCATATCTGCCGTCCTCTAAAAATCCGCGCACGATATCACGGATATCTACGCCACGATAGTAAAGTCTACCGTCACACGGTACCGCCTCTCCCTTTTCGTTAACCTCTTTTGCCTTTATATCCGACACCTCGGTAAGTCCGGCAACAACGCCGTTTCCGTCGAGGTCACGCAGTCCCTTTTTTACATCATACTTCGGATACATCTCGGGTGTGATGTGATTGTTGCTGTCCGAAATTGCGGCAAGCTCCCTGACATAAGGTGTGATTTTTGAGTAGTCCATAACAGCCTCCTTAATATATATTGCATAACCCTGCACTGCCCCGAACTCACTTCTATAATATCGAAAATTCCGCCTTTACAAAAAATAAAAATTCAAAAACATACATCTATGGGGGCGTGCGGCGTTAAAATAAAAAAATCTGTCTGAAATCTTAAGTTTTCATCTCTAATTTGTCTGTTTTTTAACAAATCCGAAACAAATTACTGAAAAATAAAAAATCTATATCACCTCCATTATACCACATTTGCCGTCAGATTTCAAGAATAATATGTTAACTTTTGTAATATAGACTAAATTTTAACATCGGTATAAGGTTTTGTCATATTATGTCGGCTTATAATGACTTGTAATGCCCTTGTGGTTTTTATATCTTTTCTTGTAACTCTGTTTTCTGACAGATCGTCACAAAGATTTAATAAGCTGTATTTCCGGCAAAAAATCTGCGTTTATTAAAATATTTTTAGTATTTTATTGACATTTTTTGTAAAGAGTTGTATAATATACAGTGTACCGACATTATTTTGTTACAGTTACTTAAAATATATATAATTTTTAGAGGAGATGCAAATTATGCGCAGTAAATTTAAAATCTTTTTGCTTGTCTTTGTGTGCGCCGTACTTTGTTTCGGCATGATAAGCTGCAAAGATGAGTCGGATGGCACCGTATCTGATTTTACATATGACGGTACCACGGTAACATGGAAGTGCGACGGAGATGATGTCTCCTTCCTTGTCTCGGTTAACGGAGGCGAGGAAACGAGCGTATCTCAGCCGAGTTATACTTATGCGGCGGACGGAGCCGATTTTACACTGAGTGTCAAGGTTGTAAGCGACCGTCTGTTCGGCGAGGAAGTAAGCGACCCCTATACCTTGCAGTTTAAGCATATCGGCACGGTTGACGGCCTTACAATGTCAAGCAACGAAACAGCAGATGTCTGGACCGGCAACACCCTCTCATGGAACAAAAACAGCTCTGCCGACTCCTACACCGTTGTTCTCAAGACAACCACGGGTGAGGCAAGATACGAGACCGTAAACGGAACATCTCTTACGATTAACGAGGCAGGAAGCTACGAGAGCGTTGCGGTAATGCCCAATAAAACTCAAAGCGATGTCTACTACTACGGAACATTAAGCGAGCCGCTGTCCTTTACCGTGCTCAGCGCTCCGACAAATATCAAATACGACACAAAGAATAACTCTCTCACTTGGGACAGAGTTGCAGGAGCCGGCGGCTACAGACTTTCAATCGACGGCACATATTACAACGTAACCACCAACACATATCCGAACTTTTTCCCTCAGGATAGCTTCTCGGTGTCAGTACAGGCTCTGCCTAAAACCAATGTGAAGAATACATATTACAGCGCATTCTCCGAGAAAGAAGACTACACATATCTCGACCCGATTGATATTCCGACTGTTGAAAGCGGAATGCTTATATGGGAAAGCGTGGAAAACGCAAACGGTTACCTGCTTACGATAAACGGTATGCAGAGCCCCACGGTATACTCCGAATGCAAATTCCAGCCTGTTGCGGGAACATCGTATACCGTTTCGGTAAAGCCGATTATGACAGAGGGAAATTTCTTTACCTCATGGTCGGAGAGCCTGACCTTTACGGTTCTTGAGGCTCCGCAGGGTGTGAAGCTTGAAAGCGGAGTTCTGACTTGGCAGAGCGTGACAAACAACGGCGGATACACGGTAAATGTCACATTTAACGGAAAGGAGCTTGCTCCGATAGTTGTAGAGGAAGATGTGACAAGCCTTGACAAGACCGTGCTCAGCTTTGCGGACGCAGGAGACTATAAAATCACCGTGACAACAAACTCAAACTCCGCTTCAGACTACGCATCCTTGCCGAGCAGAGAGGTAAATGTGAAGAGACTGGGCGCTCCGACAAACCACACAATCAAGGATGACCCTTACACCGCAACCGAAACCCTGCTCTCATTTATAAGCGTTCCGGGCGCGAAAAAATACTCTCTTATTCTTGAGGGAGTAGAGGTCGGAGTATTTGACAACTCCACGGCACATAACATTTATTCCGTGTTTGACGCAAATCCCGAGGATCAGTCTTTTAACTTTGAGATAAGATCTCTCGGTGACGATGTCGAGAGCGGAACGAATGTCGTACTCTCAAGTATTGAAACCTACAGCTTTAATATCAAGAGACTTGCACAGCCGAAGAACGTCTATATTTCAGACCACAGAATATTCTTTGACGAGGTAGAGGGTGCGCTTGACGGATATATCGTATACCTTGTAGGCAGCGAGTCAACAGGCAGAGGAATAGATATTCTCAAGAGCGGAGAGACCTTCAGCGCAAATATTGCTCCCGGCGAATATACTCTTTCGGTAAGAGCAAAGGGCAACGGCTCTGATGTTATCTCTTCAAGACTTTCGGTAAACGACAACAACAAGGAATTCAAGGTTTACAAGCTCCCAAAACCCACGGTTGAAATCAGAAATCAGCAGCTTTATGTAACCAATATCGACTCAAAATGCACCTCATATGTTATAGGCGGCACTTTCGGCAATGAAATTCTTGTAAATGCCGGCTCATCATACGACCTGACGCCCCTTGTTGAGGCGGGAAAAAGCGTAAGCTTTGAAGTAAGGGCACTCGGTAACGGCGCGGATGTTCTTGACGCTGATACCTGCGACGCACTTGTCGTAACAAAGCTTAACACGCCGACAAACTACGCCCTCTCCGACACCGCCCTGACATGGAACACAGTGCAAAACGCAAGCGGTTACAAGCTCTACAGCGGCAATACGCTTGTAGCGACGGTTACGGGCGAGCGCTCCAACCAATACTCGACATTTGAGCTTAAGGCAGGCGCATACTCGATGTCTGTTGTGGCTTGCGGTAACGGAAGCACAACATTTGACTCTGACAAATCAAGCGCAAAGAGCTTTACAAAGCTTGAAGCGATGTTTGTTTCGACTCCCGACGGAGACGCATTCATCTGGGATGCCGTAAGCAATGCGGTAAGATACGAAATCAAGATCGGAAACAGCCCTGTTTTGAGCATTACCTCCGACAAGAACTCATATAAACCCGTATTTGACAAAATGGGAATCACGGTTTGCACATTCAGAGCGATAGGCGACGGAGTCAACACCGTTTCCTCTAACCCTGTGGAGCTCTCATTCACTGTAGAGAGACTCCCCAAACCTCAAATCAGTGTCGGAAGAGTTGACAGCGGCTTTGAAGTTTCTGTTACAAACACAGCTGACTACTCCGCATTTGATATGACAAACAGATACACATTCTACTCAAACAATATTATTCAGACGCCAAACGGAACGGGTGACAAGTTTACCCTTATCGCCTCAAATCCCGGCAAATACCCGATATACGCTGTTGCAAAAGGTGAATTCTTCCTTAGCGGCATCTACTACCTCTCCTCCGAAAAGTCGGACACTCAAAACGCCACAATTCTCGCACAGGTATCAAATGTGGATCTCACACTGGCGCAAAGTACGGAATACCACGGACTGCAGTTTAAAGGAGTTACCTCTGCAGTTTCATACCGCATCGTAATCAAGGTGACAAACGGAGACAGCGTAGTTTATACTCATGAGTACAATCAGTCCTCAACAATCATAGACTTCAGACAGCATTTTGAAAGCGGCTGTGTACTCAGCTATGAAATAACAAGTATCGGAAATGCGTCACTTAATATTTACGACAGTAAAACAGTAAAGGGAAGTTTCGTAATTCAATGAAAAATATAACACGACTGTTTGTTTTGGTTCTGTCTTTATCACTCCTTATCCTCCTCACATCCTGCGGGGAGGGTAATCAGAACCAATACGACAAAGGCAATAAAATCGACACGACCGTCGGAATTGTGGTGCGCAATATTTACGGCGAGGTGGTAAACGGCATTACTCTTACATATGACGGCAATGCTCTGAGCGCCCCCGCCGAGAGCGTGTATTATACCGTGAGCGTATATGAAAAGGAGCCGTTTGATATAAACAAGCTCGCCTTAAGGAGCGATGAGTACGATTACATAAAGGTTTTTGACAGGGATTCCATCTCGGATTTTTACTTCACAAGGTCGGACTGCTCACAGCACATCTCGGTGATTGTATCCGAAAAAAGCCTCAATACGGATTTTGAAAATGACCTTGTCAACATCAGCGGAAAGGTTGTTACCCACCCGGACGGGGAAAACCGTGTTGAGGGAGCAGAGATCCGTGTCGGAGGAAGAAATGTCTACACCACAAACTCCACCGGAAACTATAATATTAACTACGTAAAAAAAGGCGAAACTCTGACAGTTTATAAAGAGGGGTATACCGATGTAACCGTTTCGGGCACTCCGAGATTCCCGGAATACAAGGTCGGAATACCTGCTCCGGGAAGCGAGGAGGACGGTTATTTTTATCCCTTCCGCCTTTATCCGAACGAGCTTTCAGAAAATTAAGAGGCAAAAATGAAAAGAAAAATATTGTATATTGTTTTCACCTGCCTGCTCCTTGCTTTTACCGTTCAGCTGCTCAGCGGATGCACGCTTTTTAGCGGAAAACTCAAGCCTGAGTACGAGACGGAAAAGATAAGCGCGGCAGTGGGACAAGAGGTAAAAATAGAAATAAAATTAGGAAAAATCAAGGAAGAGAGCTCTCTCTGCGCAACAATTCTGAGTACAGACGGCAGTGTTCCGGAGTGCGAGGTATCAGCCGTTTTTGAAAACGAGAGCGCCTCGGAGTCAAACCCTCTCACCCTTCGTGTTGAAGAGGCGGGCAATTACATACTGAGCATTGTGCATAAAGTTGACGAGGAAAACTCGTATACGCTTGAAATTCCGATGGAAATTTTAAACGAGCCCTTCATAATCAAGGACGAGTTTGAAATTTACGATTCTAAAGGGGAGACGGTAGACGAGTATTACAACTCCGAAATCTATCTGTCGGTAGGAGACACCGTCACGGTAGTTCCCTCCTGCGACAGGCCACAGACGGATATAACCACCCTCACTTATGAATCAACCGATCCCGAAATACTCGAACATATCGAAAAAAACAAGTTCCGTGTTGTAGGTATCGGACAGGTCTCGGTTAAGGTCAGCGGCAGATTTGCCGAAGAAGGCGCTGAATATTCAGTGCGCTGCGGAATGCTTGACACCTCACATGAGTTTAACCCCTCTTTGGTGTCGATAGACCAAAGGTTGATTGAAGAATACGGATTTGGGGGGAAATGCACAAAGACGCAGCTCAGCTCTGTTGACACGCTTGTGATAAATGGCAGTCAACAGCCTGTAAACTACTCTTCCCTGTCTGCACTCACAGGGCTTGCTTCACTTTCATTGCAGGCGATCTCCGAGATTGATGAGCTGACCTTTGAGAACATGAAGTATCTTGCGTCAATCAGTCTTGACTCAACATTATTAAATACACTCACGGTGAAAAATTCGCCGGGCTGTGATATTCTCATTAAGCTCAACAACTCGTACCATATAAGAAATGCGACATTTGAGTCGGTAAACAGCGTTGTTTTTGAGTACGGACAGAAAATAAATGACACGACAAGATGCAATCTCAAAATAAGCAATGTGCCAAGCTGCGTTTTGCCCGACTCCTGCAAGTTTAACAGCCTATCACTGACCGGCACTGCAATTGCAAATCAAGTTTCGCTCGACACATCTACATTCAAGCTTGATACGGTTGAGTTTACCGCAAAGGATGTTGAGGCGCTGCCGATAGACTTTAACCATGAAAGTCTATCTGTGCTGAGCCTTGACAACTGCTCCCACGCCGATAGCTTTACCGGAACGGAAAATCTCTCCTCCCTCTCGCTGAAAAATATGAATTTTTCAGGCAACGGTTTCATAATCAGCTCGGTGGGAGATAATATCAGCTCTGTAATTTTATCAAATGTTACAGTATCAAGCACCGAAGCCGTAGGTTGGGTGTGGGATCTCAGAGATAAAGAGAGCCTTCAGACACTCAAAATTTCGGATTTTTACGGCGCTGTTGAAATTTACGCAACAGTCAGCGGCACTGCGGAATTTGAGAGAATAACCGATACTGTAATCATCGACATAAGCAGCAAAAGCGGCGGCGGCAGGACGGATATAAAAATCAATGATCTGCCCGCACTTCAAAAGCTCAGCCTTTACGGCACAAAGTCTGTTGCGATTGAGGGTGTACCCAACTTAAAATACCTCTCTTCGAAGGTTTCCGAGCAGGGCGGCGCTTTCTCGGCAGAAAGTATGCCGTATCTTGAAGTGCTGATTATTGCAAGCAGCTCTTATGAATCGGTAAATACCCAAAACCTCTCATCTTTAAAATATCTAAAGCTTGATTACAACCCGTATCTTACGGCTGTCGATATCACGGGGTGCGAGATGCTCTTTAATCTCTACATCACAGAGGCGCCCGTAAAGAATATCACCCTCACAAATCAGGACGGATATTATAAATATATGGAGTTTTTACAGATTACATCAAGCTCGATAGATTATCTCGGCTTCCTTAACACAATGCCGAATCTGCTGGTGCTTGACGCGGCAAACTGTAATATAGATCAAAAGGGAGTTTTCGGACTTGATAAGCTGACCAAGCTCGAAGAGTTCTATTTCGGAGGAAATCCCGTTCTCTCAAAGCTTGACAAAACAGAATATCCTGATGTTTATAACATTTTAAGTAACTTTTTTGCAAATAATAAATACAGTCTCAAAAGAATTAATATAGGTTCTGACGACACAGTTTCAACCGGCGCCAAAAATCAACTTATAGAATGGGTATCCGCCCTTACATCTCTCTCCTACCTGCAAGCCTACAACTTAGGGCTCAGCAGCGACGATGTTGACAAAATGATTTATTCAAGCAGAAGAAATCTTGACTTTTTGGATATACGCAAAAACGGTCTGACCTCATATGTCAACGCAGGTCTGAAAAGCGATG
>CALWTU010000068.1 GCA_944384515.1 uncultured Clostridia bacterium
GCCAACGGGGAATTTACTCCCTTTCTTTTTTGTCCTCTTGTGCCTGCTTTTTACTCAAAAAGGGGATTTTATTCTGTCATTTCTCCCTTGCCTAGCTGAAAGGGGAATTTACTTTGGCAACTTACAAAAAAATACAATAGAGTGATGCCTTAATTTAAAAACAAGTATGTTTTGCATTTTTTATTAAAAATACCGTTTTTCACTCCCCGGCAAGACAAAAAAGCGAGCAAAATTACGGCATGACAAAAGCAACAAAAAAACAACATTTTTTTGTTCAGATTTTACAAATAAAAAAATAAATATTTGAATAATCTCAGATTGTTTATTGACTTTTGAAAAATATAAAATTATAATTAATTGAAGCTTTTTGATAGCTTAATTTTTAAATATTTCAGGGGGGCTTAAAATGAAAAAATTTGAGACATTCGGCGTGATGATTGATCTGTCAAGAAATGCGGTTATGACGGTTGACGCTATGAAGAGATACTTTTTGATACTCAAAAAAATGGGTTACAACTGTGCATTTCTTTACACAGAGGATACTTATGAGGTCGACGGCGAGCCTTATTTCGGATACATGAGAGGCAGATATACAAAAGATGAGATGAAGGAGATTGATGAGTTCGGTGCAAGTGTGGGAATAGAAGTTATTCCTTGCATTCAGACTCTTGCACATCTTAATACGATTGCAAAGTGGGGAAAATATCCGATGGATACACCCGGCATTCTTCTTTGCAAGGATGAGAGAGTATATCAGCTTATAGACAATATGTTTAAAACGCTTTCCGAGTGTTTCAGAACACGCAGGATACATATAGGAATGGACGAGGCGCATATGCTCGGACGCGGCAAACATCTTGACCTTTACGGATATCAGACTAATGCTGAGATAATCAAAGATCATCTTAACAGGGTTTGTAAGATAGCTGAGAAATATAACTATGAGCCGATGATCTGGTCGGATATGCTGTTCCGTCCTTGGAATAACGGTGAATATTATACAGGTAGAGTCAATATGCCGAAGGAATATGTTGAGGCAGTGCCGAAGAATGTCTCGCCCGTATATTGGGATTACTACAGTCCGAAACTCAGTCAGTACAGCGATATGATGTACAACCATATGCAGATAAACAAGAATACATGGTTTGCCGGCGGTGTATGGACATGGGGCGGATTTGCACCGTTCAATAATTCTTCAATTGATAAGATGAAGGCGGCTATTGACGCAGCGAAGGAGCACAAAATCAAGCATGTATTTATGACTCTTTGGGGCGACAACGGCGCTGAGTGTTCTAAGCTTTCAGCTATACCGGGACTTTTCTATCTTGCACAGTATGCTAAGGGTGTGACCGATGAGGAAGTAATAAAGAGTAAGTTTAAGAGCATGTTTGGTTTGGATTACGAAGATTATATTCTTATTGACTCACCTAATGATATATACGGTGAGCCGACACCCAGACCTTATAACCCCTCTAAATTTATGCTCTATGCCGACTACTTCAATGGATTTACGGATTCTTCGGTAAAAGAGGGTGTCGGTGAGAAATTCAAGGCTATCGGCGAAAAGCTTGCTGCCGTTGCAAAGAAGAGCAGAAAATACGGATATATCTTTGATACTGAGGCAAAACTCTGCGACGTACTTTATAAGAAGGCAGAGCTTGGCGTAAAGACAAGGCGCGCATATAAAGCAGGTAACAAGGAAGAGTTGCTTCGCCTTGCAAAAGAGGATTATCAGTATGTGCAAAAAGCTCTTGCGGTATTTTACAAGGCATTTGAAAAACAGTGGATGCAGGAGAACAATCCCTGCGGTTTTGATGTGCAGGACATAAGACTTGGCGGCCTTATGAAGAGGACCGAATCTTGTCAGAGAAGACTTGTTGATTATGCAACAGGAAAACTGTCATCAATACCCGAGCTTGAGGTTGAGCTTCTTGACTACAATGCTACATACTTCAATAATTATGCAAGCAACGCAACTTCAAATCCGCTTTGATTTTTTAAATTTATAATTTAATGTAACACTTATTAATATGATAAAAAAGCAGCTGTAACTTGTCGGGTGTGCACCCGTGTCAAATTACAGTTGCTTTTATTGTTTTTATGTTAAGTTGCGCTCAGAGCAGTTTGAATTTTTTCTTTTTTAATGCGTCTATATAGAATACAATAGACAGTACGGCGGCAATTGACCAGCCTACAGGCCAGGATATCCAGATACCGAGCGAGTCCCAGAAACGGGAGAATATATATGAGAGCACAACTCGCAGGAACAGATCTGCAAAGGTTGCTACCATAAACTGTTTCATAAGACCTCCGCCTCGTAAAACACCGTCAGAGATAAGTTTCAATGCGATTACAAAGTAAAACGGTGAGACAATTTTGAGATATATTGTGGCGGTATAGAGTGCATCACGGCTTGGCTCGTCCATAAAAATTTGCGTCAGATAAGAACCGAAGAAGAAGTATAATATTGCAAGCGGCAGGCATATGCTGTATACAAGCTTGATACCTGCAATGTGACCGGCTTTTATGCGTTCGATTTTTCCGGCGCCGAGATTTTGCGCGGTGAAGTTAGATATACCGTTGCTTATAGTGGATATTGAAGTAAGTACAAGACTGTTGAGTTTTACTGCGGCAGAATAACCGGCAACTACTCCCGAGCCGAACGGATTTACAATCGCTTGAATTATAATATTTCCAATGGAGATAAAACTTTGTTGAAAAATGCTGGGAACTGCCACATCCATAACAATTAACAGAGTTCTTGTACAGAAAAGTTTAACTTTTTCATCATCGTTTTTAGGAATTTTACCGAGTCTTCTGAATACAAATAGTATTGCGAGAATACAGCTTACGCCTTGGCAGATAAATGTTGCCCATGCAACACCGGGCACGCCCATTTTAAAAGCACTTACAAAAAGTATATCCATAAAAATATTTGACACGGATGAAACAGCGAGGAAGATAAAAGGAGTTTTAGAGTCTCCCATAGCAGAGAATATACCTGTTGAAATATTGTAAAAGAACACAAAAGGCAGACCGAGTATGTATATTTCGAGATAAACAAGTGAGTCGGCAATGATGTTATCGGGTGTGTTGATAAGTCTTAAAATATCCTCGGCGAAGATATAACCCACTATCATAAGTAATACTGTCAAAACAAAGGATGCAATCATGGTTGTGTTAATTGAAGTTTTCATCTGTGAAAACTTTTTCGCTCCGAAAAGGCGTGAGACAATAACAGAGCAGCCTATGTTACATCATATAAAACTCCCTTCACTCAACAGTATTTATTGTAATACAATTCAACCCAAATGTAAAGTGAAAATATTATTTTCATTAAACTATTATGACTTTTTTCGAGTATAGGCTCTTTTTTTGGACAAATAGTATATTGAAATATTGATATTATTATGCTATAATTGCCTTGTGTGGAGTTAACTAAATAAATTAATTCGTTAAAATACAGAGGTGTATATGAAAGAATTTTTTGCTTATTTTTTCGGAGCAGGAGATGAAATTGAGTTCAGGAACTTTACTCTTGCACATTTTTTGCCGATATTAGCTCTTGTCGCTGTTGTTTTTCTGATATACAGATACCGCGATAAAATAAGAGATTTAAAATGCGAAAAAAATATAAGACTGACTCTTGCATTTATGCTGATTATTACTGAGATGTCGTATTTCTGGCGGCTTGTGGGAGTGGAATCTCTTAATGCGAATGCAAAGGAACATCTTCCCATTACGGTATGCGGATGGGCGGTTGTTTTTTGCAGTTATCTTGTTGTGACGAAATCACAGTCGCTGTTTGATATATCCTATTTCTGGCTGTTTTCGGGTACGATTTTTGCACTTATAACACCTACTGTAATATCTTACTGCGGACCCACACGCTTCAGATATTATCAGTTCTGGTTTGAGCATACATTAGGCTATGTTGCTATATTTTACATGATTTTTGTACATAAGATGCGTCCAAATATCAAGTCAATTGTCAAGAGTTATGCATGGCTTGCGGTGCTGGCGACGGTAGCTTTTTTCACCAACAAAATGCTCGGTCCGGGAGCAAACTATTTGTTTATGGCAGAGCTTGAGGAGACGAAATCCATTTTGAATTATCTTCCCCAAAATTTTGCACTCAGAGTATTTGTTATGGCGTTGATAGTTACAGTATTTTTTGTATTATCTTATCTGCCGTGGTATTTCAAAGATAGAAAGCAGGCTAAACTTAAAGAGGAAACCGACTCACAAACGAACTGAAAATTAAATACAAAGTAAAAAAACCTGTACGAGAGGGAAGAAAATAATCCCGAGTACAGGTTTTTTATGTATATTTTATATTCAGTTACCGGAGGCAAATACAAAGTCAAAAATTGCGTCTGCCGTTTGAGTTAACTGTTCCTCTACGGTGATAGCGGGAGTTCCGTCTGAGTCCTGCATACCGTACATACCGAAGTATGAATGGCAACCGCCCTCAATAACAATTTCAGTGGTGTCGTCCGGCAGATTGGAAAAGTTTTTCTCATACTTGTTCATATTCATGATTTTGTCTTCACTGCCGTATATGCTGAGCACATCAAGATCAGTATCGCTTATATCCGATATTGTATAGGCGCCAAGCAGAATAAGTCCCTCAACTTTGTCGGGATTCTTTGCTGCGTATTCGCCCGCCATGCTTCCGCCGAGCGAGTGACCTGCAATGTACCAGTCGGTTACATCGGGGCACAAATCATAAACACCGTCTGCGGAATTCTTTCCGAAAATCGCAAGGTTAAACGGCATTTTTATAAGTACAACTGAAATTCCTCTGTCTGCAAGTTCGCTGCAGATCGGAATGTAAGCGTTATAATCGATTTTTCCGCCGGGGTAAAAAACAATACCGGTATCGCTGTTTTCTGCTTCAAAAACAAGTATATTTGTTCCGCTTTGTTTATATTCTACGTTAACTGTCTCGGAGTGTGTTGCTATACCGGACTCATCAGCCCTATAAAAATCCATGGCATAGATTGCAGATGTGATCAGTGAAAGAACTAAAATACAGGAAGCTATAGACAATAATCTTTTTATCATATTACCTCTCCGTTTCAATATGTAATAATAAAAACTGTTCTTATCAGTCAAAATTACTTAGTATAAATGTGACAAAAATAAATCACGAACACGCTTATTATAGCATATTTTTTGAAAAATGTCAATACTAACCGAATTCGCAGTAATTATTACAATAAACGATAATATAAATTGTAAGTTGCCAAAGTAAATTCCCCTTTCAGCGAGGCAAGGGAGAAAAGGTGAAATTAGTCTGTCAAAGGTGTAAAATAGAGGTATCTCGGCAGAAAGGAGATACAAATGAACATTAAAGGCAGTAA
>CALWTU010000069.1 GCA_944384515.1 uncultured Clostridia bacterium
GCTATCAGTTTATCTTTTTTTGAGATGAGGTGCTCTATCATTTTTTCCGCAGATACGCGTGAAACTCCGGCATTAATGGCAAATGTAAGAAAATTATTTCTTGTGATGTTTTTCTTCTTGCCGCAAAGAGGCATTGCAACCTCTTCTTTATCCTCAGGCATAATTATGTTTAGTGGGAGCAGGTCATAAGCGGCTGAGAGAATATACCTGTTACTGCCGACACTTGTTTCAATCAGAGAAAAATTCTTCAGATGCATATCCGAGTTTCCCACAATAAAAGAAAAGATAAGACGGAGGAAAAGTTCCGTCATATCAAGCCCTTTTCTCGAAGAAAATCTGTTTATTATTTTAGAGCATTGTTCATAAGAACCTCGGTATTTGTCAGCGGTCAGACGCTCGTCAAACTGACAAAAATCTTCCATGGCAAGTTTTTGAGTTTTGCCGTTTTCGCTTATTCTGTCAATTCTTTTTGTGATGTATGAATACTCTCCGCCATAATATATCAGGGCATGCGGAACAGCTTTAATTCCAACCTCTTCTGCCATCGACATTACAAGATGTTCCGACTCCGGGAGCGCTTTGAAATCCTTTACCTGTGGTTTTAATATATATCCGGCGGGATAATTCATGAGTGTAAGCCTTGGATTTATCTCCTTACTAAAAAGATTCAGTGAAATTTTTTTCTGCACACCCGGTACGGTAAAACCGTTTGAGGTGCTCTCTGCCGCAAGAGTCTCAAAAGTTTTCTCGTCAATAATAATTTCGGGCACCTCTTCTGTTCCGAAAAATTTTCTGATACAGGATTTGTGCCATCCGCTCGGTGTTTGTGTCTTTAATTCTTTGCCGCAGCACAAGCATTTCATACTCGCTCCTCCATGATTCTGACATTTCCGACGGGATCTTTGCAGGCAACCAGCAACACGCCGAAACGGTCCTCTGCCTCAATCTTCCAGTTTCGTGTAACAATATTCAGAAGCCAGCCTTCCGGAATTAAACCGTCAAAAAAGGGAAAGAGAGTTTTTGATGTATACTCTTTTTCACACAGAGGAAGAGTTAAAGAAACCGGTGTTGCGTCGGGGGAGTTCAGATAGTCGCGGTCGTAGATAAAAGAATATCCCGAGTCGGTTTCCGAAACCACGCCCGCAAAAGAGTCTCTGATATAAACATAACCGCGTCTTGATGTCGTCATTTGTTATCCTCCTTTTTTCCGGGCACGGCTTGCATGCCGAACATGGCAAGCGCCGTATTTACTTTATCCATGCGTACGGTTTCCTTGCCTTGCTCAAGTTCTCGGACAAAGCGCAGACCGAGTCCTGAGCGGATCGCAAACTCTTCCTGAGTAAGTCCTGCCGCTTTACGCTGTTTTTTTATAAATTCGGCAATCTTGTTCATAGATTTTACCTCCGTGGACTGTTATATACGCATATTTTACACCCTTTCGGGTGCATTGTCAATGCTTTTTTGAAAAATTAAACCCGATAGGGTATAAAAATTATTATTTATAAAAATTATACACCCTATCGGGTATAATTTCGGCGTCAGGTTGAAATATTATAAATGAATGGTATTTTTGCAATAAAAAAAAGAACGGCTTAAGGAACAAAGCGTTCCTTAAGCCCCTCTTCCCGCAGTCAGATTTCTGTACAGACTGATTTTTATGCAATCAGATTTCTGTGCAGTCGGATTTTGATTTATATCCGCTCTGTGTGCAGTCTGTTTTTGTGCTGCGGGCAAGGTATAATTTAAACCTTTCGGTTTTAATAAGTTTTTTGTTTTTTGATTTTGATTAATTTTTAAAATGAGTCGCTCTTAATTTTTTTAGTCGCAAATTAACAGCTTTTTATCCGTTTTGTTTGCGTGCCCTTTTTGAAAAGACAGCGGAATTTTGAGATGGTGGGTATTACTTTGTTGTTTTCTCAACCGAGAGCATAACATTCTCTCCGTTGATATTCCACTCCTTCGAGTTTGCGTATACATCGTTTGAGATAAGGTCGCAGAGCGTTTCGTCAAGGATTTCTTCCTTGTTACGCAGTGCGAGGTTCAGCACATTCTCGTTGCCCGAAATTCCGACACGGATGCGGTCCATTACCTCAAATCCTGAGTCCTTGCGCATTGTCTGTATCTTTGATACAAGCTCACGGACATTTCCTTCCTCGATAAGCTCGGGTGTCAGCTTTTTGTCAAGCACTACGGTTGTGCCTCTGTCGCTCACCGACTCATAGCCCTCTTTCTTTGTCATCTCGATTAAGAGATCCTCTTTGGTGAGGGATATATCGGCGTCGGCAATGTCGAGCTTTAATGCTCCGTTTGCCTCGAGTTCGTCCATTGCGGCATTTCCGTCAAGGTTTGAAAGAGCCTCCCTGATCTTGCCGAGATACTTTCCGTATTTCGGACCGACTGTACGAAGCTGGGGCTTGAAGGTGTATGTTGTAAACTCACGGATATTGTCAAGGAATTCAACCTCTTTTACATTAAGCTCATCCGCTATAACCTCGACAAAGCTCTGCTGCGGTACACGCTTTGTGTTGACAAGCATTTTTGCAATAGGCTGGCGGTTTTTGATGTTTGCGGCATTTCGGCAGGCTCTGCCAAGCACTACAATATCAACGACCTCCTCCATGTTCTCCTCAAGAGATGCGTCTATCATAGACTCGTCTGCCGTGGGATAATCGCACAGATGAATTGACACGGGCTGGGACTTATCAACGCTCAGAACAAGATTTCTGTATATATCCTCAGTCATAAACGGGATAAACGGTGCTGCAAGCTTTGACACGGTTACAAGAGAGGTGTAAAGTGTCAGATATGCGTTTACCTTGTCGGACGGCATATCCTTTACCCAGAATCTGTCACGGCTGCGCCTTACATACCAGTTTGACAGCTCGTCGACAAAATCCTCGAGTGCTCTTGTCGCCTCGGTTATCTTGTATTCGCCGAGATATTTGTCGGTGATCTTTACGGTGGAGTTGAGTTTTGACAGAATCCATCTGTCCATTATATTGAGGTTTTTACGGTCGAGAGTGTATTTTGTCGGGTCAAAGCCGTCGATATTAGCATACAGCACATAGAAGGCATATGTGTTCCACAGCGTTCCCATAAACTTGCGCTGTCCTTCTATAACGGCGTCACGGAAAAATCTGTTCGGCAGCCACGGTGCGGAGTTTGAGTAGAAATACCATCTGATTGCGTCGGCACCGTAGTTTTCAAGCGCCTCAAACGGATCTACCGCATTGCCCTTGGATTTTGACATCTTCTGACCGTCCTTGTCGAGGACATGGCCGAGTACAAGTACATTCTTGTAGGGTGCGCAGTCGAAAATCAGCGTTGAGATTGCCATAAGAGAATAGAACCATCCTCTTGTCTGATCCACTCCCTCGCTGATGAAGTCGGCAGGGAACTGACTCTCGAAGATCTCCTTGTTCTCAAAGGGGTAATGCCACTGTGCAAAAGGCATGGAGCCTGAGTCAAACCAGCAGTCGATAACCTCGCTGACACGCTTCATCTCGCCGCCGCACTTGGGGCACTTCAGAGTTACTCTGTCGATATACGGGCGGTGCAGCTCGATGTTGTCGGGGCAGTTGTCCGACATCTCCTTGAGCTCCCGAACAGAGCCGACGGAGTGTCTGTGACCGCACTGACATTCCCAGATATTAAGAGGAGTTCCCCAGTAACGGTTACGGGAGAGTCCCCAGTCCTGTATGTTTTCAAGCCAGTCGCCGAATCTGCCCTTTCCGATGCTCTCGGGGATCCAGTTGACCGTGTTGTTGTTTCTGACAAGGTTCTCGCCTACGGCTGTCATCTTGATAAACCATGTGTCACGGGCATAGTAGATAAGGGGCGTGTTGCATCTCCAGCAGTGCGGATACTCATGCTCGAATACCGGGGCGGAGAAGAGCTTGCCCTCACGCTCAAGATCTGCGAGTACCAGCGGATCCGCTTTCTTTACGAAAATTCCGCTGTACGGTGTCGTTTCGGTAAGCTCACCCTTGGTGTTTACAAACTGCACAAACGGCAGGTCGTATTTTCTTCCGATTCTTGAGTCGTCGTCACCGAATGCGGGTGCGGTATGAACGATACCGGTACCGTCGCTCATTGTTACATAATCGTCGCACACTACATAGTGTGCGTCCTTGCCGAGCCTCTTTGCCTCGTCCGCCGTGCACTGATAGAGCGGAATGTATCTTCTCTTTTCAAGCTCTGAGCCGGGCATTGTCTCAAGCACCTCATATGCGGGGCTCTCCTCGGTCTTAAGCGAGCCGAGCACATTGTCGCACAGCGCCTTTGCAAGATAGTAAACCTTTCCGTCGTTTGCCTTTACCTTGCAGTAAGTCTCGTGCGGGTTAACGCAAAGTGCGGTGTTTGAGGGCAGTGTCCAGGGTGTTGTTGTCCACGCAAGGAAGTATGCGTCCTCGTCGGCGCACTTAAAGCGCACAATGGCACTCCTCTCTTTTACGGTCTTGTAGCCCTGTGCTACCTCGTGGGACGAAAGCGGCGTGCCGCAGCGGGGGCAGTAGGGAACAATCTTAAAGCCCTTATAGAGCAGTCCCTTGTCCCAGATCTTCTTCAGCGCCCACCACTCAGACTCGATATAGTCGTTGTGATAGGTAACATACGGGTTTTCCATATCAGCCCAGAATCCGACTGTTCCGGAAAAATCCTCCCACATGCCCTTGTATTTCCACACCGACTCCTTGCAGTGGTCGATAAACGGCTCGAGTCCGTAGCTTTCTATCTGATCCTTTCCGTCAATTCCGAGTTTCTTTTCAACCTCAAGCTCGACGGGCAAGCCGTGCGTGTCCCAGCCTGCTTTACGGATAACTCTCTTGCCCTTCATGGTCTGATATCTCGGTATCATATCCTTGATAACTCTTGTGAGAACGTGACCTATGTGGGGCTTTCCGTTAGCGGTGGGGGGACCCTCGTAGAATGTGAAATTCTCACCGTTTTTACGGATATCAACGCTCTTTTCGAAAATATTGTTTTCTTCCCAGAAACGGCGTGTAGCCTTTTCTCTCTCAACAAAATTCAGATCTGTTGAGACCTTTGTGTAAAGCTCTTTCATTTTTGTTCCTTTCCTGAAGACAAACTCTGCCGCAGCCGGCATGTCTGTAATAAAAAACCCGTTCCATACGGAACGGGAAAAATTAAACCACCTATTCACATATCAATCAATATGCGCCCCCGTAACGCAGGGCATGCGTCCCGCCTTACAGGATAAATTTCGGGCGGACTGCTCAAAAGTGATCTTCACCAAGCCTCCTGCATCGGCTCACACCCAACCCGACTCGCTGTGCATTTGCGCCTGGCTACTCTCTTTGTCATAGCCTTTCTTTAAGATTATAATATAAATGAAGATAAAAGTCAAGAGCTTTTTTGTAACAATCTCAAAAGCCTGTTTTGTAACAATCTCAAAAAGGTTTATTTTTATAAAAATGCATGAAAAGGGATTTTACTGTGTTTGCAGGATCTAAAAGTCCTCAAAATCCGATTTTATGAGGTGTTATGAGTATCATGTTTCTTTATTAAAAACG
>CALWTU010000070.1 GCA_944384515.1 uncultured Clostridia bacterium
TGGTAGTGGAATACTTACCCATACCATAACAAACGAAAGACTTGCACGCCGTGGATACTATGATATATCCGAAGCATACAAGTCTCTGTACTATCTATGATTGAACCGCCGTGTACCGAACGGTACGCACGGTGGTGTGAGAGGTCGGCTTCTCAACTAATGGGAAGCCTCCTACTCGATTTAATCACTGTGAATATAACATGCAGAATTAAACTGTTTTTTGCTTTTACTCCGTCCGCAATAAGTTCCTTCTTCAAGAGTATTTATAAAATAAGGAACATCAAAACTGTCACCATATGCTACATCTTCCGGAACAAATCTGTAAACATATTCCGCATCTCCTATAATTATTTCTTTCGGAAAACTTCGGTTAGGAATATCAAGTAAAGCAATCTGAATAATATTTTCTCCGTCGCAGTTATCTGTTGCAACACCTTTTGTCAGATTATCGTAATTACAGATTACATGTCTTTCACAGCTTCCGACGGGCTTATTTGTCCCTGTAAAATATCCCCACTCTAACCTGCTGCCTCTCGGATCCAAAAGGCAGTTTCCCCCGAAAAGATGTCCGGAGTCCATGCAGTACGGCAGATATTCGAGCTCACTTATATCAAATGTTTTTCCGTCAAGTAAATTAAGTTCTTTGTGCACTTCAATCATTATTTCATCCCATATGACAACGTGTGATTTTTCCACACTTCCAATAGCCTTTGAGTTGTCTGTATATCCGCACCATATTCCTGCGGTAAGATATGGGGTGTAACCGACAAATAATCTGTCTAAATCACTGCCTGAAGTTCCTGTTTTTCCTGCGGTTTCGATATAATTTTTTAACTCTATTGCTTTTGCCGTACCGCTTGCCGTTACTTCTGAGAGAAGTTGATTCATTATCTGAACTGTACCGGTACTGTATAGGCGTTTGCTATCCTCGGTTTTCGAAAGAATTATATTTCCGCTTGAGTCGGTGACTTTTGTAAATGTTTTACCGCTTTTAAGTTCCCCGTATCCGCTGAAAACATTATATGCTTCTGTAAGTTTTCTCAGTGATATTCCGTAACTTAACTGTCCTAACGCAAGCGGCGAGACATCAAGATCAGTAATCACCCTTCCGTTATCAAGTTTTTGGCTTAACACAAGAGTGTCAAAACCGTAATCTTCGATGAGGCTGTTAAAGATTTCTTCTTTACCGAGCATGTTATATAAATTTACTGCTACGGTGTTCTTTGAAAGTCTCAGCGCATCCTTTATCGTCGTAAGTCCTCTGTATTCATTAGGAGAATTCTTTGGAAATGGAACAAAATCATCACCCACTTGGGTAAAAGACAGAGGAATATCGTCAAATACACTTGCCCAGTTAATTCTGTTTTTGTCAAGCAGCGGTGTATACAAAGCAAGAGGTTTCAAGGAGGAACCGGGAGGATTTAACTCAAGGGCATTATTTAGTATTAAATTCCCTTCCTTTTTGCCAACACCTCCGTATATGCCGAGCATATTATTATTATTATCGTATATTACCATCGAGTAATTAAGACCGTCTGCCACTTTATCGGAGAAATTGTCTTCATTTTCAAAATATTCTGTTAAAATATTCTGAACTGTAATATTCATTGTTGAATATATACTATATCCGTTCTTGGCAATAGTAGTTTTTGCAATGTCATAACTGACATTATATTTTTTGCTGTACTCTTCATATACATCCTTAAGCAGAGTTTCAACAAACCAGTTGTTTATTCGGTCATTCTCTACTGAATTTAAAGTAAGCGGCTCATTTACCGATTTTTCATATTGCTCATTGCTTATAATTCCCTCTGTGAGAAAAGTATATAAAATACTGTTTCTTTTTTCAATGCAAGCTTGCGGATATTTTCGAGGATTATATTTTGTCGGTGCATTTGTCATACCGACAAGTGTCGCAATTTCTGCAACCGACAAATCTTTTACATCCTTGCCGAAATAATGCTTTGCCGCAAGAGGTACTCCGACTATTCCCTCGCCCATCGGGATAATATTCAGGTAGACCTCAAGTATTTCTTCTTTTGAGTGTCTGTTTTCAAGATAATACGCGCGAATTATCTCATTGAGTTTTCTGACGGGTGTGCTCTCGTTGTCTCCGCTCAAGTTTTTAATTACCTGCTGTGTAATTGTAGAGCCTCCGAATCTTGCTTTGTTCTTAGTGAAATAGTTCACGGTAGCCATGAATGTTCTTTTCAGGTCGACTCCGTTGTGTTCAAAAAACTTTCTGTCCTCTATAGCAATAAACGCCGGCGGAATTTTTTCACCGAACTCTTCATATTCATACCACAAATTATTTAAATTAGAAGCTTTTATTTCTAAGTACAAATCCGAATTCTTTGTGCTGATAAAGCTGTCTGTGTAATAAATCCTGATAAGATTGGAATTCTGATTTTCACAAAAAAGATTTTCTATTCCCTCATAGTCGATATTTCTCTTTGAATATACAAATAATGAAAACAGAAGTAAAGATAATAATGTCACAAATATAATAACGATTGAGAGAAAAACTCTCGCACCCTTGTTTTTTGAATTTGTTTTGCTCATATATTATCTCCGAAATTAAAATAAAATCGTGGAGTTTATAATTTATATTTCCCCACGATTTTAAAAATATACTGAAAAATCAATAATTAACTTTATTAAGATACAAACCGCAAGCCGGAGCCGTCATTGACGCAAGAGAGCGGTTTTTAGAGTCTATTATCTCTTTTATATAACGAGGTTCAATTTTCTTTATACCCACATCAACCAGCGTACCGACGATAATTCGAACCATGTTATATAAAAAACCGTCCGCCGATATTTTGATTTCAATCAAATCATCCGACTTTTTAACGCTCAGAGAATAAACCGTCCTCACCGTGTCCTCAATATCCGACCCCTCTGCCATAAATGCTCTGAAATCATGCTTGCCAAGTATATAAATTGCCGCATCATTCATAAGTCTTATACCGTCTGAGTCAATTTCCCTCGGATAAAACCATACACGACCGTAATAAAAAGGATCGTAAATTTTGCGGTTTCGTATGAGATATACATATTCCTTGCTTACAGCGTCGTATCTTGGGTGAAAATTTTCATCACACTCGCTTGCATAATAGAGCGATATGTCGGTAGGTAAATATCTGGCAACAGCCACAGGCAGTTTATCTGCCGGAATGGTTCCTCCGTTATTTTCTATCGTAATACAAAATTCATTTGCATGCACCCCGGCGTCTGTTCTGCTGCAACCGGTAACCGCACAGTCAACGCCAAAAGCCATGCTTAAAGAATTGCAGAGTTCACCTTGCACAGTACGCAGTCCAGGTTGAACCTGAAAGCCGTGAAAATTCGTACCTAGGTAGTTAATTTTAGCAAAATACTTCATACTTTATAAAATAATATATCATAAATCAGAGAATCAGGTGAGATATGTCCGGGCAGAATTCTAAGTGCGATAATACCGCCAAATAGCAAAACAGCCATAGCAAACCACAAAAAATCAAGAGGTTTATATGTGAGCTTTACAAGCTTGGTTCTGTTTTTATCGCCTCTGTAGCATCTGGCCTCCATAGCTGTCGCAAGTTCTTCCGCTCTTTTAAAGGATGACACAAGCAAAGGAACGAGAATAGGTATAAGCGCTTTTACACGCTTTATAAGTCCGCCTTGAGAAAAGTCGGCGCCCCTTGATTTCTGAGCGTTCATAATCTTCTCCGTCTCCTCTATGAGTGTCGGAATAAATCTTAATGCTATTGTCATCATCATGGAAAAGAGATGAACAGGAATACCTATTTTTTTTAGTGGTTTAAAGAGAATTTCCAAACCGTCCGTGAGAGAGATCGGAGATGTGGTATATGTCAGGAGAATGCTTGTGCCGAGGATAAGAATAATAACTCTCAGGCCCATAAACACAGCCCTGATAATACCCTCCTTATAGATGGTTATTATCTTAAAATGAACAAGCGGTTCTCCCTGTCCTTTAGTCATAAAGATATTAAAAAAAGCAGTAAAAATTATGATAAAAAATATAGGTTTTATACCTCGCAGGACAACAGCAAAAGATATTCTGCTGACACCTATCATAATAACGGTTGTCAAAAGCATCAAAGCGAGAAGAAGAGGAGTATCTGCAAGAAAAACCTCAATTATAAATAAGGTAGTTAAAATAATCTTGGTTCTTGGGTCAAGTTTATGAATAGGTGAAAATCCCGGAAAAAACTGACCGAGTGTAATATCCGAAATCATCTTTTACCCTCCATAATATAATTCAAAATTGCCTCTTTGACACCCTCGACGGTATATAAAGTTCCCTGAAGGTCTATCCCGCTTTTTTTAAGTTTGGATGCAATCTTTGCAACAATCGGTACATCAAGTCCGATATCGTTAAGTTCATCAGCGTTTGAAAAAATTTCCTTAACGGTTCCGGATTTAAAAACACGGGATTTATTCATAACGACAACATTATCACAGTAATATGCCATATCTTCCATAGAATGGCTGACCAAAATAATGCTTGCATCATTATGGTTTATATACTCTGTAAGTCCGCCGAGTATTTCTCTTCTGCCCCGAGGGTCAAGACCTGCGGCAGGCTCGTCAAGAATCAGCACCTCCGGTTTCATCGCCAAAATTCCCGCAATAGCGACACGCCTTTTTTGTCCTCCGGATAATTCGAACGGCGATTTATTAAGAAGTGAGTCGTCGATACCCGTAAATTTTGCCGCCTCTAAAACCCTCATCTCAATTTCTTCTTTAGACAAACCCAAATTGCGCGGAGCAAATCCTATATCGGCTCTCACCGTTTCATCAAACAGCTGATACTCGGGATACTGCATTACCAAGCCTACTTTATATCTTATTTTAGATATTTCCTTTGGTTTTTCCCAAATATCTTTTCCGTTCAAAAGTACGGTTCCCTCCGACGGTTTATTTAAGCCGTTAAGAAGGTTTACAAGGGTAGATTTTCCGGAGCCTGTATGCCCTATCAGACCGGTAATCTTCCCTTTTTCAAATGAAATATTTATGTTGTCCAGTGCTACCTTCTGAAAAGGAGTTCCTTTGCTATATACAAAAGATACATTTTTTAATTCTAATACATCCATAATTATATTGCTTTCAATTTGTTTAAAATTGCCTCAGTGCATTCATCTTCATTCAAGGCATCCGTATCAATATTCAGCCCTGCTTTGTTTAGTTCGTTTATAAGTTCTCTTCCTTGCGGAGACTCGAGACCTATTGAATGAAGCTCATCAACATGTGAAAAAACTTCCTTTGCGGTGCCGTCCATGATTAACTTTCCGTCGTTTATTACGATAACTCGATCAGCTCTCGCCGCCTCTTCCATGTAGTGAGTGATATTTATTATGGTTATTGACTCCTCTCGGTTAAGCTTTTCCATAATATCAACAACTTCTTTTCTGCCTCTTGGATCAAGCATTGCGGTAGATTCATCAAAAATAATAACCTTGGGTTTCATGGCAAGCACACCCGCTATGGCTACACGCTGCTTCTGTCCGCCTGAGAGTTTGTGAGGTGCGTGGCCGCTGTACTCGCTCATTCCCACTGTATTAAGCGCAAAATTGACACGCCTGCGTATTTCTTCCCTTGGAAGTCCCAAATTTTCAGGACCGAACGCAACATCCTCTTCAACAATGGTAGCAACAAGCTGGTTGTCGGGATTTTGAAAAACCATGCCGACTTTTCGTCTGACATCAAACAGCTCATCCTCAGTCAGGTCCGGCTTTGTAATATCTTGCCCGTCAATAAATATATTTCCTCTTTGAGGAGTGAGTATTAAGTTTAAAAGCTTTGCAAGAGTAGACTTTCCCGAGCCGTTGTGACCGAGTATTGCAAGATATTCTCCCTCATTAACCGTAAGATTTATATCGACAAGTGCATGTACATCTATTTTGGCCTGATTAACATTGTCATTGTCGGAGTATTCAAAGTAGCTGAAGCACAAGTCTTTTGTTTTGATAATTTCTTTCAATTTATTTAACCTCTTTTGCCGAAATGTACTCTGACACTTGAACCGCAAGGCAGTGCAAGTTTTGAGTCCTTGACAGGCAAACCTAATTCGTCTGCCTCGCTGTAACCATCCCATTTTGTGAGAATTTTCAGATCAACAATATATTTCATAGTAGACGCAGAAAGTCCGGTTGTATATGAATTTAGCAAAAAGAACAACGGATTATCTGATAAAACTTGACTGCACAAACAGACAAAGTCATCTATATTTTCTTCAATCTTCCAAACTTCTCCTGTAGGACCCCTTCCATATGACGGAGGGTCCATTATTATTGCATCATATTTTCTGCCTCGTTTTATCTCTCTTTCAATAAACTTTTTGCAGTCATCGACAATATATCTTATAGGAGCGTTCTCAAGTCCTGACAGACGGGCATTTTCCTTTGCCGAGGCAACCATACCTTTTGATGCATCAACGTGGCACACCTTTGCTCCGGCTTTCGCACATGCGACAGTTGCGCCGCCTGTGTAAGCAAACAGATTTAAAACATTAATTTCTCTTCCGGCATTTTCAATCAGTTCCCTGCAAAAATCCCAGTTTGCCGCCTGTTCCGGAAAAAGTCCGGTATGCTTAAATCCCATAGGTTTAACCTGAAATGTCAGATCTCTGTAATTTATATGCCAGCTTTCCGGAAGGCTGTTTTTATTCCATGCCCCTCCTCCGGTGCGGCTGCGCTTGTAACTTGCGTCTGCTTTTTTCCACAGAGGATTTTTCTTATCACTCTTCCATATAACTTGCGGGTCAGGCCGTATCAGACTGTATTTTCCCCAAATTTCAAGCTTTTCACCGTCGGATGTATCAAGAATTATATAATCCTTCCATTTATCAGCAATCCACATATAAAACTCCTAAAAATCATTGATTATAGTATTTACCAAGCAAAGAAGAAGCCGACTGCGCGTGACAGAGCGCTATTGCAACCGCATCAGCCACATCATCGGGTTTCGGAGGTTTCGGAAGCTTCAAAATAGAACTTACCATACTTATAACCTGTTTTTTCTCCGCTTTTCCGTATCCGACAACAGCCTGTTTTACCTGCAGTGGGGTGTACTCACTGATTTTAACCCCTAATCTGTGCGCAGTAGTTAAAATAACACCCCTTGCCTCAGCTACAACAATCGCAGTAGTTGTATTTGTATTGAAAAAAAGCTCCTCAATTGCCATTTCATCAGGCTTGTACTTATTTATTATGTTTTCAAGGTCTTTTTGTATAGTAAGCAGTCTTTCTTCAACCTTTGTATGTGCAGGTGTTGTAATAGCACCGTACGCAACAGGTCTTGTGCTGCCCCTGACGGATTCTATCACACCCCAACCGACTATCGCAATTCCCGGATCAATTCCTAAAATAATCATTACTTCTCTACCAAATCGTTATAGAATAAAATCTTTTTATATAATAACATAAATTTAAGGTTATGTCAACATTAATCAGTCCCGAGTTGACATTAAAAGTTTTTTAACTTTTCTGTGCAGTACTCACTATAAAATAAAACCGGGCCGATAATTTATACCGACTCGGTTGCTCTTGATTTATTTTATTTTTGAGTTTATTACACTTACAACATCATCAACATACTTCTCGCATATATCTTTGTCTTCAGCTTCTGCCATAACTCTTATAACAGGTTCGGTACCTGATTCTCGGAGCAGAATTCTTCCCGTAGTTCCGAGTTTTTCCTCCGCTTTTTTCAGTGCTGCCCTGACATCCTTGTCTTCACTGATTTTGCTCTTATCCTCTACACGAACATTTTTCAGCACTTGAGGGTACGGAATATATTCTTTTGCAAGCTCGCTTAACGTTAATTTTGAAGCAAGCATAACTTCCATAATTTTAAGACTTGTCAGAATTCCGTCTCCCGTACTTGCATACTTTGAAAAAATAATATGACCGGACTGCTCTCCGCCTAATCTGCATCCGTTTTTCAGCATATAGTCATACACAAATTTATCTCCGACATCAGTCTTAGCATAATTTATATTAAGCTTGTCAAATGCTTTATATAGACCGAAATTTGACATTACTGTTGTCACAACGGTATTATTTATAAGTTCTCCGCGCTCTTTCATGTATTTTGCACATATATACAAAATGCAGTCTCCGTCGACAACATTTCCCTTTTCGTCAACGCACAGACACCTGTCGGCGTCTCCGTCAAAAGCAAATCCTATATCAAGACCATTGTCAGTTACAAACTTTTTGAGTCCCTCAATATGTGTAGATCCTGCGTTATCATTGATATTAAAACCGTTCGGCTGGGCGTTGATTACATATGTGTTTGCGCCCAGAGCGTCAAACACCGCCTTGGCAATTGTCCAACCGCTTCCGTTAGCGCAATCAAGTCCTATTTTCTTGCCCCTGAAAGAATAAAGTCCGAGTGAAATTAAATATCCTATATATCTGTTTCTTCCGGCAACATAATCGACGGTACAACCTATTTTTTCTCTGTTCGCAAAAGGAAGTTCATCCCACTCTTTATCAAATAATCTAAGTTTTCCGTCAAGATAATCTTCCACAAATGAAATAGTCTCTTCTTCCATCTTTTCGCCGTATGCGTTTATGAGTTTAATTCCGTTATCATAATAGGGATTGTGACTTGCCGAAATCATGATACCGCAATCAAATTCATCAACCTTTGAAATATACGAAACCGACGGCGTAGTTGTAACGTGCATCAGATATGCGTCAGCTCCCGACGCAACAAGTCCTCCGACAAGCGCATATTCAAACATATAACTTGAGCGCCTTGTATCCTTTCCTATAACAACTCGTGCGGGAATGTTATCTTTACCCGCTCTGCGCTTCAACTCCGAGTAATACCATCCCAAAAATCT
The DNA here is from genome assembly GCA_944384515.1 of uncultured Clostridia bacterium. Classification (GTDB taxonomy): domain Bacteria; phylum Bacillota; class Clostridia; order Oscillospirales; family CAG-272; genus UBA1740. Next base: position 8,858 of record CALWTU010000070.1, read on the forward strand.
GCCGACTTTATATGCATGGTCTGCAGTAAGATTAACATTCGCCTCACCGCGAAAACCGTCTGTACCAAAATATCTGCCCATAAAAACTCCTGTAAAATTTATTCTCTGATTTCTTTTATTATAACTGAAGAACTTGATTTATAAATGCTGTTTTCGCCTATAAATCCTCTTACACACGACAGAGGATATATTGTGCTGTTTTTACCGATAACAGTGCCGGGATTCAGTACGCTGTTGCACCCGATTTCAACTCCGTCCCCGATTATTGCTCCCATTTTCTTAAGTCCCGTCTCTATTCTTGTTTTTTCAAAAAGAATAGTAACATTAGTTTTATCACTTTTGACATTGCTTGTTATTGAACCCGCACCCATGTGCGCCCTGTATCCGAGTATACTGTCGCCGACATAATTAAAATGCGGTACCTGAACATTATCAAATAACAGCGCATTCTTTATCTCCACCGAATTTCCCACAACACAGTTCTCGCCGACTAAAACAGAGCCTCTGATAAATGCGCAGTGCCGTATCTCGCTGTTTTTTCCTATTATCGCCGGAGCCCCTATGAAAGCAGTAGGTGCAACAGTTGCACTCTTGTGCACCCACACATTTAAAGAAATTTCCTCATACTCATCCTTTGATAAATTTGTGCCAAGCTTAATTATAAGCTCTTTTATTCCCGACAGAGCCTGCCAAGGATTTGTAAAGCTTGACAAATACTCTTTTGCCATCGTATGACTCAGATCAAATAAATTCTGTACCGTGTACATTCTTCCGCCCTTCTGATTTATAAATATCTTTTACTCGACTGTAACGCTTTTCGCAAGATTACGCGGTTTATCTACATCAAGGCCTCTTGAAACACTTACATAATACGCCAAAAGCTGAAGCGTTATTATTGCACAGGAGGTCATAAAATGAGAGTCTGTCCTTGGAATGTAAAAGGTGAAATCCGCAGTATCTTCTATGTCATAATTTCCGTAACATGTCAGCGCCATAATATACGCTCCTCGACTTTTACACTCTATTATGTTGCTCAGTGTTTTTTCATAAAGTTCATTCTGGGTTAAAACACCTATAACCAAGGTTCCTTTTTCAACAAGACTGATTGTTCCGTGCTTAAGTTCGCCTGCGGCATATGCTTCTGAATGAATGTATGATATCTCTTTGAGTTTTAAACTTCCCTCAAGGCTGATGGCATAATCAATACCTCTGCCGATGAAAAAAATATCTTTAGCGTTTGAAAATTTAGATGCAAACCACTGTATTCTTTCTTTATCTTCAAAAATCTTTTTTGTCAGCGAGGACAGAGAATTTAATTCTTTAATATATTTTCTGTACGCTCCCTCGGATATACTGCCTCTTATATATGCAAATTTAACTGAAAGCGCATATACTGCTACAAGCTGAGCACTATATGCTTTAGTGGTTGCGACTGATATCTCAGGACCTGCATGAGTATATATAACACTGTCCGCTTCTCTTGCTATGGAGCTGCCTACAACATTAACAATTCCGAGCGTCTTAAGTCCGCGCGCCTTTGCCTCACGGAGTGCGGCAAGACTGTCCGCTGTTTCTCCCGACTGGCTTATAATCACAACAAGTGTATTTTTATCAAAAGGTGATTTTCTGTATCTGAATTCCGAGGCATATTCAATTCTAACCGGAATTTTCGCCATATCCTCCATTACATACTGTGCAACGACACCGACATGATATGCGGAACCGCACGCAACGATCAGAACCTGAGAAAACTCATTTATTTGCTCTTTTGTCAACTTTGTCTCGGATAAATCAATCTCACCGTTTTTTATCAATGAACTTAAAACTTTTTCGATAACGGCGGGTTGCTCGTAAATTTCCTTTATCATAAAATGCTCAAATCCGTCTTTTTCCGCCGCTTGTGCCGACCACTTTATCTCGGTTATCTCTTTTTGAATTTCTTCTCCGTCAAGATTATAAAAGGTTATCTTTCCGTCCGCTAAGCGCGCCGACTCCAAATTATCAATATAATAAACATTTCGTGTATGTTTCAGTATGGCAGGTACATCCGATGCAATAAAGCAGTCATTGTTATTTACCCCTAAAATCATAGGACTGTCTTTTCTCGAGGCGTAAATTTCGCCGGGAAAATCCTTAAACATTACAAGCAGCGCATAAGATCCCCTCATTCTCACCAGTGCTCTGTTAAGTGCGTCAATCGGTGTTTTATTGTATTTTTTATAATAATAATCAATGAGTTTAATCGCTACTTCGGTATCGGTAGATGAATAAAATGTATATCCCTTTTTTATAAGTTTTTCTTTAAGTTCCTGATAGTTTTCAATAATACCGTTATGAACACCTACAACATTCCCGTCATCCGAGCAGTGTGGGTGGGCATTTTTTTCTGATGGCTCTCCGTGAGTCGCCCATCTTGTATGCCCTATACCGCAACTTCCTTTTATAGTGCTTCCGCCGTCGGTCTTTTCATAAAGTTCTTTTAACTTTCCTTTCGCTTTTATAATAACCGTTTCTTTATCAGCGTCTCTGACAGCCAAACCCGCAGAATCGTATCCTCTGTATTCAAGTTTAGACAGTCCCTCAAGCAAAATGGGCGCAGCTTCGTTTAATCCGGTATACCCTACAATACCACACATTTTGATTTACTCCTATAAAAACTGATTTTGAATATAGTATATTATACACGTTTATGTAAATATTGTAGACAATATTACATAATAACAATTTTTTGCAATTTTATATAAAACTAAATATTTTATAAACTCTCTTACATGTAGCAATACATTTGTATTTTTCATAGACTGTTAATAAATATTTTTGAGGAGGCTTTTTTGAATACTATTATTTTTACAATGGGTTCTATAACTTATGCAATGAAAGGAAAAAAAGCACTGCACAAAAATAATATTGGAGCTAAAATTATAAAACTTGATCCGTCAAAAAACAAATACGGATGCTCATACGGTGTTGAAATATATCAACAATATTTATATGAAGCGGTCAGGATATTTAATGAAGCAAATATCGACTATAAAATATGGAGCAATTAATATGATATATTTTGATAATGCGGCTACAACATATATAAAACCTAAAAAAGTATACGACAGTCTTGCAGATACCCTTTTAAATTACGGTGCAAACGCAGGCAGAAGTTCGCACTCACTGGCAGCTAAAACCAGCGAAAAAGTATTTGAGACAAGAGAGAAAATATCCGGCTTTTTTGATATTGACACACCTGAAAATGTCGTATTTACGACTAATGCGACTTATGCGCTTAATATTGCAATAAAAGGTCTTATAAAAAAAGGTGAGCATATTTTAATATCCGATATGGAACACAATTCGGTTTTGCGGCCTATTGAAGCGCTGAAAGATGAGGGGTACTCCGATTACTCTGTTTTTGCTACTGCCGGAGATTTGGAAAAAAATATAACATCACAAATTAAACCGGATACAAAAATTATTGTCTCAAACCTGATGTCAAATGTAAACGGAAGAGAAATTGACTACCGAATACTGTGTAAAATTGCAAAAACTCACAAACTTAAACTGATAGTTGATGCCTCTCAGATTGCAGGACACAAAAAAATAAGCATGTCACACTTCCCGGATAACAGCGTGTTGTGCGCACCGGCACATAAAGGACTGTTTGGAATACAGGGCGCAGGTTTTGCAATTTTTAAAAGCTGCAACGAGCTGAAGCCACTGATTGAGGGCGGCAGCGGCAGCGAATCAAAAAGCAGATTTATGCCGAAACTTTTGCCTGAAAGGCTGGAAGCCGGAACTCTGCCTATCCCATCTATAATTTCCCTCGGATGCGGAATTGATTACATAAATAAGATAGGAATAGACAAAATTGAAGAAAAAATAAATATTTTGACAGATAAAATATCGCAGATTTTGTCAGAACAAAAGAATGTAATTTTTTATGGCGGAAATAACGGAGTTATATCCTTTAATATAAAAGGACAAAATTCTGAATATACTGCAGACATATTAAACACAAACGATATATTTATACGGGCAGGATTTCACTGTGCTCCGCTGGCACATAAAACGCTCGGAACATACAAGTGCGGAACGTGCAGAATAAGTCTTTCGTATTTTAATAAAATAAATGAGGCAGATATATTAAATAAAGTTTTAAAGGAAAATTTCAGTTAGGAATATAGTTTAAAAAACATTAAGGTTTGTTATTAGCAAAATAAAAAAGCCAATTTATATCACAAAGGATATAAATCGGCAAAAAATTATTTGTTTTTTAGAACAGATTTAATATATTTTATAACTTGAGACTGATAATACTTATAAGCTTTTCCGTCACAGTTAATTTTGACATCTGCATACTTTTCATATAAAGCGCATCTCTC
>CALWTU010000071.1 GCA_944384515.1 uncultured Clostridia bacterium
CAGATATATGAGGCGAAGGTGGTAACGCTTACCCGAGGAGGTCTTGTCGGTGAGAAGGAGTAGACATATTCGAAACGGAACATAGTAACAACGAACGTCAAGAAGTCAGCAGAAGCCATAGTACCAAATGCAAATTTGGGAAGGGCTGAACGGTTCAATATCACATATAAAAGATGTTCTGCTCAGAACCGATATGCAAAGTAGCCGAAACCGTATATTAGGCAAAATGCGGGAAGTCTTAGGTTAGATAACAAAGAGCAGAAGCGTTGAAACGGTATGGGATAGAGAACCGAACCGCCGTATGCCGAACGGCACGTACGGTGGTGTGAGAGGGGGGAGAAAATCCCCTCTACCCGATTTGTCGGGTGATGTGGCGCAGTACCTGCTCCCGAAGCCAAATCAAAACAAAAAAGAAAAGCAAAATAACGCGGCGAGGGAAAAGTTCCGAAAGGGAACTTTATAGCGATGTCAACTGAATGAAAAGCAAATGACATCGCTGATTCAAAGTCCGCTCCCCCGCACCATGTGATACCCCTATTGCAATCCGAACCCATATGGTTGGACAGCAATAGGGGTTTTCTATTTTTGCAATGAAATGTTAAAAAGATTATCAATCAATAATAGCAGCAAAGGTAGTATTTTTTATTTATTAAAGTAATGTAAATACCTGAAGGGGGAATACAGCGGTTAAAATTAATCGAGTGCTTGACTTTAACAAAAAGATATGTTATCTTAAATAAAAAAGGAAAATAAAAAATGTTCGATTTTTTTAAAAAAAGGTCTGTAAATGAAGAGCAAGTTGCAGGTTTTGTAAAATGGTTTGTTGCAAATAATGAAGCTATTATTAATGCTTTTAAAAAAGACCCATCAGAGTTTTTAGATAAAATAGAATATCAACTTTCATTAGTATATAAAGACGGGTTTGATGGTAACATAGAATTTCAGTATGGGTTTAATGTGGAATTGGATAAATATGAGTTGTATCTTTTTCATTTAAATAACAAATTTTTAATGACGGCAACAGAAAAAATAAAAAAAGAACTTGAGCCTCTTATCAGTGATAAATGGATTGTATATGTTGAACAATGAAATGAAAAAATAATTTATTTTTTATGGGTTTATGCATTTTAATTTTTATCGAAGCCTTTTTCGCAACATTCCGAATTTTGTTTTATATAGGTCTGTGTGTTTTATTTTCATTGTAGATTTCAGTTGTTGGTGACAATCCACAGATTACCATTAAAATTCACATACAGCGCAAAAATAGGGATATGTGGCTGTTTCTCTTCACAGATGACCGAGTATGATGTGCAGCTGGTTTTCAGATATTTCAACACTTCTTTCACGGTTCGCTATATATTTGATTTAAAACAGGGAAAGGAATAATCAGTTTTCTTCTGCAAGCTTACGACCCATTAAAACACCCATAACAGATGCCATCATTAGTCCGCGCGTCCAACCGGAGGAATCTCCCAGGCAATGAAAGTTTTCAATATTTGTGAGAAAATGTTCATTCATTTTTACGCGGTTGCTGTAAAATTTTAATTCCGGAGAATATAACAGCGTTTCTTCACTGGCAAAGCCGGGCACGACGGTATCGACAGCCTTTATAAAGTTGATAATATTCATCATGGCACGATATGGCATCGCCGCCGTGATGTCTCCGGCTACTGCGTCGGGCAAAGACGGGCGCAGGTTGGAACGGTTCAGCTCATCCTGCCAGGTACGCTTGCCGCTCAAAATATCACCGAAGCGCTGTACCAAAATGTGTCCATCACCCAGCATATTAGTTAGTTCTCCTACTTATTGAGCATAGGCAATCGGCTTATTAAACGGTTCACTGAAGTTGTGTGAACACAGAATGGACAGGTTGGTGTTGTCGGATTTCAGCTCCTTATAAGAATGTCCGTTGACAACCGCCAGGTCATTGTCGTAATTTTCCTGGCTGACAAAACCGCCCGGATTCTGGCAGAAAGTACGAACTTTATTTTTGAACGGTTTAGGATATCATACCAGTTTGGATTCGTATAGCACATTGTTTACATGTTCCATAATTTCGTTACGAACTTCTACACGCACACCAATATCTACCGTGCCCGGTTCATGGGCAATACCATGTTCTGCACAAATTTTTTCTAACCAATCAGCACCGCGTCTACCGGTAGCCGCAACGGTATGTTTGGCGAAAATATCGTATTCTCCGTTTTTATCGCGGACATGCACACCATGGCAGTGATTGTCCTTGATAATCAAGTCTTCACATTCCGTGGAAAACAGGATCTCTACGCCGTTTTGAATTAAATATTTTTCAATGGCGTCGTAAATTTCCTGTGCTTTTTCTGTTCCTAAATGACGAATAGGGCAATCGACAAGTTTTAGACCGGCCTGAATTGCTTTCCGACGGATTTCTTTAATGGCAATCGGATCGGATACGCCCTCTACACGAGGATCCGCTCCAAAGGAGAGATAAATCTCATCGGTGTAATTAATCATCTGCTGTGCAAAATCTTCTCCGATTAACCGTGGAAGATCGCCGCCTACTTCATAAGATAGCGATAATTTTCCGTCAGAAAATGCACCTGCCCCCGAAAAACCGGTGGTAATAGCACAAGATGGGCAATTCATACACCTGCCTGTTTGCGCTTTAGGGCAACGGCGTTTTTCAACCGGTAAGCCTTTTTCAATAATAGTAATAGATTGACGGGAACCTTTCTTTAACATTTCCAGCGCCGTAAAAATGCCGGCAGGACCGGCTCCTATAATGACCAAATCTGTTCGTTTGTTTTGCATATAATCAACCTCCGTATAAAAATTTTTCGATTTTGGGCATAAAAAAACCGACAAACGGTATACCAACCCCATGAGGATCGGAATAGCCGGCTGTCGGCAGCCTGTAGAAACATTCACCCACTATGCGAATATATATTCAGTCCATAATATTTCGTCCTATTTTACCATTTTATCTTGCAACTCTCAAGCCATAAAATGGTTTTATTTTTAAATAACAAATATGTTTTTTAAGCATGAAAATAAAACAGCAGGTATATTGCGAGTAGACAGAAAAAAGATTTTTATCCTTTATTATGTTTCTGTTGAAACGAAATGTGTTTTTGAGTGTATTTTTTGATTCTTTTTTTATTATTGAGAATATATAATTTTTATTATTGAGAATATATAATTCGGTATTGAATTTTCAAAAGAAATATTTTATAATCAAGTTATAAGTAAAAAACAATTAACAGGGGGTGTAAGCATGAAGATAGAAAAATTGAGGGTTAATAATGTCGAAAATCCTATTGGCTTTCTGCTTGATAAAATAAGTTTGTCATGGATTGTAACAGAAGCAAAAGGAACAAAAACCAAAAATGCACAGGTCGAAATAAGTACAGATAAGAATTTCGGCAGTATTTTGTTTGACAGCGGAATTTCAGCCGATATTAATTCGCTTGATTTTGTGCCATCATTAAAACCGTGTGACGGCGTGAGATATTATTGGAGAGTTAAAGTCCTTGATGATACCGGAGACTACGGTGTTAGTGATACAGCTTTTTTTGAAACGGCAAGACCTCTTTCTCCGGCAGAATGGATAACATCACCGTTTTCTCAAAAAATTCACCCGCTTTTCAGAAAGGAATTTAATGCAGATAAGACTGTAAAGAACGCAAGACTTTATATATGCGGACTTGGTATATTTGAAGCGTATATTAACGGTGAGAAGGTCGGAGATGAATACCTTGCGCCTTTTTTCAACGATTATGACAATTGGGTGCAATATCAAACTTATGATATAACTGATATGCTTAAAGGCGGTAAAAATGTAATCGGTATTATGCTCGGAAACGGTTGGTATAAAGGCAGGTTCGGTTACATAGACAAAATTGATGAAATATACGGAGATACCTTTAAACTTATATCAAAAATATATGTGGAGTATGAAGACGGAACAACAGCACAAGTATGCACAGATGACAGTTGGCTTTGTGCCGAATCTCCCGTTATTCAGAGCAGTATTTATGACGGAGAGAAATATGACAGCAGAAAAGAGATAAAAAACTGGGCAGACAGTGATTGTAATGAAAATTTGTTTGTCAAAGCTGTAATGACTGATGCCCCTGCCGGAAAACTGACGCCGAGACTGAGTTTACCGGTTGTTATTAAGGAAACAATTAAGCCCAAAGAAATTATTTATACAAAATCAGGTGACACAGTAATTGATTTTGGACAGAATATGACAGGATGGGTAGAGTTTGATCTGCATTTGCCTGAAGGTCAAGAGCTGTTTTGTCAGTTTGGTGAGGTTTTGCAAAACGGGGAATTCTATAATGACAACCTGCGCACTGCAAAAGCGGAATTTTCATATATTTCAAACGGAAAGAAAAATCATATAAGACCTCATTTTACATTTTACGGCTTCAGATATATGAAAATATCCGGTTTGGAAAAAATCAATCCGGATGATATTAAAGCCTCTGTTATTTATTCGGATATGCAGCAGACAGGAAAAATTGAGACGTCAAACCCAAAGGTAAACAGATTGATTTTAAATGCTTTGTGGGGACAAAAAAGCAACTTTTTAGATGTGCCGACGGATTGTCCGCAGCGTGATGAGAGACTCGGATGGACAGGGGATGCGCAGGTTTTCTGTGCAACCGCAAATTTGAACATGTATACTCCCGCATTTTATAAGAAATATCTTTATGATATGTTGCTTGAGCAAAGAGATATGGACGGTGCAGTCGGTCATGTAATTCCGAATATATTTACGCAGATAGGCAGAAAAGTTTCAAAAGCCGAAAATTCGGACAGCTCGTGCGCTTGGGCAGATGCGGCAACAATTATTCCGTGGAAGGTATATCAGTCATTCGGAAGCAAGACTTTGTTAAGCGGTATGTACGAAAATATGAAAATGTGGATAGACAGAATCCACTCCGTAGATGTTGAAAAATGCGGCGAAAGTTATTTGAGAACAATCGGTTTTCATTTTGGAGACTGGCTGGCTCTCGATAATTATAAAGCTGACAGTCCTTTTGGAGCAACAGATGTTTATTATATTGCAAGCGTATATTACTATTATTCAGCATTGCTGACTTCCAAAGCTGCAAGAGTGCTTGAAAAGGAAGATGAGGCAGAGTATTACCTGAATATGGCATCCAAAGTAAAATCAGCAATTCAAAAAGAGTATTTTACAAATACAGGAAGAATTGCGGTTTCAACACAGACAGCTATGGTTTTGGCTTTGTATTTTGACCTCGTACCTACTAAATTCAGAAGCAGACTGATAAATGATTTAAAAAACAAACTTAAAGAGGACAATAATCATTTAACAACAGGTTTTGTCGGAGTGTCATATTTGTGTCCGTGTCTGTCTGAAATTGGTCTTACGGACATTGCGTATACATTGCTTCTCAATGAAGACTACCCAGGCTGGCTTTACGCTGTAAATTTGGGAGCGACTACTATATGGGAGCGTTGGAATTCTCTATTGCCTGACGGAAGGATAAGCGGTACAGGTATGAACAGTCTTAACCATTACTCCTACGGCTCGATTGTTGAATGGATATACAGATATGCCGCAGGTATTAATGTGTGTGAGGACGGAGCAGGGTACAAACATTTTGTAATTAAGCCGTATCCTGACAAGCGCTTTGAATTTGTAAGCGCAGAATATAATTCGCCTATGGGTAAAATCAGGAGTAGCTTTACAAAAACAGAGGTTGGATATGAGTATGAAGTAGAGGTACCTTTTGACACAAACGCAGAATTTATCATTACCGAAAATTATGATGAACTCAAAGTAGGGGATGATATTTTCCGTGATGTAAAGGCCGGATTTAAGTTTAATCTGACTAAAGGAAAATATAAAATCTCTGCAGCAAATAAAAAGTAATCTGCTGAAAGAAAAGCATAAAAGAAGGCTTGCATAAGTTAACCTGTGCAAGCCTTCTTAATAAATACAGAATCTTCAGACATTATAGTAACTGTATATACTAATGTTATTTTTTACCGGAATATTGTTTTTTGCTTTTGCGCAAAAGCAGTATTGAAGTCCCATGTCATGCGGAAGAACATTTGTTTTTCCGTATCTGTCAGCTTCCTCTCTGGTGTTAAATACACCTAATATTTTTTCCTCGTCTCCTTTTATGAGTGCAACAAAATATTTAGTATTCATCATTAAGACTCCTTTCAGTTTGTTGACATCATTATATAAGATTATGTGTACGATAAAATGTACAGTAAATAAGTTTCAAATAAATTTAATATGGTCAGAATTTTGAAATAAATTATACTTTTTTCAAAAAAGGTATTGACAAAATAATAAAAATGTTGTATAATAATCAGGCGTGAAACGGTAAAATAAGTTTAAGCCCCTGTAGCTCAGCTGGTAGAGCACTTGACTTTTAATCAAGGTGTCCGGAGTTCGATTCTCCGCAGGAGCACCAAGTGTCTTGTCCAAAATGCAGAATGTGCATTTTGGGCATTTTTATTTTATAATTTTTGCTGAGGAGCGGAGCATATGATTATCAGAAGGGTTGAAACAAAAGATATAGAAGCAATAGATGAAATTTACTCAAATGCTAAAAAATTTATGCGGGAGAACGGTAATGCAAGCCAGTGGTCGCAAAATTATCCGAGCGGTGAAGATGCAAGACGGGACATGCAAGAAGGTGTTTCGTATGTATGCGAAGAGAACGGAGAAATTCTTGCCGCATTTATGTTTAAAATAGGAGAGGAACCAAATTATAAGAATATTTACTGCGGCAGTTGGCTTAATGAAAAGCCGTATGCGGTAATACACAGAATAGCCGTTAAGAGAAACGGAAAAGGAATAGTAAATTTCTGCTTTGATGAATGCTTTAAAATATGCCCGAATATAAAAATAGATACACATCGCGACAATATTCCGATGCAAAAGGCATTAAGCAAAGCGGGGTTTAAGAGGTGCGGAATAATTTATCTTGAAAACGGCGATGAAAGAATAGCTTTTCAAAAATCAATTTAAAATTTGAGCTAATTATATTAGTAAGTTTATGTTTTTTATATGTCGAGTGACAAAAATAAAATAATTTTCCAAAATGTATTGACTTTTTTTCTGTAGTATGCTAACATATAGTTGAACGATTGTTCAACCATTCATTATGATAAGGAGGAAAAATGAGGAACGATAATACTGAGCTTCCTGTTTGCTCATGTGAGGAAGTACATGGTAATCTGGTAGAGAAGAGCATGAAAAATATGCCGGATACCGCTACTCTGTATGACCTTTCGGATTTTTTTAAAATATTCGGCGATTCAACCAGAATAAGCATACTGTTTGCAATTGATAAGGAGCCGTTATGTGTTTGTGATATAGCTGAGCTTCTCGGTATGACAAAATCGGCAGTGTCGCATCAGCTCAAAATATTGAGACAGAGCGCACTTGTTACTTACCGTAAAAGCGGTAAAAATGTATTTTATTCTCTTGCGGACGATCATGTAAGAGATATTATAGAAAAGGCACTTGAACATATCAAAGAATAAAAGATGGGGATGAATTATGAAACATAAATTTGAAATTATCGGAATTGACTGTCCTAATTGTGCGGATAAACTTGCCAGACTGATAGAGGCGGAGGCTGATATCGAAAGCGCAAAAATCAACTTTTTAACCGAAAAATTAACTGTTGTGACAGAACTTGAGGCGCAAATTATTTTTGATAAAGTTTTAAAAATTGCAAAATCTTTTGATAAAGGAATTACTGTTAAAAAATGAGAAGAATACTGAACATTTTGACAAGCGAACTCGGAAGAATTATCTTAGGACTGTGCTTTTTTATACCTGCATTTATTTTCGAGAAGACCGGGTCTGAGTGGGTGGCACTCAGTCTCTATATTATAAGCGTGCTTATATCGGGTACACCGGTATTTGTCGGTGCTGTAAAAGGACTGCTCAGACGAGATTTGCTTGATGAGAAATTTTTGATGTCAATAGCATCAATCGGCGCATTTTTTGTCGGTACAGGAAGCGAGGGCGCGGCGGTTATGCTCTTTGCTTTGGTAGGAGAATACTTTGAGCATAAGGCTGTTGAGAAGTCGAGAAAGTCTATTAAATCGCTTATGGATATTCAGCCTGACGAGGCAACAATTATCGAAAACGGAATTGAAAGGGTAGTAGATGCCGAGGATGTAGCGGTAGGCGATACGGTCATAATAAAGACGGGAGAAAGAGTTGCCGTTGACTGTGTGGTATCAAAGGGCTCGGCTGAAATTGACTCATCGGCGCTTACGGGTGAGTCCTTGCCCGTTTCTGTTGAGATTGGTACAGAAATAGGGGCAGGTGTTGTCGTTATTAACGGTGTAATTGAAGCAACCGTAGTAAGACCTGCGTCCGAGTCAAGCGCGCAGAGAATTTTAGATCTTGTGGAAAACGCCAACGAGAGAAAGTCAAAAACAGAGAATTTTATAACAAAGTTTTCTCACTATTACACACCAAGCGTTGTTGCAATTGCAATTCTGCTCGTAATTTTGTTCCCGTTATTTAAAATTTGCAGTATTTCCGACGCAATATACAGAGCTTTGATATTTCTCGTTATTTCCTGTCCGTGTGCTTTGGTTATTTCTGTTCCGATGGCATTTTTCGGCGGCATCGGCGGAGCTGCGTCAAGCGGAATACTCTATAAAGGCGGAATGACCTTTTCAAAACTTGCAAAGGCCGATACATTTGCTTTTGACAAAACCGGTACACTGACGCAGGGCAAATTTACAGTTGATGAAATATATACATATGAGTTTGACAAGGAAAAGTTCTTGGAGCTTGTCGGTGCTTGTGAGAAAAAATCAAATCATCCGATGGCTCTTGCGATTTCATCTTATGCCGATTCACATATCGAACTTGACAGCATATCGGAGATAGGCGGTAAGGGTATTTCGGCAATGTACAATGGAGATGAGATTATTGTCGGCAATCTTAAATTTCTCATGGAGAAAAATATTTTTGTGCCTGACGAATTCAGAAATCTCGGAATCGTTTTTGCCGCATATAAGAACAAATTTATAGGTTGCATAAAAATTTCAGACCGTATAAAAGACGAGGCAAAAGAGGCAATTTCGAGCCTTAAAAAAATCGGAATTAAAAATACGGTTATGCTCTCGGGAGACAAATCGGAAATTGCCGAAAAGGTAGGAAGGGAACTCGGAATTTCCAAGGTCAAGGCAGAACTTCTTCCGGAAGAAAAATTTTCCGAACTTGAGAAGCTTATACAAGCATCAAAGGCCACTGTTTACGTCGGCGACGGAATTAACGATGCTCCGGCTCTTGCCCTCAGTGATATAGGAATTGCAATGGGCAATATAGGCTCCGATTCAGCGATAGAATCGAGTGATGTTGTAATTATGTCAGGAAATCTCAAGAAACTTCCCGTTGCAGTTAAAATTGCGAGAAAGACAATAAGAATAGCAACGGAAAATATTATATTCGCCCTTGGTGTGAAAATTGCCGTTATGATTCTGGGCGCATTCAATATAGCAAATATGTGGTTAGCGGTATTTGCCGATGTGGGAGTAGCCATGATCAGCATACTGAATTCAATGAGAACGTTGATTATCAGAAAGGGTGACTGATGCCTCTTTACTATATGCTGAATAAGCCTAAGGGAGTAATTACAGCCAAGCGTGACGAAAGACATAAAACGGTTATGGAATGCTTTCCCCCCAAAGTGCGTGATTTAATATTTCCCGTTGGCAGACTTGATAAGGATACAGAAGGCTTTTTGCTTATGACGGATGACGGAATGCTCTCAAACAGACTTATGCGCCCGGCAATGCATGTTCCCAAAACATATTTTTTCTGGGCGCTTGGGGATGTTGATTACGGCAGGGTATCTGATCTTGGGGCGGGGGCGAAAATTTATAAAAACAGTGAGGAGAGGACAGCACCCGCAAAGATTACTTTTCGCTCTGAGGCTAAACTCAGCGATATCAGAGAATATTTATCCGAGGACTATTCCAAAATGTCGGTAGTAAGAGCGAATATGCCGGTTGTTTCAGGTGTTATCACTATCACCGAAGGAAAAAAACATCAAGTTAAAAGAATGGTGCGTTACCTCGGCGCAAGAGTTGTATACCTGAAAAGAATTCAAATAGGAGCTCTCCCTCTTGACAGCAGACTGGGCGTCGGAGAATACAGAGAGCTGACAGCAGAAGAATTATTATTACTTGAGCAAAAATAAGAAAAAGACTATTAGAGATGCGGTTTAATGCATCTTTTAATAGTCTTTATTGTTTCTATCCTTCATGTGCCGTTCAATCAAGCGGTTAGCATCCTTTTTGGCAATATCATCTCGTTTATCATAAAGCTTTTTACCTTTGCATAATCCGAGTGCCATTTTTACTCTTGAACCCTTGAAGTACAAAGAGAGGGGAACCAGCGTATAACCGTCACGGGAGACAAGTCCTGTGAGCTTCATGATCTCTCTTTTATGCATCAGCAGCTTTTTAGGTCTGAGCGGATCTTTATTAAAAATATTTCCTTTGTCATACGGACTTATATGTATGCCGTGAGCAAAAAGCTCACCGCCGTCTATTTCGCAGTATGAGTCTTTCAGGTTTACGCCTCCCATACGCAGAGATTTTACCTCAGTTCCGAAAAGCTCAATTCCCGCTTCATATGTCTCTTCCACAAAATAATCATGGCGAGCTTTTCTGTTGTCCGTAATAACTTTTTGGCTGTTTTTATCTACCATAACATTTCCTCCAAATTATAGACAATTCATTCTACCATATAACAAGCGCAAAATCAACCTTTTTGAAAAATTATTTGCTTATATCCGAAATAAGTTCCAGTATCTTAAATTTTACTTGATATTCACCGCATATGAGTTTTTGTTCTTCTTCCGAATAATTTGAGTTTGAAACAGACATATCAAGGCAGAGGGGAGGGAACATTACGCACCACCAGTTTTTCCCCTCGCCCTCGCCGATTATTATCTGCAGTGAAGTATAGTAGCCTTTAGGAAGAGTAAAATTTTCGTATACTCTTGTGTCATACCACTCTTTTGTTAAACTTACTTTTACATCATAGTCATATCCAAAAGATTTTATTTTTTCTTTTCCGAAGCTTTCAATTTCAGCGAGTTTCTTTTCGAGCCCCTTGTAGGCTGCGTCAAAATCATCATAACCGCCGAGATAATCACTGTACTTATCGAGTATTTCATCGCGAAGCTTTATTTTTAAATCCTGATCTTCGGTACTGTCAGAATTAGCGAGAATATGTAGTCTTATTGTATCCTCATAGATTGCCCCTTCTGCCTCTGTCGGAATTGCCGCTATAAATACAGTGCAAATCAAAATAATTAATGCGTAAATTATACTTTTTTTCATATATACCTCCATGTACAGAAGGAGTATTGACTCAAAATGTTAACTTTATTCAAAGGAATAATTAAAACCTTGACATTTTTTTCTATATATGGTAGAATCAATTGGAAAGAAATAAAACTTAAGGAGAATTATAATGATTCCAAAGATTCCACCTATTGAAAATGCGGAAAAATATGCGGATTTTGATCTTCCTAAAGAGAAGTTAGAATATGCACTCAAGGAGGCTCTCAAAAAGATTGATTTTGCTCTCGGCGAGATGACTGACAGATTTCCCGACCACTCAAGCGTTAATAATGTTTACAAACCCACAACAAATACATGGGGCTGGCATTGCGGATTCTGGACAGGTATTCTGTGGCATGCTTATCAGCTGACAGGGGACGAGAAATATAAGAATGTTGCTCTTTCACAGATACCTTCTTATTTGCACCGTATAACAAATAAGCTCGGTGTAAATCACCATGATATGGGATTCGTATTCACACCTTCATGTGTTGCAGCATGGAAACTTGAGGGTTGTGAGGATGCAAAGAAGGCTGCAATTCTTGCGGCTGACCACCTTCTTACACGTTATCAGGAGAAAGGCGAGTTCCTGCAGGCATGGGGTAATGTAGGAGATCCTTCTGCATACAGACTTATTGTAGACTGTCTGCTTAATATTCCGCTTCTTTATTGGGCAAGCGAGGTAACCGGTGATCCTAACTATGCAGAGAAGGCTTATAAGCATTTCAATACTACCGCCGATGTATGCTGCCGTGAAGATGCCAGCACATTCCATACATATTATTTTGATATGAACACAGGCGCACCTCTTATGGGTAAAACAGCACAGGGCGCATCTGATGATTCTGCATGGGCAAGAGGTCAGACATGGGGAATTTACGGTCCTATGCTCACATACATTTATAAGAAAAACGATAAGGCACTTAACATATTCAAGGCTACTACTAACTATTTCTTAAATCATCTTCCCTCAGATTATATTGCATTCTGGGATCTGTCATTTACAGACGGCGACGACGAACCGCGCGACTCTTCTTCAAACGCAATCGCCGCATGCGGAATGCTTGAGGGTATCAAGTATATGGACGAGTCAGATCCTCTTCGCAAGATCTATGTCAATGCGGTTAAGCGCATGATGAACTCTCTCATAGATAACTACCTTACAAAGGATATCCCCGAGAGTAACGGTCTTCTTCTTCACGCAACATATTCCAAACCCCACGGAAACGGCGTTGATGAGATGAACATTTGGGGTGACTACTTCTATATGGAAGCACTTCACAGAATGCTTGATCCCGATTGGAAACTCTACTGGTAACAGCATTTTAATAAAAACCTTCTTTGCAGAAACGGTAAGCAAAGAAGGTTTTTATATTATAGGATTATTCAATTTTTCGTGTAGTCTGTATTACAATTAAAAAGTCGATATAAAATGAATGTAAACTTCTATTAATAATTGAAATTTAGTTTTGTAAGCGAAGTACGACCGCTTTTTGCTTTACAAAAAGACCGTTGATTTTTAACACATAGGTGTGGATCAACGGTCAGTTTTTATTTGATTGTGTTGAGTGTACTTAAAGTTTCATTTGCAGATATACCATGTCCTTTAACTGAATTCCACATTCAATGATCGGATGGTCATAATTATCTATGAAAAAATTTTTTATCCTATGCGATTTTATAAATCCGCACTTTTCATAAAAGGGAATTGTTAGGGGGGCTGTCACCTGTTCCAACTTGCAGGATAGAATGACTTTTGCTGTATTCTCGAATAATAAACTCAATCAATGCTTTGCCATAACCGACACCTTGATATTCCGGGAGCACGGCAATATTTTTGATTTCTAAAATATCATCACTTTCACTTGTGACAACACACTCCGCTTTTATGCCGTTATCATCAAGCACATACATTTCACCTCTCTCAAGATAGCGGTCAATCATATCCTCTTGCTCATCTGCCAGAAGCAATAAGTCAAGATAGCGTTTTTTATCTTTTAATACTTTGTATATTTTCATCCTTCACCTTTTAAATTTAAACCGGGTTGTTTTTGATTGTAACAGTGTTTTAAACTCGCCGTAAAAGGCATTTTATGCTTCCCACAGACGGCAAATGCGCGGGAAGATCTTCGGTCTGCTGACAGAAAATAAAGTTCAGCACAACGCACGAATACGCTCCTCTGAGAGTATAGAAATGCAGTCTTATCGTCCTAAAGGATTTTTGCTCGGATTCAACTCCCCGACTAAACGGAAGTTATCGATTTGCTTTCAAAGTGTATGTAGCCCCCCACTGACTCAATACCGCAACAGATGAAAATCCCGCCTCAAAAAGAGCTTCCATTTCGTGCTTTACGGTAAGCGGTGTATCATAGTGATAGAACGCATCGTCGCAAATGCCTTGTTCAGCTTTCAGCGCAAGTAAGCTTCTTCGGTGCAGCTGTTCCTCCTCGTCTGATAACGAAAAATAATCTGTCAGAATAAAATATCCGCTTTTTTTAAGTGCTCTGTGAAGTTTTGCATACAGAGAAATTTTTTCTTCTTTAGTAAAATGATGCAAACTTTCAACTGATACTGCGCCGTCAAACACATTAACACCGAAAGGGATATCAAAATATGAGCCTAAAATTAAATTGATTTCTTTATCGGGAAATTTCTTTTTGAGAGCGGATAACATTCCTTGCGACAAATCGATTCCTGTAATTTTTGCTGATGGATTGCGCAAATAATATTCTTCCAATTCCAATCCTGTTCCACATCCTAAATCAAGAATACGGCAACCTGCCATCATAGGCAGTTGCTTTGCTGTAAAGGGATAAAACTCGTCTGCCGACTCAATGTTTTTCATCATATGTTCATCATAGCTAAGCAGTCTGTTCTCAAAAAAATCACTCATTTTTTCAAGCATGTCTTTTTCTCCAAAACTGAATTTGTCTTTCACTTTATGTAAATAAATCTTACCATAAAGTTGTGAACAATTCCACCGCCAAATACCGAAACTGCCAAGACGGCTAAATAAAAAAGATATTTTGGGGAGTTTTCGTATGGACTTGAACCCACGTATCTCAATCACCTCAAGTCGTATGTATTATTAACGTACCATAAGCTAAAGAATTATTTGATATACAATTTGTAAAGTGCGGTTTCGATATCAATTTTGCTTGCGATGCTATAAGCATCTTCCAAACCAATGCCATTAGATAAGTGATAGAACATATTGACTACAAACAATAAATCGCTTTTTCCTTCTATGTAGTCACTTGGTGCAATAAAAATGTTATTTTGAGTGGTAAATGCTTTGTAGAGTGTACCGCTACCCGTTGTACAGCCTGTGCAAATGACGGTCTTGTTGTGAATTGTTACTTTGTTTTGTAATTCTTGAAATCCCAAATTACTGCGACATTCATCGGGGTAATAGATATTCTCTCCCAAAACGGGAACGATAATTTTCTCGTCATCTCCGTGGCAACCGATAATAAGATAGTCATAGTCGAGTTTCTCTTTTTCACCAAATACATCAAAGTAATGTTGTGGTCTGCCAATTGGATAAATAGTAACGAGATATCCAAAGCTTTCCAGAACATTTCGAATTGCGTAGTTTTCTACTCCTACGCTACCGTCATCAAGTATCAATACTTTTTTCATTTGTTCTCCTTCGCCGTGTTGATGGATGCAATCAAAATTCTTTTTATTTCCGTGCACTTATCAAGCAGAGCTTTATCGTGATAATAGCCGCTTTCTAAAATAAGCTCAATCCAATACTCGGTTTCAGAACACTATTTCAATGCAATTTGCAACTTAGCAATAAAGTCATCCTTACCGTGAGCATAAAAGGCTTCACGAATATTTGCACCTATACTCGTTCCCGAACGCAAAAACTGATTGATTAAAGCACTTTCACACTTTGCCACTCTTAGTTGCTTACATACTTGTATAACATCAAGCGCAAATGCTTTTGATTTTATAATCAAAGGACTGTCAGCCATAACCTTACCACCTTTTACCTTGATGTGTTCATTATACCATAAAACCTATTACTTTTCAACCTAAAATAAAAATGCTTTTCGCCCGAAAGGGAGAAAAGCTACATCAGATACCTTTTCACTATTCACTATTACTTATTACTTACCAAAAATCGACAAGAGGTTTTAGTGAAAAGTGAAGAGTGAAGAGTGAAAAAGTAAAATCGACAAGCTTCTGTCGAAACTTGTCGATTTGACCGACGGGAGAAAAGCTACATCAGATACCTTTTCACTATTCACTATTACTTATTACTTGCCAAAAATCGACAAGAGGTTTTAGTGAAAAGTGAAGAGTGAAAAAGTAAAATCGACAAGCTTCTGTCGAAACTTGTCGATTTTTGGCAGGGGTGGAAGGAATTGAACCCTCGACAATGGTTTTGGAGACCATAGTTTTACCACTAAACTACACCCCTTTGACTTTGCTTTTTTATTTTACACTTTTTTGGCAGGCTTGTCAATTAAAAGTTGCAAGAGTTTTTTAAAACACAAACAAAAAAATTGCTTTTATTTTTAAAAAGGAATATAATAGTGGCATGGAAATTTTAAGGATAGTTTCAGATCTTTTAGATAGCAACACCTTTGTGCTCAAACAAAATGATGAGGCGATCATCATCGATGCGGGCGCAGAGCTTTCGCTTGTCAAGCCAAAGGTCGACGGCGCCAAAGTTTTGGGCGTGCTGCTCACGCATGGGCATTATGACCACGCTATGCATTGTCTTGAATAC
>CALWTU010000072.1 GCA_944384515.1 uncultured Clostridia bacterium
CCCTCATACACTCCGACAGAATACGAGAGTATACCACTCGCAGAGTGGGAAGAGACGGCACGGCACGGCGGTGCGGTGAGTTTTGATTCAAACGAACTCTCCAAAGTATCTCTTACAGGTGAGTTTACCTCGGGGGGATACAACTTCCGCATTGAGGGGGAGTGCTACGCCGACAAAGAAGGAAATATATTTCATTTTACAAAAAAGGAAGACATACACACCGCACTGAGGGAGGACCTGAAAAAAGAGGCAAAGGGTGAGGGGTATATTTTGGGGTATCTTTTCACACAGAACTCACCCGAAGAAAGAGTAAATCTCAATATTATCGCTCTCTCAAAGAACTCAAGCGAGCCTGTAATCATAAAAGAGAGCGTTGAGAAGAAAAAACTCCTGCTGTTTTTTAACAGGTGCAAGGAAAACGCCCATATTTTTGCACTGCCCGAAATCGAGAGGGTATCCGTGCGTGCGCCGTATATGAAAAAACTGAAATTTCCGTACCGGAAGCCGAGACAGGGACAGCTTGAATTCATGCAGACTGTGTATAAAAATTTGACACGGGGCACAACTCTCTTTGCAACGGCGCCGACCGGTACGGGAAAGACCGTCTCTGCGCTCTACCCCGCCGTAAAGGCGCTGGGCAAGGGAAAAGGAGAGAAGATCTTCTACCTCACACCTAAAAAGACCACAGCCCTCGCCGCAAAAAAATGCATTGAGGATATGTCGTGGCAGGCGGCAAACATCAGAGCGGAGGTCTTATTTGCAAAGGAGGGCGGATGTCAGAGGGGGCTTCTTTGCCGTATGTCAAAAAAGCTCTGCCCCACGACAGCATCAACCGCCCTCAGCCGTGCGCTGCTGAAGCTTTACTCGCTCAATATCAGCGTTGTGACGGAAGAGGATATACAAAAAATCAGCGCCGAGTTCACGGTGTGTCCGTACGAGCTCGCCCTCTCATACAGCGAGCTGTGCGATATTGTCATAGCAGACTTCAACCACCTTTTTGACCCGTCGGTGCATTTGAGGCGGTATTTTGAGAGCAAGGGAGAGTGGCTTTTCCTTATCGACGAGGCGCACAACCTGCCGCAAAGGGCAAGGGAGATGTTCTCTGCCGAGCTGAGCGACAAATATATAAGATCACTCTCCGAAAACCCGCTTATCGGGGAGCACTCGGATATACACGGGACAGTGCAGAAGTTTGCAGACGGTTTTTTTGAAATACTCTACCCTATCGTAAAGGACGAGATACGCACATTTTCAAACGGAGAAAAGCGAGGGGCAATAAGCCTCAAGGAAGTTCCGTATCAGCTCACAGAGCTTGCACTGCGTGCATACGAGGAGATAAAATCCGCAACCGACACCCTCAGAAAATGCGATGACACAGACAGCCTCAAGCGCCTGCTCTGCCTGCGTAAATACGGTATCGGAATAAACAAATTTCTCTTGGCAATAAGCCGTTTTGACTCTTCATA
The DNA here is from genome assembly GCA_944384515.1 of uncultured Clostridia bacterium. Classification (GTDB taxonomy): domain Bacteria; phylum Bacillota; class Clostridia; order Oscillospirales; family CAG-272; genus UBA1740. Next base: position 1,467 of record CALWTU010000072.1, read on the forward strand.
TGAGCTCTTTATCTTCTGTGATAACACCGAGCTGCGTGCAAAAATTTTCTGTATCGACCCGGGAAAAGAGCTCTCCCAATGTATCGACAGCGGAAAGAGTGCGGTCTATTTCTCCGCAACACTGACGCCCATTGAGTACTACCGCTGTATCATGGGGGCTGACAGAACTTCCGACAGCCTCGAGGTCCTCTCCCCTTTTACAGAAGAACAGCTCTCGGTATCTATTGTTGACAATATCAGCACTCGCCTGTTCCAAAGAGAGGATAATCTCATGGCGGTACTGCGTATCATCGCCGCCTCCGTATCTCCAAAGCGCGGAAACTATATGGTCTTTTGTCCCTCCTTCAGTTACGCAAAACTCATCCACGGCGCATTTAAGCAAAAATATCCGAAAACAAAAGCACTCCTGCAAAAGCAGGAGATGACTCAAGAGGAAAAGACGGAATTTCTCGACGCCTTCAGGTCGCAAAGCGGCGCATACCTTGTCGGCTTTTGCGTTCTGGGCGGTATATTTTCGGAGGGAATAGACCTGACGGGAGAGAGCCTTATCGGCGCTGTCGTTATCGGAACCGGTCTGCCCTCCGTCTCATACGAGGGAGAGGCTGTCAGTGCGTTTTATCAGGAAAAATACGAGAGGGGCAAGGAGTTTGCCTACATCTACCCCGGCATAAACAAAGTCCTGCAGGCGGCAGGGCGTGTAATCCGAACCGAGACAGACAGGGGCGTCATCGTCCTGATTGACGACAGGTTTAACTCGCCGATTTACAAAAAATCAATGCCGTCTTTATGGAAGGGACTGAATTTTTTTGCAGATCCGAAGCTGCTCAAAGCGCAAATCGAAAAATTCTGGAAAAGCTTTGAGTAAAAGATGCTATCAGGCGGCAATTTTTTCGACGCCTTTGCAGTATTCAGTGCAATATTTGCCCCATAGTTATCCGAGAGCTTTGATATATCTCACCTCTCGCTAAGTTAGTTTCAAACGGTGTAATTTTTCAGCTGAATATTCCGAAAAACGGATGTCAACCCGCACGGGTGACATCCGTTTTTAATATAAGGGTTCTGCTTTTCCGACAGCGCACGGCGCAAAACGGAAAGAGCGAAAGAGTGTATTTTGGCGAGCAAATCAATGATTTTTTCACCCGGTTACACATACTCAAAGCTGATAACTCCGTCCGTACCTTCCGAAATGCCGTACCGAATATACGAAACACCGTTTATAACAACAGTCTCGGCTGTACCTAAACCGTCCATCAGGGTTCTGTTACCCTCGCTGTCGGTTATATAAATCTGCACGTCAAGCCCCTCTCTCAGCTTTACAAAAAGGAAATTGTTTTCCTTCAGACTGTCAAGGAGTTTTCCGTTTGTGAAGTTTTCTCTGTACTGAAAATCAAACTGCGAACCCACAAGCCCCGTATACGCATATCCCGACATAAATGCGTCATATATACTATCTTGTGATATGGCAAGCTCTCTTGCAGTAGAGTATACCACCTTATAAATTGTCGCCTCATCGTCGGGATAGAATTTTTCAAGCGAGAGTACCGACTCACCGTCCGCCGTTACATATCCCGCGAACAGACCGCCCTTGCCGTCCTCCATCACAGGATAGAAGAAGTACTTCTCATCAGCCCTCAAAACATAGGTTTTAAGCCCGTTTTCATATGTAAAATCTACACGCCTGCCGTCCTCGGTCAGAATTTTATCCATATTTTCAAACGAAACGCTGACCTTTATTTTATCGACAACCACTCTCACATTACACGAGCCTTCTACCACAAAGGGGTTAGCATACATCTGCCCGTCAGCCTCTATACCGCTTATCTCATAATACTCCGAAAACTCGGCGCCGAATGTTATCTCAGAGCCGACAAAAACATCAACGCTCGGCTTATCGCCGGGGTTATAGTTTGTGATTTTCCCGTCAGGGTCTTTTACCGAAAGCACATATCCGCCCTCAGAGACCACTGTTGCCATATCCCTGCCGTCGGAATATCCGCACACGGAGCAAAACGACTTTCCCTCCCTGTTTATATACTTATGTTCTCCGATTGTTCCCAAATCGTTCTCCGCCCTCACATGGCAGTCAACGCATGCCATGTAATGATACCTTTCGTCCTTGACAAATGCATATTTGTGCGTCACGGTCTTGGGTATAGACTCTGTCCTGTGAACGTTTTCACATAAAGTGCAGTACACTTCTTTGATACCCTCTTTTATGCAGTTTGCACTAAGAACAATCCTCTCGGTGCTGTTGCACTCCTCGACAAGCTGATAGTTGCAGTTCTGGCAGAAAGAAAAGTGCTTTCCCTCCTCGGAATGCGGATAATATACCGTAAACTTGTGCTCGGTGCACTCCCCCTCAGCATTCTCACTGCCGCCGCAACCGACAAGAAGCACGCAAAGAAGCGCTGTCAAAGAGACAAAAATCATATAAGAAAGTTTCCTCATAAATTACTCCCGACGGACAAATCCGTATTAAACGCATACGGCGCCCCGTGTTAAATACAATTAGAATTTCTCTTATATTTTACAAAATAAATGTTACAAAATTAAATACATTTTAAAAATTAAATGAAAATCAGGGCAAAAAAAGATAAACCGATCTTTCCCTTATTCTGAAAAACAAAAATGAAAATAATTTTCGGTTTTATGAAAATTATATGCTTATTTTACGGTAAGAAAAAAATAATTTTCATTTTCTGAAAAATCAGCGCAAAAATTGTAAAAAATACAGAACTATAGCCAAATTAAAACCGAAATCAAAGTTGAAACAATTGACTTTTACTTTTTGATGTGATAAAATTTGGTATAGCGGTAATATATTCATAAAAATATTTTTCTGTTTTTCTAAATTTATTTTCTCAGCTCAAAATTACATATACCGAAGACACAGACTTTTACGGGAATTTATAAAAAGAAGAGTTTACGGGATTCATAAATTTAAGCAGACTGATATTTATGAAGAGGGCTGTAAAGACGTTTATATTAAACCGGCAAGAGGTTCTTCGGGGACACGGTTATGAGGTTAATTTGTGATGAATGATATTTTTTTGCAGATAAGGAGCAACTTTAATCAGTTCAGCAGCGCTGAAAAAAAGATAGTCGAATGGCTGCTTAAGAGCACCTCTGATACTCTGCCCTCAAATATAACAGATCTTGCGGAAAAATCGGGATGCAGTATTTCAACCATTGTCCGATTTTCTAAGAAGATGGGATGCTCAGGCTACGCCGAACTTAAGCTTTTGCTCGCCCGTGAAAGCCGTGAGGAGAAAATTTCCATTGATCTTGAGGAGGACGACTCTGTCTATTCAATATTTGAAAAACTTTGCAGTCAGCAGTTTGTCTGTCTTGAGAGGACAAAAAAGATACTAAAGGCTGAAAACCTCGCTATGGCAGTCAAGAAAATTTCGCTCTCAAAGCGAACTCTTGTAATAGGCCTCGGCTCTTCCGCCGCTGTCGCAATTGAGGCGGCAAACAAGCTTATGCGTGCCGGCTGTAACGCCGTTGCATATTCCGACACACACATGCAGGCAATCGCTGTCGGTCAGTTAAATGAGAATGACACGGTTATAGGTATATCACACTCAGGCAGATCAAAGGATATCGTCGAGTGCCTCAAACTCGCAAGGCAAAACGGAGTTTGCACCGTCGCAATCACATCAAAAGACCGCTCCCCGCTCGCAAAAGAAGCGGACATTCTGCTCCTTACCGATACTGAGGACAGCTCAAAAAACATAAGCGGTCTTAACTCGCATTTGTCAAGGATACTCATGATTGACGCACTCTGCTATAAGCTTCTTTTTAAAAACTCACAGAGCAAAAGAGATGTTGAGAGAATATGGGAGGAAGAGCTTAAGTCAAAGAGAACGGCGGAATAGCCGTGCATTATTACATACACTGAAGTTTTTTTCTTCATTTTTCGGTATAGGGTTATAAATTTTAAATATCCCGTTATATCTTTAATAGATTAATGTTCAAAATCACAGTTATATATTATATTTGAATTCAGCAACATACGCAGAAGATTTTTTGCTTTGTTTTAAACCTCATTTCACATAATACAGCATTTATATAAGGAAATCTCTCGGTTTTTGCAAACACAAGTTTACATTTTACCCCAAAAACGGGGGATGAAAGGATATATTCAAAATGACAAGCGTTGAAAAAATCAAACAAGAAATCTGTGAAGTAGGCCACAAGCTTTACAGCAAAGGTTTTGTAGCGGCAAACGACGGAAACATTTCCGTAAAGGTCAGCGACAACGAGTTTTACTGCACGCCTACAGGCGTTTCAAAGGGCTCGCTCACACCTGATATGATAATTAAGGTTGATGCAGGCGGAAACAAGCTTGAGGGAGAGCTCAACCCCTCATCCGAAATCAAAATGCACCTTAAGGTGTACAGAGAGCGCCCGGATGTTAATGCGGTAGTACACGCTCATCCCCCGATTTCAACAGCTTTTACCGTTGCGGGAATAGAGCTTAATCAGTACATACTGCCTGAGGCTGTCCTCACAATCGGAGATGTGCCCACCTGCAAATACGGCACACCCTCTACAATGGAGATCCCCGACTCGCTTGAGCCGTACATACAGGATCATGACGCTTTCCTGCTTGAGAACCACGGTGCGCTCACAGTAGGATGCAATCTCACAAAAGCAATGTTCGTTATGGAAGAGGTTGAGTTTAATTCTCAGATTTTAAAATACGCAATGGAGCTTGGCGCTGTGCATGAAATTCCGAAAAATCAACTCGACAAGCTTATTGACCTCAGAGAAAAGATGAAGCTCCCCGGCAGACACCCCGGTATCAAACCGCATGCCGAGAATAAAAAGAAGGACAAGGAAGAGCTTGTAAAGCTCATCACCCGCAAGGTAATTGAAGCTCTCGGAGACGAACTTGACTGACTTTTCGGTCATACCGATTACGGTTATTATCGGTTTTAAAAAACCGAGTGCAGATATTATCGGTTCTTAAAAGAGCTGAACGAACCCCGAAAAATTAAGAGAAATAAATACAAAAAATCCCCGCGGCTCAAAGCGCACATAAACTGCGCATTGGCTGTCGGGGATTCTTTTATTAAAATCAGATATTTGCTGTTTTTTTGTTGCTATTCTTGAATTTCGGTTTTAAGTCTTTGTTTTTTGTTTCTCTTGGATTCCGGTTTTAAGTCTTGAAGCTTAGAATTTATGTTTTTAAGTTAAATTACAGGCGTTTTATGCCCCGAAAACCGCTCTGAACTTATACTTATTGTTTTGGTATTTGATAAATCAACTCTCCAAATCATCCTTTATTTTATCAAAGACACAAAGCCATTTGTCACAAAGTACTGCGGCGCCCTGCACCGTAGGGTGCACGCCGTCAAGGAGAAATGTGGAGTTTCCGTATTTCTGCCCGAGCTCGGTCAGGGTGTCCTGAAGTTCAACAAACGGAAGGTTGAACTCATCCGCAAGTTTTTTAGCGGCGGCTCTGTAAAGATCGGTCTTTCCGAAATATTCTTGCGCAACATCCGTTGCACTGCCGCTCAGGTAAAAAGGCTCCATAATTATGATTTTTGTCTTAGGCAGTCTTTTTAATGTATCCGACAAAAGCATTCTGTACACCGCCTCAAATCTGTCCACCTCAACGCCGTTATGATGGCTTGCCTCATGCCATATATCGTTTATTCCGATAAGTATAGAAAGAACATCCGGGGTGTGGTTCCACACGTCCTTTTTTATTCTTGCATACAGGTCGACAACACGGTTACCGCTGATACCGCGGTTGATTATCTGATAGCCGAGGGGATCCCTTTGCAAAAGGGCGGACGCAATGTCCCTTACATAACCACAGCCGAGCACGGTGTGATTATTACAGTTTTCGTCCTTATTTCTGCCGCAGTCGGTTATACTGTCTCCGAAAAATAAAATTTTTTTCATAATACTTCTCCAAAACTTTTTACTTTTGTGTCAGGCACAAATCAGTATCCGAGTGATATTTTTTCCTTTAAAAATCTCATGTAAAAGTTCCAGTCTTCCCTTGAGAGAAAATGTCTGCCGGCGCGCAGGTGGTAGCATACCTTGCCGTCGGGGAAAAAGTCGCCCGGAGTCGGAAGTCGGTCGGGGCAGACAAGTCCACGCTCGCCGAGAAGCTCCCAAGCCGATGAGGCGTTAAGCGTTGTAAAAAACTCACCGATCGGGTCGGCGCCCCTGTCCTCTGCCGCAGAGCCGACACAGAGAAGTCTCGGCGCAATCAGAGCCGTCAGGAAAGCCTGGTCATACGGTTTTTTGTCCTCAAGCTCACCTTTGTATTTCTTGAAGTTTTCGCAGAACCACTCGTCACTGCCGAGGCGGATAAAATCGTCTATGCGCTCACCCTTGCCGCACTTTGAGCTTGCGGCACCGCCGTAACCGGAATTATTTGATACCGTGCACCAAAATCTCTCGTCCTGCGCTCCTGCCCAAAGGGCGGTCTTTCCGAGCCTTGAGTGACCGATGACACAGACACGGTTTATATCGAGCTCATCATATCTGAAGCTTACAAGATAGTCCATAACCCGACTTGCCGCATATGCCCACATACCTATTTTTCCCCATTCAGTCTCTGCACGGGGGTGTGTTACACCGAAAAATTTCGCAATTCCGTCATTAAAATCCATATAGTGATTATCGTTGACCGCATCGGTATACACAAGCACGGCAACGGCAAAGCCGTTGTCACAAATCTCCTCAAGCGGAATATACCTGTCCGCCACGGGGCGAAACGCAAGATGAAGAAAAACAGGCGGTTTTTTTACCCTTTTCGGTATATAGAGCATTATCGGAAATGTAAAACTCCCCATGCCGCACTCAAGGGTAATTTCTATTTTCTCCTCGGTGACCTTACCGGCATATGAGATACCGCTGTGCTCGGCAACCTTGCCAAAAACCTGACACGGTATATCCGGTGTGTAGCCGTATGAGTGACGGGAGAGTAACTCCAGCATCTCACGGCGCCTCTTTTGCCAACTGTCACTGCTTGCCGCAGTACCGTCGGACATCAATACGGGAGAGAGATAGTCTCTCTCTTTTAGAAGTTCTTTAAGCATACTTTTCCTCCTTCGGTTTTAAAAAAATTAATGTAAACTTTTATTTACTTTTCATCTGTTGTGCTGCTATGCAGTTTGAGTTTATGCTTTAATTAAAATAGATATAGCGCGGTATATAAAAAGCATTCCCTCTCTCTCTGCTTTGATTTCTGCGCTTTTTTAAATGAACTTTTGAAAAGAGCCGTACCCGTGCCGAATTATTAAGTTTTGGGACGAGACTGCGGCTTTTAAAATCTGCTGTGTTGTTTTACAAGATTATTTATTTTTTGAGAGCTTGAGCGTTTTTTCGTACGCGGCGACAACCGCATCCATTGCGGCAGCACGCAGCCCCGCTCTCTCAAGTGCGTGCACTCCGGCAATTGTCGTGCCGCCTGCACTGCAAACCGCATCCTTAAGTGTTGCGGGAGTCTTATATTTCTGTATCATACGGCCTGCACCGCAAAGCGTGCCTGCAACATACTCAACAGCCTTATCGCGGGGAATACCGCATTCGACAGCCGCATCGGCAAGCGCCTCGGCAAAAATATAAACAAACGCAGGTCCGCACCCTGTAATTGCTGATGCGGCGTCAATCTTGCTCTCCTCAATTTTATCCACATATCCACACGGAGTAAAGTATCTGACAAAATCAGCCTCATCCCCCTCGGACACTCCGCTTACCGTATAGAGTATAATTCCCTCTCCGAGAGCCGCGGGGAGGTTTGGCATAATACGGATAACTCCAAGAGAGCCGACAGCGTCTTTTATTGCGCTGACGGATACTCCCGCCGCCATCGAGATAACAATACTCTCGGGACTGAGATACTCTTTTATACCGCCGATACACTCAAAAATAACCTGCGGCTTAACGCCGAGCACCACAAACTTTGACTCCGAGACAACAGTCTTAATGTCCGCCGCAACAGCCGAGTACTCTCTCACCGTATAATCCGCCTTGCTCTTATCAGTGTCATAAACCGCAACGGCACCCCTCGGAGCAGCCTTTGTAACTGCGCTGATAAGCGCACCGCCCATATTGCCGCATCCGATAAAACCAAACAGGTATTTCATATTTCCCTCCTAACGAATCTGTCCGTTTCCGCGGACAACATATTTATAAGATGTAAGCTCAGAAAGCCCCATTGGTCCTCTGGCATGGAGTTTTTGTGTTGAAATTCCGATCTCGCATCCGAGTCCGAACTCGCCGCCGTCGGTAAATCTGGTAGAGGCGTTGTGATAGACAGCCGCACTGTCAACCGACTTCAAAAATTTCTCTGCGACTGCAATATCCTCTGTGACAATCGACTCCGAGTGATGTGTGGAATGCGCCGCAATATGCTCTATCGCCCCCTCGACGCTGTCAACGACGCCGACCGCAAGGATGTAATCAAGAAACTCCGTGTCAAAGTCAAGAGGTTCCGCCGCAGAGGCGGAAATAATTTCTCTTGCCGCTTTATCGGCACGAATCTCCACCGCACACTTGCCCTGCTTTACACGCTCATCTACAAGTCTTTCCTTAAGCTTGGGCAAAAACTCCCCTGCAATATCCCGATGCACGAGGCACACCTCCGCCGCATTGCAAACCGATGGGCGGCTTGTCTTTGCATTATCTGTAATATTAAGCGCCATCTCGATATCAGCGTCCTTATCGACATAGATATGGCATATTCCCGTGCCTGTCTGTATGCACGGAATTTTTGACTCTTCAATGCACGCGCGGATAAGTCCCGCGCCGCCGCGCGGAATAAGTGCGTCAACATATCCGACAGCCTCCATGAGAAGCTTTGCCGCCTCACGGGAAGTATCAGACGGAATATGTATAAAGTTCTCGTCAAGCGAAAGCTCAGAGAGTGCGGAACGCAGAACCTTTACAATCGCCAAGGATGTGTTATACGCCTCACTTCCGCCTCGCAGAATACACACATTTCCACTCTTAAAGCAAAGCGCCGCGGCGTCTGATGTAACATTCGGTCGGCTCTCATATATTATTGCCACAACGCCGATAGGTACGGACACCCGGCTTATTTCAAGTCCATTCGGGCGGACAAAGTCGCTCTGTACCTTCCCGACAGGGTCAGGCAGTGCCCGAACCCGACAAATTCCGTCCGCCATGGCGAAAATCCTCTCTTCCGTGAGAAGCAGGCGGTCTATCATAACATCGCTGATTTTGCCCTTTGCACGCTCCACATCCTTTTTGTTCTCCTTCAAAATAAGAGCGGCATTCTCTCTCAGTTTATCCGCCATGAGAAGCAGCGCTTTGTTCTTTGTTTCGGTATCGAGAACCGCGAGCTTTGGTGCCGCCGCTTTTGCAGAGCGAAGCATTTCATATATCTTTTCCATATCATTTCTCCTCTGTTTTATAAAAACGGGTACAGCGTGCCGTCTCGCCCTCAACTATCTTATAGATCATACCCGGCTCCTTGCCGTTCGCTATAACCATATCACACCCGCTTTTCATACATATCTCCGCCGCATTAAGCTTTGTCTGCATTCCTCCCGTACCGAGAGCGGAACCTACTCCGCCCGCAAGGCGGCGAATGTCATCTGTTACGGCGTAGACCTTCTCTATAAGCTTTGCATCGGGATTTTTGTGCGGGTCGGCGGTATAAAGTCCGTCGATATCCGAGAGAAGTATCAAAAGGTCCGCACCCGTGTTAACTGCTACATATGCGGAGAGGGTATCATTGTCTCCGACCTTAATTTCATCGGTAGCTATACTGTCGTTTTCATTTATAATAGGCAATGCCCCGAGTTCAAGAAGGCGGCTGACGGTATTCGTAAAATTCAAAAGTCGGTCGGAGTGGTTAAAATCATCACCCGTCAGAAGTATCTGCGCCACGGTATGATTATACTCTCCGAAAAGTTTGTCATATGTGTACATCAGCTCGCACTGACCGACAGCGGCTGCCGCCTGCTTTGTGGGAATATCCGACGGGCGCTCCTTGAGCGAGAGCTTGCCGACTCCCATTCCTATCGCTCCGGAAGAAACTATAATTATCTCATGTCCCGCATTTTTTATATCGCTGAGCGTACGGCACAGCTCTTGTGTACGGCGGATATTAAGATGACCTGTCGAATATGTCAGTGTTGATGTTCCGATTTTGATTACAATTCTCATATTTTTACCTGTTCTCTCCTCGCCCTTTGACTGATAAGGCTCTGATTAAATCGCAAAAGCTCTGCCCTCTTGCCTGATAAGACTTTAGTGTGATAAATAATAATATAACTTAGTATACATTAGATTATCCCCTTTGTCAATACCAAGCGGGGGGAATATGAATTTTCTTTGTACAAAATAAAATACAAACGCTAAAAAAGAGGGCTGAAAATCAGCCCCCATAGGTAAAATTTTGCTTTCGGCACTGAAAACAATCAGCGGCAAAAAACAATATAAGCTATAAAATTTCAAGTTTTACTATTCATAACGAAGGATTTAATTTTACACGCCCCCGCTTTTTATAAAAACAAAGCTTAAAAAACTCATTTGTTTTCTGCCGAAAGGAACGCACCTTCTGCGCTGAAGTTTGGTTTACTTTAAGAAAAAGCGGAGCATTTTTTCTTTTCTCTTGCCCTTATACGGCTGGTATCTCAGCGGAATATCAAGCCATGTTTTTTTATCCAT
>CALWTU010000073.1 GCA_944384515.1 uncultured Clostridia bacterium
TTACGCTTGAAAACGGCAAGTACTCATTTGACTTCAAACTTCTTGACAAGTGGATAAGAATGTGCAAGAGAGTGGGTATCAAATATTTTGAGATAGCCCATCTTTACACTCAATGGGGCTGTGAGCACGCGCCGAAGGTTATGGCGACGGTGGACGGTGTTTATAAAAAGATTTTCGGTTGGGAGACTCTTGCAACAAGCGATGAGTACCGCACTTTCCTGCGTGAGTATCTGACGGCGCTTCTCTCGCATATGAAAGAAAAGAGACTTGACAAAAACTGCTTCTTCCATATCTCCGACGAGCCGAGCGAAGCGCATCTTGAATCATACAAGGCAGCAAAAGAACAGGTAGCGGATATTCTTAAGGGTTATACTATTATGGACGCGCTCTCAAATTACGACTTCTGGCAGCGCGGAATATGCGACACTCCCATTCCCTCAAATAACCACATTGCTCCGTTCATTGAGGGCAAGGTTCCGAATCTTTGGACATATTACTGCTGCAGTCAGCAAAACAAGGTGTCAAACAGACTGATAGCCATGCCGTCATGCAGAAACCGCTCTATCGGATATCAGATGTTCAAATATGATATTGTAGGATTTTTGCAGTGGGGATACAATTTCTACTACAACTATCTGTCTGTAAATCTTATCAATCCGTTTTTGCAGATGGACGGCAACTCATGGGTTCCTGCGGGAGATGCCTTCTCTGTCTACCCGTCAGCTCAGGGCGAGGCTCTGGAGTCGCTGCGCATTATAGTTTTCCATGAAGCTCTTACCGACCTTAAGGCTATGAAACTGTGTGCAAAACTCTACGATAAAGAAACGGTAGTCAAGATAATCGACGAGGAAATAGGCACCGATGTAACATTTGACGACTGCGCATACAGACCGTCTCAGATCCTCAATATAAGACAGAGAGTAAACGCTCTTATCAAGGCAAAATTAACAAAGTAATCTCTGTGCCGGCCGACAAGCCTGAACGGCAGTCTTTAACATTGAAAACGAATTTAAATTATAAAAACCAAAATGCCGTCGCAAATTTTGCGGCGGCTAAATTAATTTATAAATAATATTGGCGCTTTTTCAGAAGCAATAAAAACATCCGCAGTATTTTTGGCAGAGGGTTAGCAATCCTGCCCAAATAATTACTGCGGATGTTTTGCCGTCAGAATAATTCTTAAGCGATATTTTTGCCATTAATTATTACCCTCTCGCTTTTAAGCGCATATAAATACGTTTTAATATAAACTCACAGCGAGAGTATTTTATGCCAAAATTCCGCTTGTACAGACGATTTTTGACTTCGGGTAATTCAAAATATAAAAAGCAAATTACTCCGCTTTTTCTTGGACATCTGAATTTGATGACTCGTCATCCTTTTCACAGTCGCAAACCGCATTATCGCCGAGATTTTCATCCTGACAGTCCTCTTCTGCGCACTCTGTGCATACATCCACCGGTGCATCCGTTTTAAATACAAGCACTGCTTTCTGTGCGGCGGTTACAGCCATGGTTACAAGCTCATAACCCAAAAGAGCCATTTCATTTGATTTTTCTTCAACCGCTTTTGCAAGCTGCTTTGTCTTATGAGCATCACTTATCACTATACTTTTGTAAGTCACGGTAATATCTCCTTTCATTTATTATATTTTATAATTATTGTATTTATCCTTGTTTTTCAGTGAGAAAAAATTTGGATATGCGGGACACCGCTCTTTTTATAAATCCCTTTTTCTCAGGCGTAAAATCCGTGTTTTTATGCAGTGATAAATCCGCAAAAACCTTGTGACTCTCAAGCGGTACCGGAGAATTGTCAAATTTTCTGACATAACTGCCGTCAGGCATCATTAAACTTGCCTTTGCCGTATCATTCAGCTGATTTGACAGAATCCAAAGCAGTTGGTCACGAATCTCGCTGTCATATATAGGACAGGCAATTTCAACACGGCGGTTTAAGTTTCTCGTCATAAGGTCGGCTGAGGAAATATAAAGTTTTGCGTCCTCTCTCCTGCCGAAGCAGTAAATCCTCGCATGCTCAAGATATCTTCCCACAATACTTGTGACGCTTATATGTTCGGTATATGTCGGTACGGACGGAAGAATACAGCAGATTCCTCTTATTATGAGCTCAACCTCCACGCCGCTGCAGGATGCCTCTTTCAGTTTGTCAATAATCTCCCTCTCGGTTATCGAATTTGCCTTTATGCATATATAACCGTCGCTTCCCTTTGCAATCTGTTCATCTATCAGTTTGGAAAGAGTCTTTTTTATTCCGTTCGGAGAGACGGCAAGCTCTTTATAATCTCCATCAAGATTATTAATGAGCATATTCCTGAAAAATGATGTGGCGTCCTCGCCTATGGTTTGAGATGCGGTAATATAACTGAGGTCCGTATACATCTTGTTTGTTTTCTCGTTGTAGTTTCCTGTACCGATTTGAGTAATATAACTCATCTTGTTTTTGTTGCGCATTGTAATAAGGCATATTTTGCTGTGGCATTTATAATCCTCTATGCCGTATATCACCTGACAGCCCGCCTCCTCTAACAATTTTGACCAGGAGATATTATTTGCCTCGTCAAAGCGGGCGCGCAGTTCCATAAGTACAATAACTTCTTTTCCGTTTTCCGCCGCTCTGCAAAGCGCACGGGCAATTTTGGAGGAAGATGCAAGCCTGTAAATGGTGATCTTTACAGATACAACATCATCTCTTTGAGCCGCCTCGTTGAGCAGCTGTATAAATGGCTCCACTGAATCGAATGGATAAAAGAGCAGCTTGTCCTTTCGACGGATTTGCTCTATAATACTGTAATTTTGACTTATATCCTCAGGCCATCTCGGACAATAAGGAGAATACATTAGCGGCGCAGACTTGCTCTGAGAAATATCGCCTATCATTTTGTATACATATTTCATATTGAGAGGACATGAATCAAAATAAATCTGCCTTTTCTCAACATTTACCGTCTTTAATATAACCGAAAGAAAGCTGTCTGATATTTTTCGGTCGATTTCAAGCCGCACGGCAGACAGTCGCTCCCTCTTTTTGAGCAATTTCATCACTCTGCTTCTGAAATCCTCTTCTCCGTCCTCAAACTTATCACTGTCAAAACTTATATCTGCATTCCTTGTAACAGATATCACGCATGTCTGCTCTACCGAATATGCGCCGAACAGTTTTGATATCCACTGCAGTATGATATTCTCCATCCTGATATAGGATAAATCCGTGTCTTCAATCTTAACATACGGTTCCAGAGCGTCCGTTATAGGCACCAAGCCCAGTGAACTCTTTCCCTTGCCGTCCTTAAGCAATGCAGTCACATAAAGGGCTTTATTAACAAGATGCGGAACCGGATGCCTCGGACCGATTATTATCGGAGATATAATAGGCAATACACTTGTTCTGAAATATTTATAAATATACTTTTGCTCTTTTGAATTAAGCTTATCAAAGCTCAAGTCCCTTATCCCTACGCTGTCAAGGTCCTCGCACAGCGATGTATATATCTGATTTTTAAGTTTAATAAGCCCGGGAATAACGCTGTATATTCTGCTCAGCTGCTCCGACGAGGTCATTCCCGTTTTATTGTCAGTCTCATCCGGAGATATCAGCGACACATCAAAGAGACTGCCTACCCGTACCATGAAAAATTCATCAAGGTTTGCTGAAAAAATCGAGACAAACTTTAACCTCTCAAGCACGGGATTTGTCTTATCATCAGCCTCTTCCAATACACGCCTGTTAAACCTCAGCCAGCTGAGTTCTCGGTTTTGGGTGTAGGCGTACTGCTCTGCTCTTTTTTCAGAAACTTTTGACATAGATATCCCTCTCTGACTCCGTATTTACACACATAGATTTGCTCAGCCCTTGTCTTTTTGATTATATGCTTCAATATCATAAATCCGGGTATAAGCGTATGAATTCTGTCCGGCTCATACTTTAAAATGATATTTACCGCATTTTTATCTGCTTTGAACAGCATATTGCACATTTTTTTAAACTGTGCCGATGTGATCTTATTTGAGTTTTCTTCAAGGGAAAAGAGTTTGGTCGCTATTTTAAGCGCCGCACGGGCGGTTCCGCCGACACAAACTACGGTTGAACCCTCACTTAACTGCGGAAGATTTCCGTCTGCAAAATTCTTTGCAATCTCATCATCCATAAGAGTAAAAGCCTCCCCTTTCGGAAGAATTTTCTTGACACATTCACGGTAAAGGCTAAGCGAGCCGACTCTGTGGCTCTCCGCACGCTCTGCCTCTCCGCCTTTGACCGTAACAATCTCCGTGCTGGCTCCGCCTATATCAACTATAATTCCGTCACAAACTCTGTTTAAATGCATTGCGCCGTAATATGCGTACATCGCTTCCTCTTCTCCGCTTATCACCTCAACAGAATATCCCGTAGCACGGTTCAATGCGCTTATTGCCTGTTCTGTATTTTCAATATTTCTGAGAGACGCTGTGGCGAATACCGATATATTTTTTATATTCAGTGAGTCAAGCGTTTCCTTAAACTGTGACAGTGCGAGTACAGCACATTCTATACCTTCCTTTGTCAAAATACCTTTTTCCACATATCCCGCAAGTCCTGCCATAATCTTTTCCCTGAAAAGAATTCTGAAATTTGATTTATATGCTTCATATACGCTCAGGCGCATAGAGTTGGAGCCTATATCTACAATTGCGTATTTCATCTGTAATCAATCCCCTCTTATAATCTCGACATAAAATATTTCTCGACATTTTTATTCATTATATATTTCGGATGTGTTATTCACAATCATATTCAAGTAAAATTTATGTGTTATATTATGTAGTATTTGTATATTTCATCATTTTATTTTTCTCTTTGCTCTTTCGGCATAAAATATGCCTTGCCGCAATATAAGATAAGGTCCGTTTGCTTTTTGACATAAAAAAAGAGGGCACTCCCGTGCCCGCTTTTATGTTTTTAAAGTACCCTTTAGGCATAAAGCCGTATTTAATTTGAAAACGGAAATTTACTATTGCAGGGACAATTGATTTATGCTATAATTTTCAATATAAAAATTTATTTTAAGAATACTGAAGCTTCAGCCGAAACGGTTTATCTGTGACAGAATATACTGTTTTGTGCTTTTTGAGAAAGGAGACGGCATGATAAAAATTATGTTTGTATGCCACGGCAATATTTGCCGCAGTCCCATGGCGGAGTTTATCTTTAAAGATATGGTGAAAAATGCGGGGAGAGTGGGTGATTTTGTTATAGCCTCCTCTGCCACAAGCACCGAGGAGATATATAACGGCGTCGGAAACCCCGTATATCCCCCGGCACGGGCGGAACTGAAAAAGCACGGCATCCTTTGCGATGGCAAAAGAGCCGTGCAGCTTCAGAAAAGTGACTATGACAAATACGACCTTTTTATTTGTATGGACAAAAACAATCTTCAGGGCGCCGCGCGCATTTTCGGAGGCGATCCGCAATGCAAACTGAGAATGCTCCTCTCTCGGCTCGATGTATCCGACCCGTGGTACACATCGAGATTTGATATTGCATATAATGATATCTTTACGGGATGCAAGGAGCTTTTTGATACTCTCACAAAAGATGGAAACTAACTTTCCGACATATGAAAAATCGGTTTAAGGCAGAAGAAACTCATCCTCTTCTGTCTTTTTTCTTCCGATAAAAGAGACAATCACGAATAAATATGTAAGCACTGCAATTTCTGCGCAGGCGTGATATATCAAAACCTTTAAATAGTCTGTCTGTGTCGACAAAAATGCCTCCACTCCCATAAGCAACACAAAGCACACTATCCCGATAAAGTTTAGTTTATGTATCTCTTTTTGCCGGATAAGCGCTGTCAGAACCATTGAAAGTCCGAGGAAACTGAATAACAGACATATAATCTGAAGGGCAAGCTTTGTGTCGGATGTCATGGTGACAAAATATATACCTCCCTCCATTATCTCGCTTATAAAGTAATCTCTGATATGAATGGATATCTCTTTACCGATATTTAAGACGACCTGAGATAGAGCGGCGATGAAAACTCCGAGTGAGAACAGCTTGCTCTGCCTTTGCCTCAAAAATTCATAACCGAAATAACTCAAAAACATAATGTAGGCAACATTTACATAAACTTTGAGAATCGAGAGTGCTGATACAAGCATGACCGCTTGCGCCTCGCTCTCTGAATTTGCTTCTGTCATCACGGTCAAAAAAGCATAGACTGCATAGATAAGAATTGACACGGCGAGAGTTATAAGTGCGGATTTTGAGATAAAGTGATTTGTATTATTACTCGATTTTTCCAGCAGTGAAAAAAGCAAATATAAAAGCGACAAAAATACAAAAAGCAAAAGGTAATATATCAGTATTAAAAAAATATTTGCAGGCAATGCCGCGCTCTCCCTCACCGGGACAGGCCAAAAAATTAACGAGGCAAACGAAATACCAAAGAGCAACAGAAACCAAAGGGCAAGCCTGCCGATGTTTTTAAATACGCAACTTATATAATCTTCTCTGTCCATTATCGAGTAGTTAAAGTATATATTGTGTTTGCGGAAGGAGAAGATAACATATATTCCGACGGATAGAACCAAGACCGAAAATATGTTGCCGAACTTTCCCTGAATGTAAAACTCCGAATTGCCGATATACAGTGCTATGGGCAGTGATGCGGCAAAAATCAGCGATAAGATCTTTACCTCCAAAACCAAGGCACGCCCGTAAAAAATACTCTCTTTCTCTGTAATATACTCATCCTTCGGCGTGCGTAAGTAACGGAAAAGTCCGAGCGCAAAAACAACAATTCCCGCCAAAATAACAGCGCCTTCCGGTATAAGATGTATGAGATACACAGGATTATCTGAATTTTTCAGTATAACCGCAACTCTGAGGGCAAAAATCAGCGCCGAGATCAAAGCGGACATTACTATGGCATTTTTTGAAATTTTTCCTCTTTCTTTTTCAATTCTCTCATCGTAAAACATTTCTACCCCTCCCAAAACAACTCGTCAAGAGTAACACCGAGTTCCCTGCAAATTTTAACGCACAGCGCAATTGTAGGATTGTATGTGCCGGTTTCAATCATATTTATGGTTTGCCGTGATACGCCTATTTTTTTTGCCAGATCTGTTTGAGATATTTTTTTCAAGGTACGAGCCTTTCTCATTTTTTCGTTCATCTCGGTCACTCTCCTTTTTTTCATTATACTCTGAAAATTGAAGTTTGTCAATTATATTTGACAATTTTTCAGTAAAAAAGATACGCAAAACTGATTTGCGTACCCTTTTTAAACACATCTGCCGAAAAACAACTATGTGAGCGGTATACTCTTTATCCGTTTAGCGACCGGCGCACCGATTTAATTTTATATTCGGTATGTCCTTTTTTGTTTGCGGCAGTCACTGAAACTGTTATCTCTCCGTTTGACGGAATTTTTGTTACGGCAAACGGAGACTTATCAAGAGGGGTACCGTTTATTTTTATGCACGCTTTCGGGTCAAACGCGGCGGCGTGAACTTTGAGTTGTTGCTCCCCCGGCTGAAGAACTATTGTGTACTCCTTCTTATACGGGCTGAAAACAATGTCCTTGCCATAGATACCGAGGTGCTTGAGATTATACTCCAGAACAGAATCAACGCCCATATCCTTATATATTTCTATTCCGCATACAGCGGCGTTCGAGTATTGCTCCCTCTCACGGTTTGTGCCTATTTCCTTAAATAGAATTTTAACATACCTTACATTTTCCGCATTGAACCTGTCGACTGTATTATTCGCCTGACCTGTTTTTGCAACGCTTATCGCCGTATTCCATTGCAGCTTATCAGAGGAGGTCTGTATTTCGTATTTGTATGTTATACTGTCATGCAGTACACCTACTTTCGCTCCGCTGATATTTATGCTTTCACCCAGGTCAACTATAAGATACTGCTCATTTGCATTTTCCCCCTCGCCGACAAGCTCGCCTATCCAGACAGTTGCGTCATTGCCGTCTGTCGCATATGCCGCTGATGAGTCCGGGAGAGTGCTCGACGCCTCTGTCGGTTTTCCGAGAGCAATATCGGTGTACAGCTCGCTTTCATCCGTCACAGACTTTCCGTACTCAAGTACGGGAGAGAGCCATATGTACCGGTCAAAATTTTTGTAATCATGACCTACATTGCATACACGCAGAGTTATTTGCTCTCCGTTTGGAATATCAACATCAAATTTTTCGGTCTCGCCTCTCTTTATGACATTACTCATATAAACAAGAGTTGAATCGACATAAATTTTAAATACAGCTTGTGCATCATCATTTGCACTGCCGTCCACCGCAACAGCACCTTTGATATTGTTAAAGTCAGCGCCCATATTGTATACAAGCTCGGATGTGCCCACGCTTACTATACTGTTTTTGTATTCATCTTTATTTATGCGCAGATTTTCAACGGTTACTGTACCGCCCGCTCTGCTGTCTGAAGATGTCAAATTTGAGACATATATGTTTGAGGCATCCTCACCGCCACCCGTATATGCTATAAGATAACAGGGGCTGACAGGCTCTGTCATCTCGCGTGATGTTATCACAATTTCACTGCTCTCCAGTCCCTCGCTCTCCACTCTTATCACTATATCAGACGGTTCTGTGCCCATTTTGACATATACTCCGAAAATACCTGCCTCCGCATTTACGGGATTCGCTCCGACACGGGCAATGCCGTCGCCGACAATAGTTGCGTCTCCGGACACAACGGTAAACTTAAGAGTGTTGTACGCATCGGTGCAAAGAACGCCGGCGGCATCTCTGATATAAGCATACACCATAACCGTGTCCGAACCGTCCGCAACAGGCTGCATTCCCATAGTATCAACAGATAAGGTAACCTTAGCCGGAGCAGATGCAGTATAAACCTCATGCTCTGCCAAAAGCGCACCCTGTGAGTCATATCCCTCTGCCTCAAGATGAGAGCCGGGTATATACGGCACATCCGAAAACTCAAACGGAGCATTTATGTATTCGCGATTTTTGCCCGTCATCGGAGTTTGTATCTCTTCCCACAGCACCTCTCCGCTTTCCGAAACAACCGAGAGTTTTACCGTTTCGGTGTTTGAATACACAAGAATAATTCGTTTATCGTCTGTACCTATCTTGTCAAAAGCTTCATTTGTTTTATCTACGGTTGGAGCATTTTTTGTCCAGAAAGACGCTATAAACACCATAGGTCCGTTGTCAATTCCAAGTGAGGTAAGATATGGGTCTTCTTCTACCGGGCGCTGGCTCGCCATTGCGTAATACGAAAACTTCGGCAGTCTCAGAAGATCCCAGAGTCCGCATGCACTTATATCGGGTGAGTATGTGCGGTTATGGTCAATACCTATCCAGCTTGTTCCGCCGATAAATGCAGGACCGTCTCCGTTTATCGAGTCGATATATCTCTCAACTATATTGAGATACGAGCGACTTGAGCCTGACGCTCCGCCGATACTTCCGCTTGATGCGTCAACCGGACAGAAATATTCAGTATCATTCTGGTTTCCCATAAGCCGCTTTACAGCCTGAAGAAACATTGCTCCCTCGCCGCCCGGATAGTATCCGTAATCCATGCCCGTGCCTCGGAACACACGGCGGAAAAAGAAATTCTCAGGACTGTACTGCTCTCTGTAACTGTCGCCGTACTCTCTCTGAAATCCGACTGCAAAATCAGACCTTTCGGGATTCATATACATTATGTCGCTGACTGTATCCTTCTCTCCCTCGGGTACGGAGTTTTCGGTAGCGACCTTTGCAGACGGGTACTCCTCTTTTGCCACCTCTGCCAAACTCAGCGTAAATCCCGCCGGCACGGATGTCTCATTAAGCACCGTCTCATAAGCCAAAATGCATGGACGGTTTCTGTCTCGCCGTACCATCTGTCTGATATCGTTTTTAACTCTTGCGGAAAAGAGCGGGTCGGGGTTATACCACTGCCATCCAGGAGTGGGCTCTATTACAAGTATACCGAGCTCGTCACATGCATCGAGAAAATCGGGAGACTGTGGGTAATGTCCTGTCCTGACTACATTTATTCCGCACTCCTTAAATTTCATCGCATCCCGGCGTTGCAGAGATTTCGGTGCCGCATATCCGATATAGGCATATTCCTGATGGCGGTTGACTCCCGAGAGCATCGGCTGAATTTCGCCGTTTATCTTCAGTCCAAAGTCACGGTGCATCTCTATTTTCCTTATTCCTATCCTTGTTTTTACGGTATCGGTAAGTACTCCGTCTGAATAAACCCTTGAAACGAGTGTGCAGAGATTCGGTGTATTAATGCTCCAAAGCTTCGGATTTGAAACCGAGAGGGTCTGCTCAAAGCTAAAGCTGTCACCTGCCTTTATCTCTGTACTCTCTGTTTTTCCGATGGCAACACTCATTCCGTCTCCGTTGACAAGCTCCGTCTCGACAAAGACTGATGCATAATTAATATTTTCGTTGCGCACATGGGTTTTTACATACACCTGTGCAAGCTCCTTTGAAACCTCGGGAAAATCAACAAGAATTCCGCCGCCGCAAGCAATATTTTCATAATTTGCATCTGTTATATGAACTCTGTCGGTTACCGTCATTGTAACAGAGCGGTATATTCCACCAAAGTACGAAAAATCAAGCGCGTTTGGATCCTTTCCCGGAGGAACGGCAGGATTGTTCCGGCTGTTTGCATAAACCACAATTATATTTTCCGTTTCCCCGTCGCATACAGCAACATCCGTTATATCGATAACGAAAGGAAGATATCCGCCGTACCATGTATTATCTCCTGTTTCGGATGCAAGATACGCAGTCATTTTCACTCCGTTGACCCAAACATCCGTCACACCCATAACGCCCTCAAATCTTATATATATCTTCTTCCCCGCATTCTCACTCGGTATCGGAAAGTGCTTTATATACATTGCATCTCCCGTATAAACTCCGCCGATACCGCTGTTTGAATACTTCTCAACCCTAACTGTATGGGGCAGGTTTACATTTTCCCATTTCCGAAGTTCGCTTAAACTGTAGCTTGGACTTTGTGCATTTGGAATATATTCGGCTTTAAACTTCCAGCCGTCATTGAAGTTAAACTCTCTTTCAACTTTTTCGCTTTTCAAAAAATTGTAACTCATATCTCTCCCTCACTCTCTGCTTCCGCATTTTAAAAAACGGCAAATATCTCTTAACTTAATTATATTGAACATGCTCAGCCTTGTCAATCAAAAGATATTGCAAAATCTCTTAAAGAATCGTCTCATCGCTCCACGGACTGCATGAAATCTTTCTTACATTAGGTATCTTCGTCAGCAAATCAATTCTGTCCGACAATCTCTCGCAGCAGCCGTAATAGACATTTCCAAAGTAGCTTGCAATTCTTGAAATATACGGGACCTCAAACTCCTCAGTTACACTCCTTGATACCGATGTGAAAAGCTGTGCCATACCAAATGTCCACACGCTCTGCGAAACACGCTCCCGCACGGTATCTCTTTTTGGAAAATATTTTTCGTAAAAACATAACTGTAAAATGAATTTGGCAGACTGAACAGTTATTTAGCCAAAATTCTGAATACAAGCGTGCCTTCACGCTTCTCTCCGTTTATCATATACTCGGAAATTCCGGTATATGACTCGAGATATTCCATAAACGAAATGCAGTTGTTAAGTTCTGTGTTGACGCCTGTGCATGTGAGTTTTAAAACATATTCTCCGCTCTCAATCTCTACGGGCTTTTTAAATATAAACTCATTGTAAGCCATGTTCTCAAAATCTCTTGCGTCAACGGTAACCGAAGTAATCTCCCTGTCATCCTTCAGTACCTGCATGGTAATTTTGCAGTTATTAGCTCTCATATATGTTGCCAGATAAAATGATATTCCGGTGAGTTTCTTGCCTGAAATCATCTCATCCGTAATGATAACTCTCTGCTCGTATTCATCAATATTGAGCATAGGACCGACATAGTTTAAATATCCGCCCAGAGTCTCATACACGCCTCCGAGCGTTATGGATATCTTCTCCAAGGCTTCGGCATAGTAATCGTTTTTTATCCAAATGTTTGTATTTTCGTATTTGGTATAATTTGCATTCATATACTCGATAAGTTCTGGGGCATAATCTCTCAGATTATACGACCAAACTATATTATCCGGGCTGAAAAGCGCTACACGGGGTGGGGTTATACCGTTTTGCTCCAAATAATCAAGCCCGAATGCGTCCCAAAACCACGGAACACCGGATATTTGGTAAGCCGAGGGGCGGTCGGAGTTGATAACGGCGGTGTTGGTGGCGATTTGCAGCTGCCAGACAGCCTCATTTTCATCAGTGATGATATTTAAAACTTCATACTCCGAAAATCTGTCCGTATCAAGTTTACCCATTGCATACTTCGCATCGTCAATACGGGATGTAAACGGCAATGCCCAATTTAAAGAAAATGACAGAATAATAACTCCTATCATCACCTGACGGGAAAATGTAATATTCTTATATTTTTCCGAGCACTTTATAAAAACAGTAAAGACAGTAATTGCGGCAAGAAGTGCTATAACCGCAACCCACTGCGTTCCGTGGAAGTTATATGTTCCGCGCACACCGAGCAGCAGTATATAAACGAGAAGCACCGTGCCCTGGAGTCTGCCCGCCACTCTGAAATAATAGATAATAAAAACAATTGCCAACACAAATGCCGCCGCCATTGAAAGAGTTGATATACTCCAGGATGCGGGGCTGAAAAGTCCTCTCAAAACCTCAAGGTTTGCGTCAACGGTAGTGAGCGTTGCCTCAAAGATGCTTGAGCCCAATCCGCCGTTGTATTTTGAATAAATAGTCCTGTTCATGGTATAAGCGGAATAAAATGCGACACCCAATGCTCCGTTCAGGATAAAGTATAAGACTATCAGTATCCACGGGCTGATACACCATATTGCGACAGGATAAAATTTCTTCAGAATATTTACCGCCGCCTCTTTGAATTTGTATTTTGAGTTTACCTGATATATAATCTCTGTTATAAAAACCGCAAGAACTATCACGAACACCGAGTATGCCGCAACAAAAATCGTGCCGAATGTGAAGAGAATCGAGACGGATATCATAAGACAGTTATGCCACTTTAACGAGTGCGACTTCAGAAAAGCCCAATATTCAAGCAAGAGTATAACAAATCCTATTCCGGCGATATGCTCCGACAAAACGCATTTTCCCCTGAAATAAACACTTGTAAGACAGTTAAAGATCACGGGGTAAAAAATGAGAGCTCTCTTGGGTACGGTGTCCTTATATTTATAAACCGTCACTGTCCAAAACAGGGCAAAAAACAGATAAAAAGCTATTCTCTGAGCATAAATACCTTTCGCTCCGATAATGTAAAAGAACGCACTGATAAAGTAGCTTACCGGCATATGCTGAGAGAAAAATTCCTTGTAGAGGACAAGTCCGCTTGCAATAGACTGTCCTCCGATAAATATATCCCCCTCGTCGCTGTCAAAAAAGGCGTCTCCCAAAAACAGCATCTGAAGTGCAAAAAAGCCAAGAAAGACCAAAATCTTTTCAATTATGGGATAATAATCATACTTTTTGGCATTTTGTATTAAATTTGAATTTTTAATTTTTTCAATTGTCTTTATCATTTATAACTCCGAAATTTTTATCTCTACACGGAAAATGTGCATCTAAATCAGATATTTATGTTATTCTTTTGCCTCTTTGTCGGCACCCGTGTCAAAATTCAGCCTGTTTTCTTCTATAACGAGCGGACGCTTCATTATACGGTTGTTAATTGCCATGATATACTCGCTCATAAATCCGATAAACGCCAGCTGTATTCCTCCCATGAAAAATACCGCTATGATTATCGGGGCGTATCCTGCGGAAAAGCTGTTCCACCATATAAGCTTTGCTATCAAAAATCCTATCGCCGTCATAAAACTCAAAAAAGAAATCAAAAATCCAAGCAGCGTCGCAATACGCATGCCCGCTTTTGTATAGCTTGTGAAGCTTAACATTGCGGCGTCATAGAGGGTGTAAAAATTGTTGTGAGTTTTTCCCGCTCTGCGCTTCGGCTGCTCATATTCGATCTCCTTGCGCTCCGGACCGAGCTCGGCGACTATACCGCGTATAAACGGAGTGCTGTCCCCAAGATTACGCAGTACCTCAATAAATGATTTGTCATAAAGTCCAAAGCCCGTAAACTGCTCTATCATCTCTACACTGCTCATTTTGCGGATGAGTTTATAGTAAAAGCCTCTCAGAGAATACATAATTTTGTTCTCTTTACTGCGTGTCTTTTTGCCTATTACGATCTTATAGCCCTCTTCCCACGCGGCAACAAACTTCGGTATCATATCCACAGGGTCCTGAAAATCCGCACATACAGAAATAGTGCAATCACCCGTTGTTTGCGTCAGTCCGTAATAAGGACTGTTGAACTGACCGAAATTTTTAGAGTTGAAGATAGCCTTGACATTTTTGTCTTCCCTGCATATCTCTTCGATTATCTGTCTTGTTCTGTCCTTTGACTTGTTGTCGATAAAGAGTATCTCATAGTTATAGTTCGGACAGCTTTTTGTTATCTCGTCCCTTACAGCCTCGTATATGGGACGGGCGTTTTCCTCTTCATTATAGCAGGGGATCATTACAGATATTGTCTTCTTCTGTTGCATCTCGTTTTCCTTCCGATGATATATAAGCTTTTTAAACTGTATTTTCTATTGTTTGTCTGATTCCGACAGAGAACGGCGTAAAATCTTTAAATCCGGTATCCTCCAGGAGCTCTCTGTTGTCAGCCTTTAAATTCATTACCTGGTTCTCGGAATAGGGTATTTGACCGAAGCCGAGCTGCAAGGTGGGATCTATGGCATCTCTGAGCTGTTCAATATACTCCCTCAGCGGCAATGACACGCCGCTGCCGAAAACATATATTTTACCGTCCGCACCATGGTTTGCAACAAGTCTGAAAAGCTGTGCCGCATCTTTTGAATACAGATAATCCCACATCTGCTCTCCCGCCGTCAAAGCAGGCACCTGCCCGCATTTCAGTTTATTTATAACAGTGGAAATCATAGTATTCGGACTGTCGTTTTCTCCATATACGCTGAGTATCCTTGCCCAGATGTGCGAGATACCGAGCTTCTGCGCCTCAATACGGGTTAACTGCCCTGCGCAAAGCTTTGCCGCTCCGTATCCGCTTTCGGGAAAAGTCGGAGTATTCGCACTCAAGGCAGAATTACATCTTCCGTACTCCGCCTGACTGCCTGCTCCTATAAAAACACTGCATCCGAGTGCTGCGGCGGCGCGGAGCGCCGTTATACTGCACATTATGTTTTTTGTCTGCGCTACGGTATCGTTCCTGCCTGCACCTGTTGTCTTGCTCCATGCAAAATGATAAAAAGCATCCGCTTTGTGCCCGATTTTTTCCGCCAAAGTCTCAAAGCTCTCCATATCACACTCTACCGGATGTATATTTTCATGTACGGGGAGGGCGCTCGCCCTGTGGCTGTTAGGTCTGACAACCGCATACACACATATACCCTTTTCCGCCATTTCCCGGCAAAGTGCCGTACCTATTGCACCGGTAGCGCCTGTTATTACGGCGGTTTTTATGTTCCTGTCTATCATAACTTAAACCTCCGGCAGCATGGGAATAAACATCTGCTCCTTGAGTTCCTCGCGCGGCAAAAACGGCGCCAAATCCTCAAGAGGAGGAGACACCAATGTTCCGTCTGCAAGACGCTTTACACTGCTCTTAGGCTCCCAAACCTGCTCCGTATCGGTAAATATCTCGCAGAAAACAGGTCCGTCCTCAGAGAGCACCTCTTTTACCGTTTCCGAAAGCTCGCTGTTGCGCTTTGCGCTGAAATATTTATATCCGAAAGCCTTTGCAATTAGTTCAAACTTGGGGAAGGAGAGGTCATTGCTCTCAGGTCCGATTCCCACCTTTTTATGCGTGGAAAACAGGTTATTCTGAGTTATGCGGATTGAATGGTATCCGCCGTTGTTTATCAGAAAAATTTTAATCGGCAGGCGGTTTGTTATAACCGTCTGAAGCTCCTGCAAATTCATCATGATACTGCCGTCTCCCTCAAGACAAACGGTATCACGGCAACCGCCCGAAATACATGTGCCTATTGCCGCAGGTAATCCGTATCCCATACTTGCAACCGCACTGTTGTTGGTAAACCTTGAGCCCTTGCCTATTACATATGCCTGACTGCCCGCAACACAGCACGCTCCGTTTGATACCGCCGTCAGACTGCCGTCGGGCAATGCCTCGCTGAGGCATTTGATAAAGGCATAGACATTTGCGCCCTTGTCGCTGTCCTCCATCTGTCTTTTACCGACGACGGGATATTTTCTTTTCCAGCCGTCACAGGCACTAAGCCACTCTTCACCCGCAAAGAGCGGTCCCTCTCCGACAATCGAGAGAAGCTTATCCATAAAATCCTTTACATCGGCGTGTATCGGCATCTCGACATGCAAAGTGGGCTTTTTTAGCTCCGCCTCGTCAATATCAACCATTATTACCTCTGCCATACGCGCCCAGGACTGCCAGTTATATCCCACCTGCCTTATCGAAATACGGGTGCCTAACGCAAGAACCAAATCCGCATTCTGAACAGCAAAATTGCCTGCTCTGTCTCCCATATTTCCGCCTCTTCCGCAATAGAGAGGATGTTCGTTTTCAATTAAATCTATCGCATTCCAATATGTTACAATCGGAACATTCAACTTTTCAATCAGAGCTCTGAATGATTCATAACCGCCCGAGAGTCGGATTCCGTATCCCGCATAAATAACAGGGCGCTTTGCAGACCTGATTTTTTCACAAACGGTCCTTACCGTATCCGGTGATACGGGCGGAGGCAATGAGTTGTCCTCCTCGGGGTTATATCCGCAAAGCTCGTCCGTTTCAATATATGCTCCCTGAAAATTCACAGGTATATCAATCCAAACCGGACCCGGTCTCCCCGTCCTCGCAAGGTGCCAGCCCTTTTCAAGCGCATACCGTATGTCCTTGGGATCTTCTATCATAACAGCATATTTTGTCATATGCTCGACTGATTTTACAATATCGTATTCCTGGTCTCCCATCGCGCGCAGAGAGATTCCCGCCTTTGCCTTGGCATACCTTGCAGTCGTATCGTATCTCACCTGCCCCGAAATAATAAACATCGGTATCGAATCAAGCCAGCCGCAAGCCACGCCGTTGAGCGTATTTATTCCGCCGGGGCCCGTCGTTACGCACACCACCGCAATTTTATTCTCGAGACGGGCATAAGCCTCTGCGCAGATAGCAGAGGCTTGTTCATGGTGGTTATATGTCACATGCAGTCTGTCATGATGTCCGAACGAATCGTTGAGGTGCATAGCTCCGCCGCCTACGACGGAAAACACATCGCTGACACCTCTGTCTGCAAAAAAGTCGGCAACATAATCTGAAAGTTTTATCTTCATATTTTCCCCTTTTAACAACCGTTAATCTTGTTGTGTACCTTCCTCGTCTTCGCTTTTTTGGTTTCTGCTCTTCTTGAATGTCCAAAACTTGTTTATTACAAAATTAAGAGGTATCGTAATGAAGAGGTTTATGACGGGTGCGTATACTTTGCTTATGCTCAAAAATGCCACCTCAATCCATAAGAGAACATTTGAGAGAATAGAGGTTCCGCCGTAACTTATATAGGTTTTCCCGAGTCTTGCCGCAAGACTTTTAATGTCCCTGCTGTTTCCCGAAAAAACAAACAGCTCATTAAATATAAATGCATTTAAAATGCTGACTACCGTTCCCACAATGCTTCCGACTAAATAAAGGTCCTCATCTATCCAAAGAAACAGATAGTATATAGCCATACTTACAACGGTATTGCTGACGCCCACCATTCCAAATTTGAAAAATTGCCAAAAAACTTTATAAAAGTCCGCCTTGGTCTCAATTTCAAACTTCTTTAAAATCCATTTCATTGATTTACGGCCTCGCCTATAACCTTTGCCATATAATCAATCATCTCATCCGTCATACCGGGATATACGCCGACCCAAAATGTATTGTTCATGATGAAATCGGTGTTTTCAAGCGTGCCTGCCACTCTGTATGCGGAAGAGCCTCGGATCTGGTCAAAGCAGGGATGCTTAATCAGATTGCCGCTGAAAAGAAGTCTTGTCTGTACATTTTTGCTCTCGACAAACCTTGTTATCGCATTTCTGTCAAGTCCGCTTCCCTCCCTGACGGATATTAAAAATCCAAACCATGACGGCTCACTGTTTTCTGCCGGCTGCGGCAAAATCAGTTTGTCCTCAAGCGGCTTCAAAGCATTGTAGAGCCGTGCCCAGTTGTGGCGGCGGCGCTCAACAAAAGACGGGAATTTCTTCAGCTGCTCACAGCCGATAGCCGCCTGCATATCCGTCACCTTCAGATTGTATCCGAAGTGGCTGTACACATATTTATGGTCATACCCTTTGGGGAGCTCGCCGTACTGCCCCTCAAAGCGCTTATTGCAGAAATTATCATGTCCCGACGGGCAAATACAATCTCTTCCCCAGTCGCGGTATGACAAAATCAGACGGTTAAGTTTTGGATTGTTTGTATAAACACATCCTCCCTCTCCCATTGTCATATGGTGCGGAGGATAAAAACTCGATGTTCCGATATCTCCCCATGTTCCGGTAAAGCGTGTTTCTCCGTTTATTGTGTAACGGGTTCCGAGTGCGTCGCAGTTGTCCTCGACAAGCCACAGATTATGCCTGTCGCAAAACGCCTTTACGCTCTTAAGATCAAACGGATTGCCGAGAGTATGTGCAATCATCACAGCCTTTGTCTTCTCGCTCAAAGCCTCTTCAAGCTTTGTAACATCAATGTTGTACTGAGGTACCGTTACATCAACAAACACCGGTATAGCGCCGTACTGAAGAATCGGCGTTACCGTCGTCGGAAATCCGCACGCCACCGTTATTACCTCATCTCCCCGGCGAATTTGTCTATCGCCGAGTTCGGGTGCCGTAAGCACCGAAAAAGCAATCAGGTTCGCCGATGAACCGCTGTTTACAAGGTGGGCGTATTTTACGCCGATCCACTTTGCAAATTCCCTCTCAAATTCATCTGCATACCTACCCGTTGTAAGCCAAAAATCAAGAGCAGAATCCACAAGAGAACACATCTCCTTCTCGTCAAACACGCGGGAAGCATAAGAAATTCTGTCTCCCTCTTTAAATCCGCCCTTCTTCTCTTTATACTCGTGATAATACTCGCTTACCGCCTTTAATATTTCCTCGCGCGCTTCCTTTTCGCTCTTCCACCTTGCCATTTTATCTATCTCCGAAAAATTCATTTATTTGTTTTTGCATAACCTCGGTCACGTTTTCCCCGCCAAGCCATGCCTTGCTCCACCCAACCGTTTTTTCAATTGCGGTATCAATATGCCAGGTAGGTTTCCAGCCAAATGTCTTTTTGATTTTAGAGCAGTCAAGCTTTAAAAAATTAGCCTCGTGAGGTGCTCCGTCTTGACTCTGAGCCGTCCAGACGGCACCCTCTCCCCACTTTTGGCAAAACAGATCTACCAGCGCTCCGGTCGTAACGCAATCGCACTCATCAGGTCCCACATTGTAAGAGCCTGCAAAAGACCTGTCCTCAAACTGCCGTTTCACAATTGTCAGATATACAGACAGCGGCTCAAGTACATGCTGATACGGTCTTGTTGAGTACGGATTTCTGACAATTATTTTTTCATTTTTTATCATCGCCCTGATACAGTCCGGAATAATGCGGTCATTGGCAAAATCCCCTCCGCCTATCACATTTCCCGCTCTCGCCGTAGAGATTGCGACATCTGCATCCGAAAAGAAACTGCGCTTGTATGTGTGAGTTACAAGCTCGGAGCAGGACTTTGAGTTGCTGTAAGGGTCGTATCCGTCAAGTTCTTCGTTTTCACGGTAGCCCCACTCCCACTCGTTGTTCCTGTATACCTTATCCGTCGTAACATTCAAAAAACTTCTGACACATCCGCTCTTTCTGATACACTCAAGAATGTTTACCGTACCGAGTACATTTGTCTCGTATGTGTAAACCGGGTCGAGATAACTGTCCCGGACAATAGGCTGCGCCGCCATGTGTATAACTAATTCGGGCTTGTACTCCGAAAAAACAGACATAAGCTTTTCCAAATCTCTTACATCACCCACAATATGTGTCATCTCGTCTTTCTCACCCGAAAGTTCAAATAAACTGACCGCCTTTTTGCTTCCCCTTGAGTATCCGATAACATCCGCACCCGCATCAATCAGAATACGGCTGAGCCACGCCCCTTTAAAGCCGGTGTGCCCTGTGAGCAATACTCTCTTTCCCTTGTAAAACTCTCTTAAATCCATTTTATTGCCTTTCCCGGTTACCATTTTTTCCAAGGAGCTATTCCCTCGCTGTAAAGCTTCTCGACCATGTCCATCTCGCGCTTTGTGTCCATACACTGCCAAAATCCCCTGTGCATAAACGACATAAGTTCATTTTCCGACGCAAGCTTTTCAAGCGGCTTTCTTTCAAAAACAGTCTCATCCCCCTCAATGTAGTCAAACACCTTTGGGCTTAAAACCATATACCCTGCATTTATCGGGGCGCTGTCCGCCAGGTTTTTCTCTCTGAAGGAATGTACGGCGTTATCGCCGCCGATATCGAGAATTCCCTTTTGCTGCTCAAGCATTACCGCTGTAAGCGTTGCAATTTTACCGTGTGACTTGTGGAACTTTACAAGTTCGGCAATATTGACATCGCACACGCCGTCGCCGTAAGTGAGCATAAAAGTCTCGTCTCCGACATACTGCTGAATTCTCTTTATTCTTCCGCCCGTCATTGTATTAAGTCCGGTGTCAACAACCGTAACCTTCCACGGCTCTGCGTGCATATCATGTATAATCATATCGTTTTTGCCGCGTGTAAAATCAAACGTAACATCTGAGGTGTGCAGAAAATAATCGGAAAACCATTCTTTGATGAAATGCTGCTTATACCCGGCGCATATGATAAACTCATTAAACCCGTAGTATGAGTACTCTTTCATGATATGCCATAAAATAGGCATGCCTCCGATCTCTATCATGGGTTTGGGTTTAAATTGACTTTCCTCCGAAATTCTGGTGCCGAAACCGCCGGCGAGCAAAACGACCTTCATATTATCAAACTCCTTAAAATATGATAAATACTTACTTAATATTACCATAACACAAGCAAAAAAGTCAATACATATTAAGTTTTAAGGGTGGTTATTTCATGCACGGCAGATGGTTTGCTTTTAACAAAGACAATCTGTAGCATTAAAAACTTGACACGGGGCGGCATTTGCACAATACCTTTTTAAGCGTCCGCCGCAGAATAAAAATATCTTATGACAAAGGTTTTGCAGCCGCAAATAACAAGACCGCACCATATTAACTTTTTTGAAATTTTGTGCAGCAACGAATATAATTATGCGATAAACAAGAATAAATTACCGAATAATGCCGCACGCCCCCGGTCTTTTTCATTAATAAATCTGTTTTTTGACGAATAAAACTTCCATCATTGCGGGTTGTATATCTATTATTGTCAAAAAACAAAACACCAACCGCAAGGGTTGGCGCAGGAAGAGGGATATTCGTCTTTGGTGAAGATACCCACACCCTGCGCCTGAAGAGCGAGCTCTTCGATCTTCGGGTGGGGTATGCGAACCCCATTCTGAGACTTTTTGGTCTCAGAGGGGCGTTAGTTCTCGTTGCGACTCGGTCACATTTCGGCTCTGACGTTATTAACGTCATTCACTACCGAAATGCCGCTACGCTACCTCTCGTTCCGAGAAAAACAAAACACCAACCCTTGCGGTTGGCGCAGGAAGAGGGGTATTCGTCTTTGACGAAGATTTTTCACCTTGCCGCTTACAAGCGAGCTTGACGCGCTCTACGGCTCAAATGCGAACCCCATTCTGAGACTTTTCGGTCTCAGAGGGGCGTTAGAATCCTCTCTAAAAGGAAGAGGGGTATGCTGCTCGGGGCGAGGTTTGTTGAAAACGTTCCGCTTTGGTATAAATTTAAGCCGACATCTCCTCGCGACGCAGATACCGCGAAAACTTTGTGCCTCGAGGTTTGCTCTGTGCCTGCGGTATGCGAACTCCCCGTTTCGCTTTGCGAACGAGAGTTCGTCCCCTCTGACTGAGGCAAAAAATTAAGGACACCCACAAGGAGTGTCCTTATTTTTTGGCGCAGGAAGAGGGATTCGAACCCCCGTGCCTTTTGGGCAAACGGTTTTCAAGACCGCCTCGTTGTGACCGCTTCGATATTCCTGCATATACTGCAACCCATAGGGCTGCGGTTATATGCAGAGAATATCTACACGGCTCTGAAAAATTCATTTTTCAGAATCCGCTTCGCATACCCCGCGAAGTCATCGGGGAACTTGCTCACCAGTGACGAATGTGGGTATTCTCGTCTTTGACGAGATATTCTGTTACAGCCTTTTTGGATTGTAAATTACTATTAAATTGTGATTTTGGAAAGTGTTAGATATTACGTTAGATATGCGAGTTTTCGCAAACCTTGTCAAACAAAAATGTATCAATCGCAAGGACTGTGCATATAATGTAATGTACATACATCAGTTGCCTCAAAACAATTGCCTTATTATAATACCATATTATTTGGCTTTTGTCAAGTGGAAAAAAATATTTTCTTAAAAAAATCAAAAAAAGTATTGACATTAATGCAAAATAATGATATAATTATTAGGCAATGCGGAAGTTTCTGTTGTCGCACCAATGCCGGAATGGCGGAATAGGCAGACGCCCGGGACTTAAAATCCCGTGAGAATTTTTTCTCGTACCGGTTCGACCCCGGCTTCCGGCACCATATTAATATCGCGGGATGGAGCAGTCTGGAAGCTCGTCGGGCTCATAACCCGAAGGTCGTGAGGTTCAAATCCCACTCCCGCAACCAAAAAGAAAAGTCGCGCAAGCGGCTTTTTCTTTTTGTACTCTTCACTATTATCTTTTCACTCTTCACTTTTCACTCTTCACTCTTCACTCTTCACTTTTCTCTAACTCTCCCGCGCGACTTTTCCAGAGAAGAAATAAGAGAGAAGAGAGAAAAGAAAAGGTAGCCTTTCTCCCTTTGGTCGAAAAGCATTTTTTATTTTATGTTGAAAGTAGTAGGTTATATGGTATAATTGATATTGAAAACTGAAAGGTGGCAAAGTTATGAAAACAACAGAAAATATTTCATATGGAAATCTTGACTCCGTACAGGAGATTGACTTATATTTGCCCGATGGTGCAGCATCTTCAATGTTCGTGTATTTTCACGGCGGAGGATTAGTGGGTCAGAAATAAACATTCCGCAATACACGGTCTGCTTTTTCTTTTGCTACGGTGTGTTTTGCCCTCTGCGACTGACTGTATGGATCGACCTCCGCCTTGGCGGAAGATCGTGACATTGGAGAGAAAAGAAAATATTTACAAAGAAATATTGTGTTTCGCAGGGAAATGTGATATAATAAAACCAAAGTGACAACAAAGCCTTGCGGCGTTGTCACGGCATATGTAGGTTTTATTGAATCATAATGCCTTCGGCACCGACAAGCAAGCTTGTCTTTATGATATAATGAGTTAGTCAAATAAAAGCTATGAAGGAGGATACGGCGGTGGGAACAACAAACAAATACGGTGAAGCGCTTTATTCATTACCAAAGGTCGGTACAGCGGCTATAGAATTGTCACATTTTCCAACAAAGCATCAGGCGTTTATCTTCAGGGCGTATGAATATGTACCGATAGATAGGATCGCAAAGGTATTGGGAACGGATGTTGAGACGGTAAGACATGCAGCCGGTGAAATGGGATTGCCCGATTACGCCCCGGGCGATCTGTGGCTGCGGCGCGGTTTTATTACGATCATTCGCAGAATGTGGCATATTTTACCGTATGAGCAGTTATTAGAGCTGCTGGACATGGACGAACAAACTCTTGCGCGTATGATGCGTCAAAATGATTTCCTTGATGTCAAACTGTCAGATAAGCCACTCTGTGAAAGAGTTGTGTGGCGAAAGCTCACCGAGGAAGAAAGAATAAGTACGCTCCGGATCAAAAAAGTGATGTGTTCGCTTGATCTGTCGGGAAAGCGACCGTTCGAATTTGAATATGATGTTCCAACGTTGCATTTTGAGGGTGAGCAGCGCTTTGCTACGCGTATGATCTATGCTTTTTCGGGCTTATATCAGAATGCATTTGAGGTGGATAGTGAGGAATTTTTGCCCGATGAGCAGTTGAAGGCATATCAGGCACTGGGTATCAATGGGATCTGGACCCAAGGCACACTCTCTCAACTCGCCCCTTTTCCGTTTGATCCTAGCGTTTCAGTAGGATATGAAAAGCGCATTGAAAAGATGATAGCGATGACCGAGCGCCTTGCTCGCTACGGTATCAAGCTTTATCTTTATCTCAACGAGCCGCGCTCAATGCCACTTACTTTTTTTGAAAAGCACTCTGAGTTGCTTGGACATGTGAGGAATGATGAAGGGTGCCTCTGCACATCCAAGCCGCAGGTGCGGGATTATCTTAGGGATTCCGTTGAATCGATATGCCGTACCGTGCCATTGATAGGTGGCTTTTTCACCATAACCAGATCGGAAAATCTGACGAACTGCTACTCTCATTCCGGCTTTCCGAATAGACCTTGCAACTGTTCCAAATGTAAGAGTAGAAGCGTTGCGGATGTGATCTCCGAAACAATAAGCTGCTTTTCGGAGGGCGCGCAGCGTGTAGATCGGAACATCAAGGTGTTTGCGTGGAGCTGGGGATGGGATGAGTTTAATGAGGATATCATTAGACAGCTTCCCAAAGATGTTATACTCTTATCGCAGAGCGAATTGGATATTCCGTTTGAGATAGGCGGAGTTAAGGGTAATGTCCTTGACTATTCTATGAGCATTGTCGGTCCGGGAGAGCTTGCGCGCCGTGAATGGAAGATAGCAAGGGCTCGTGGATTAGAGGTTGGAGCAAAGGTGCAGATAAACACCACGTGGGAGGCATCCACCGTTCCCGCAATACCGATTTCACCGTCTGTCGAAGAGCATATGAGAAACCTTCAAAAAGAGGATGTCAAACACCTGCTGTTGAGTTGGACGCTTGGTGGATATCCATGTCACAATATTGTGGCGGCGGCAAGGTATTTCTACGAAAAATGTACGGGTCAAACTCAAAGTCCCACACTGTATGAAGCGGAAAAGCAATTCGTCGAGGCATTCAGAGAGTTTCCGTTCCATATCAATGTTCTCTATTTCGGACCGCAAAATGCGGGGCCCTCTAATCTTCTGTTTGAAAAGCCGACGGGATACAAAGCATCTATGACCTGCTTTGCCTATGATGATCTTAAAGGCTGGAGGTCGATATATCCGCTCAGCACCTTTGAGGAGCAATTTTCAAAGCTATGTAAAAAATGGGAGATCGGCTTGGATATGCTGGATGAAGAAGATGAAAGTGAGACCGCTATTATGGCAAGAGCAACTTATTGCCTTTTTAAATCTTCTTTGAATCAAATCAGATTTATTCGCGCCAGAGACGAAGGGTTCTATTCAGATGCCGTATCTGCCGCAAAGGAAGAATTGCTCACCGCAAAAAGAATGTTAGCGCTGATGAACAAAAACGCGGCAATCGGATATGAAGCGGCAAACCACTATTATTATTCCAAGGGGCAGCTTGCTGAAAAGATAATAAACTGTAACTACATAGTTGAGGTCTTTACAGGAAAGGAAAAAGAATCTGTTTAGGCGAAGATTGAATAGGTTCCCGCTTTAGAACCCCGTAACAATCGGAGTCGAGAGTGGGAATCTTCTTTTATTTGCAAGTGCGCGTAAAGAACTCCGTTTCAAATTGAAGCGGAGTTTTCATGTTCAATTTTCTATGCGGTCGCTCGGCGTTATAAAAATGAAAATATTCTCTCATCACCGCATCCAATTCTTGTGGATTTTCATAAAGATGGTGATAGATCGCCTCTTTTTTTCAAAGTATGAAAAAATGATTCACATACCGGGTTGTCATACGGAGTTCCCGGCGTGGAAAAGGATTGTGTAATATGTAACTCTCTCAATCGTTTGCGAAAGGCATATGCGGTATATTGCACGCCCTGGTCGCTGTGGAACATCAGCCCGTTTGGTTTTCCTCGGGAGTTGTATGCATCATCAAAGGTTTTCATTACGAGTGTTGTATCAATAAGATCGGAAATCCCATATTTTTTGATGGTTTCCGCAATCGTGTGATTGGTCTGATAATACTTGACAACTTCTTCTTTGAAACTTTGTGGATAAATCTTTTTCTGCATAATATTCTCCTTTTTGAAATATTAAATATTATACAACAAAAAAGTTAATATTTTTAGCTAATAAAAAATCGGGCCGGCTTTTGCAAGTCAACCCGAACATTGTGATTATTTTAAGCTTTACTAACTAATACTAACTGATCTTTGGGTGTCATAATGACATCTATGGTGTTTCCTTTGTCATCAAAATATTCGACCTCAAACATAGTGCCATCATAGTCATGTACGATTGTGCCTTCTGTTCCAAGCGGCAAACCGCTAAATTCTCTAGTCAACTTAACTACATCTAATTCTTTCATATAGCCTCCTTAATCGGGATATACAGTAATAATTTTATACGTGACTTGTCCGTGATCTTTTTGAATTACAACTACGACCTTCGCTGATACACTTTGACCGTTTTTACCAATTAATGTGGTGTGATATGTATGTTTCACCCCGTACTGAGTAGTTTCAGTTTTGCTTGGCGTTTTTCCAATGATTGACTTTGTCACATTTTCGTGAAAGAGTTTGGAATCACTTTGAGAATATCCTAAAACATCTTTCATAAATTTTGCTTTTGCAGAACCTACCGGATGGTCAGGATTCAGCAAGTACCCCTCGGTTTTTTGCTGACTATACTGTAAATCCGACGTGTTTTTTATGGGTGCAGAACTATTGTTGTTCGCTCCCTTAGTGTTTGAATAGTTTCCTGACATACCTGCGCCCATTATACCGCCCTCCTTCTTTTTGTGGAAGTCCAGTCGGGATAATTAACAAAATGAGTTCTGTCCCTGAATTCGCCGAAAATACATTCTGGCATACCGCCGTATACAAGCACCACCTCGGGGGTGAGTTCATCCAGCATAGCTGCTAAACCTTTGCGAAAATAATTCTTATTTTCTCGGCTCTTAATACATCCATATGTACCAATGGAAACAATACTGTTTTTAGGTGCGCCAATAAATGCAAATTTTTCGGGCAGTTCAATTGTTGTAAAGGATATGTTATAATAATCAATGCCCAGTTGGTTATTATAATATATCCGACGCGAGAAAGCATTTCTTGGTTGCGCCAACAGCCTATGAGATGCTTTTTTGCTTTTTTATTAAAACCATTGCCGCGCCCTCCTTTCCAAAGGAGTTTTCGGTTCGGGTTTGCGATAATTATGCAAAATATGTGCGCGATAGCCACCAATGCCCTCGGCGGCACCATCGTAAATACTCGATTTTACCTCTATCGTGTAATGACCTTCAAAGTCGGGAACGCATCGTGCGGGAATATCGCCCTCAATTTCATCATCCTCAACGACCAAACAAGTGACAGCGGGAATAACGGAAGGAATTCTTTCAAAAGCATCCATTACATCGAAGCGATATTTATTTTTGCATTTAAACAACTTGCGAATAAACCGCGCGATACCTCGCAGCTCTTCTCGGGACGTAGGTTTTGTCTTATAATCCACTCTTTTTGTTCCTCGCAATAATTTCCAAGATTTCTTTCGCGGTTTCATCATCCATATCATCGAAAGAGCGCTGGAATTGTATTGCGGCACTTCTTTGTGTAATTGACGAACGGGAAAGATTGATTTTGATGCTGGTCTTTGATTCTTCGATGGCTTGTTTTAATTCCGAGATTTCTTTTTCCTTCAAATTATAATGCTCGGAAATCAGAGTCACCCACTCTTCGGGAACAGGCCTTTTTCCGCACTCTACGGATGAGATATATGCGCTTGTTACCTTCAAAAATTTACTTGCGTCGCTCAATATCTCGTGGTGTTTGATCCTTAATGTTCTGAAAAATTCTCCAAAAGGTGTATAGCTCATTTTGCGCCTCCAATATACACTAATTTCCAATTCAACGTCTATAGTATAGCACACTTAATTTGTCTTGTCAACATCTTTTGTTAAAAAAATCAATCATATTTTGTTAAAATTCAAGTTGGCATCTATTTTGGATGCACATGAAATTGCCTCAAAAGTTGAAAAGACTTTGATTTTATTGACTTTTTCGCTGTGGCATCTAAATTGGTTGCAATGAAGCGCACCGATGGTGTATGAAAAATGAAGCAGAACTTCGTTCTGTGAAGCGAGCCTTCGGCTCACGGAGAGGTTACTGTGCGCTTCGCTTCATGGCGGCAGAGCCGCCGCTTAATAGAAGCCGCAAGGATTCTGCTTCATATTCGCATAGCGAATGCTTCATTGACAAAGCTTTGAATTTATGATATAATTATTTCAACAAATAATCAAAACTCTCTGGACTTTTCTCATTCTTTCGGTATAATGTGTATTACCACCCGAAAGGAGCGCGAAAATGATAGACTTAGCAACGCTCATTTCATCAATAAACAGTATTAACGTTTTTATTTCTAAATAGACTGGAGAAGTTATATGAAAACAGAAGCTATGCGCGAGCCGAAAAAAGGCACAAACATCTATTGCAGCTTTGCAGATGAATCTTGGAAAGAAGAGCTTATTCAAGCCTACTCATTTCGTTTCACGGAAACTCCGGATTTCAAGCAGAGGGATAATCACATCACAACGGCTGTAAATTCTGAGCACAGGGAGGGGTTTGATAACATTAGCTTGCTCTCTCCGGATACCTATACCGCGGGGGTGAAATTAACGCTTCGTTGCTCGTTTGACGGCATCGGATGCCCTGAAATAATTCTTGTGAGAAAGCCGGAAAAATGCCAAGATGGAGCCGTGCGTTACGGCGAATGCTTTGAGGTTGTCTTATGGAAAAACGGTGTCAACGTTTGGCGCCATTTTATGGATGATAATCACAAATGCAGCTGGCATAAACGTCTTGGACTGACGATGTCCGTAGCAGAAAAGGACATACACGAGTTTAATGTGGAAACTAAAGCAGGCTACATTGTTTTTAGTGTTAACGATATAAAAGCAGAACTGCGCACCGAGGACTTATTTGAAGAATTTTACGTAGGTGTAACTGCGTGTGAGGGAATCGTGCGTCTTTATGATTTTAAGGTTGAGTGTTAATACCTATTCACTCTTCACTCTTCACTTTTCACTCATTTTTCCCGGATTCTATGACTTTTTCGGTGGTTTAGATTTGTAAGGGTCCTTTTCACTTTTCCCGCTTAACCCCTATCAAATAAACTTGACCCAAACCGTGACCCATACGGGAGTTTGGAGCGGTTAGGGGTAGAGAGTCTCGGAAAGTTCCCTCCCGACTTCAATCTCAACAATACTTTCTGCACCACTATTTGCTCTGGGGGTATAGCCATTTTTCTTTTTCTGTGATAGAGTGGTAAATCACATCACAACAGAAATGGGAATAGATGAACTTGAATGTTATAGCCTATATTTTTGAGGTAGCCCTACCGGTATGGTTCTTCGGATGCATTGTGACATATCGCCTGGGGCGTGTGCTGCCGGTAGAGGGCATGGGCACAAAAAGTGCTGAATTCGGCATGTTTGTCATCTATACAGCAAGCCTTGCACTAAGGACTGCTTTTGTGCAGGCAGGAAAATGGTTTATGCTGGTAGTATTGGTTTTCTGGTTAGTGGTGCAGTATTTCTGCCATTGGCATTTTACAATTTTCGGAGCAACTCCAGAAAAAATCCGTGGATATAATCAGTGCTTTGAAAGCACCCTTTGTATTGTACCACGCCGGGAGGATAGATTGATTCCGGACTTTTATCATATTGCCCTGTATGGTCTAATTGTTTTGAATCTTGTATTCCTATGTCTAGTATAGAAAGGTTAGCCAAGTAGTTTTTAGCCATCACTCACCCCTCAATCGTCCCCGCCGGCACACTCCCCATGATCTGTGCCGCCTGCCTTAGGGCGGCACTGGTGATGTGGGCATAGGAGTCCAAGGTAAAGCCCGCGGAGAAGTGGCCCAGCATCCCGGACACGGTTTTCACATCCACCACGTTTTGCAGGGCCAGCGTGGCAAAGGTGTGTCTCAGATCGTGAAAACGCACCTTGGGCAGCCCTGCCCGTTTCAGCACTCGATGCAGCATATACAGCACACTATCCGGGGAGATGGGCCCGCCATTGGGGGACGGAAACACCCATGGGCTATTCCCCACTTTTCTCCTCTGTTCTTTCAGAACGCTTACCGTATCCTCTGCCAGGGGCAGGTTGCGGTAGGCGATTTTCGTTTTCAGGGGCGCTTCCACCACTTCCCCGTTGATGCGAGAGACTTGCCGCCGTACCCGGAGGTCACCCCTTTCCAGATCAACATCTTCCCATTTCAGCCGCAGCGAGAACGCTGAACCCCATATCCCGGGAAGCGGGTGCAGGATTTTTCAAATCAAATTTATAGAAAAATGGCAGCTCAATCTGAAAATTGGGCTGCCATTTCATTTTTATCCGCCCGAGGATTTATTCGGGGGGGGTTTGAGATTTTCTTTTGCGCATTTACCGTGACGGCAAAATATCACAGAAGTTTGTCGTCATAAACGGCGCGGGCGCCGCCGATAAATTTTGGGCGGGTCCTTGCGCAAATAATTATCGCCTCGCCTATACGGTTGAGCGAGAGCCTTACAGGCACTGCAACAGGCTTGAGGTGCATACCGATAAGCGTGCCGCCTATATCTATGCCGGCGTCGGCTCTGATATTTTCAAGGGCAACGGGATCCTTAAATCTTTTGTATGCAGTTGTTGCAAACGAGCCGCCTGCCTTGGGCTGAGGGACAACATTTACAATATCGCACTTGCCTACTGCTTCCCTCTCAACGATAATGGCACGGTTAAGGTGCTCACAGCACTGCGCGGCAATATAAATTCCCTTGCCGTCAAAAACACTGCTCAGTCCCTCATACACCGCCTCGGCGGTTGAAAGAGAGGAGTCGCTGCCTATTTTTTTGCCGCAGACCTCACTTGAAGAACATCCGACAACAACTATATCTCCCGCACGCAGTCCTGCCGCAGAAACCAGCTCCTCTGCCACCTTTGCGGCTTGATTTTTAATGTTCTCTGTCATTGTGATTAAACTCTCCTTTAGTCGGTATGATTTTCTTAATTCCCGCTTTCTCAAGCAGAAGATACAGCACGCTTGCGCTTACAATTCCGAAAGCGCCCTGAAGGCAGTTAGGTAAAATGCCTGCCGCGGCACCGATGCCGTACCTCATAACGGTGTACTCGAAAACAAAATATGAGAGCACCATTATTACCTCTGCTGTCAATGAAGCGACGACGAGCGAAATTACACGGCGACCGTGAAAAGCTCTGAACAGAATTTTTGATACATAATACGCCGCAAGAGCCATGAGCCCCTTAATAACAAATGTTGCAGGCGCATATATGGCATACCCCAAAAACAAATCTGAAAGCGAAGAGCCGACCGCTGCCGCAAGGGTACCCCAAACAGGTCCGAGCGTCAATGCGGATACAATGACAAAGCCGTCACCCAAATTAACATATCCGCCGGTGGGTGTCGGTATTGAAATTACAATCGTAGCAACAGTAATCAGCGCCGCCATCAAAGCACTCATCGCAATGAGTGCAGTTTTGTTTTTCATTTTAAATCACCTCGAAATAAAGTTAATATTATATGTAATTGCCTTTGAGTTTTGCACTTAAAGCATTACGAAAAATCAAATTACCTTGACACGGTCTATGCCGTAATAGCGGAAGATCTCTATTGTCTCCCTGTCTATTATCTCGCCGCATACGGCAATCGGTACGGCGGGCGGACAGGAGACATTTATCTCACAGAGTACTCTGCCCTGCGCCATAGACACGGGCAGATATTCTCCGGCAGAATATATTACTGAAGATGGCTTCATCCCTGCCTTCGGAATATGAAGTTTCGGCGGTGAGTCAATTATCGGCTCTCTGCCGCTTTTAAGAACGGTGATAAGTGCAGAGGAGAGTTTTAAAATCCAATCACGCTGCATACACTCACTGAGCATAAAGACGGTAAAATCAC
Source organism: uncultured Clostridia bacterium (assembly GCA_944384515.1). Lineage (GTDB taxonomy): Bacteria > Bacillota > Clostridia > Oscillospirales > CAG-272 > UBA1740. The sequence continues at coordinate 32,199 of CALWTU010000073.1, forward strand.
TGTCACAGAACTCAGCGACAATATTATATTCATCCTTTAATTTTTCTGCAAGTTCGAAGCCTGTAAATCCGCACGGCTTAGGCTTTACGGTCCATTTGAGCGGCTCATCGCCGATGAGTGAAATCCCGCTCTCCCTGAGTTTTTCTTTTTCTTCATCCAAAAAAAGCGCAAACTGCCCAAGTCTTTCGGAATATCCGTCAGCTATATATGCATTTGCCATATCCAACGACTCGAGGATAAGGTATGACGGACTCGTTGTTCCGAAGAGGGAAAGAGCCGTCTTTTGCATATCAAGAAGATAGGGTTTTATATCCTTACCCATATGGAAATATGCGCCGGGAGTCAACACGGGAAGCGTCTTATGCCCTGAATCCGCACACATATCGCATCCGAAATCGAGCGGATGCATTGACGGGGACAAAAACCTGAGGTATGCCCCATGGGCATTGTCGCACAGAAGTAAAACTCCCTCTTGTTTGCATATTTCCTTAATTCCGGATAAGTTCTGAATGCCGCCGAGATAGTCGGGCGTGGTGAGATAAAGTGCGGCGGGCTTGTACTTTGCTATTTCATCTCTGAGCGACTCGACAGATTTTATCGGACAGCTGAGATATGAAGCCGTGTCGCCGGGAGTGAGCCATGCAACATCTATATCGAGTATCGCGGCGGCTGTAATAAAGGTCTTGTGCGCATTTCTTGCCGCCAATATCAGTTTGTTCTTACCCTCTCGCTCGGCATATACCTTTGTAAGATACAGCATGGCGCGTATAACATGCGAGGAGCCCTCGGTCGAATATGCAGTTTTTGCACTGCCGAAAAGAGATGCGGCAATCTCCTCGCTCTCTGCTATAATGCCGCTCGGACTGTAAAGATTGTCAGCACCTGAAATCTCCGTGATGTCCATATTCTCTATGCCCAAAAAGCACCCGCCTTTATGCCCGGGCATATGCATTCTGAGAGCATTGCTGTCGCTGTATGCTCTGACAAAATCAATTATAGGTGTTCTGACTTTCATAACTCATCCGCCTTAATTCAATATGGCATATGTAAAATTCAGCTCTCACAGTTCTTCTTTCTGTCCAAAAGTTCGGTTGCGGCAACCGCAATCGCACACTCCATTCTCTTTTTGAAAAGCTCACAGCCGTACTTATATACGCCCTTTACACTGCCGGTTGAATGGAATGCATTTGCCGCACATCCGCCGGAGCAGTAAAGCTTCGCCCAACAGTCACGGCAGTCCTCTCTTGCGTAAACATTGCACTCCTTAAACTCGCACTGCTTTTCAAGATTCGTAACACCGTCCCAAATATTTCCGAGAGAGTAACTCTCCTCTCCTACAAACTGGTGGCACGGATAAAGCTCTCCCCACGGTGTGACAGCCATATACTCTGTGCCCGAGCCGCAGCCGGAAATTCTCTTGTAGATACACGGGCCGCCCTGAAGATCTATCATATAGTGATAGAATGTAAACGGATCCCCTGCTCTTCTCTTCTCTATCATAAGCTCTCCGAGCTTCTCATACTGACTGAGTATCAGCGGTAAGTCCTCTTTTGTAAGAGCGGAGGCGTCTGTCTCCGCACAGACAACAGGCTCCATACTAAGCTCTCTGAAACCAAGGTCGAGCATGGTTTTAATGTCCTCGAGAAAATCGGGATTTCTATGCGTGAAGGTACCGCGCATATAGTAATTTTTGCCCCCTCTTTTCTCAACAAGCTTCTGAAATTTCGGGACAATGGTGTCAAAGCTTCCCTTTCCGCTGTAATCTACTCTGAACCTGTCATGCACCTCTTTTCTTCCGTCAAGGCTGAGCACAACATTGCTCATTTCCCTGTTTGCAAAGTCAATTACATCATCGTCAATGAGCATACCGTTGGTTGTAAGGGTAAATCTGAAGTTCTTGTTCTTTTCCTTTTCAATGCTTCTTGCATACTTTACAAGGTCTTTTACAACACCGAAATTCATAAGCGGCTCGCCGCCGAAAAAGTCTACCTCAAGGTTGCGGCGTGTACCCGAATTTTCAACAAGAAAATCAAGCGCCCTCTTGCCGACCTCATAACTCATAAGTCCACGCTCGCCGTGGTATTTTCCCTGACTTGCAAAGCAGTACGAGCAGTTAAGATTACATACATGGGCAACATGAAGGCACAGCGCCTTGACAACGCCGCTTGTCTTTTCCTTGAGTTCACCCGCAATAGGCTCAAACGAATCCTCAACAAAAAGTTTGCCTGCCTCCTTTAGCTGAGCCACCTGGTCATAGCACTCGGCAACATCTTCTCTTGTAACCGTCTCGCCCTTTGCAGAGAAGTCTGAGAAAACCTTGTCTACTATCTCATCTTTCGTATGCTCCGAGAACATACCTATAACATCATACGCAATATCGTCAACCAAATGCACAGAGCCCGAGCATATGTCAAGCACTATATTCAGTCCGTAAAGTTTATACTGATGAATCATCTTTCTCTCCGAAATATGCCGTCAAAAAGAAAGGCGCGGAAGAAATCTCCAACCGCGTCCCATCATCAGGCATTATTTGCTTTCCTTTTTATTTTCGCACTTCTGATTTGCAATACCGCAGCTGGTCTTGCATGCTGACTGACAAGATGTCTGGCACTCGCCGCATCCGCCGTTCTTTGCACTCTGGCAAAGATTCTTTGTTTCCAAAGTCTCAATATGTTTCATTATTAATCCTCCAATGAGTTTTTTAACATCTGTTATTATATCACAATACAAAAAAATTGTCAATATATAATATATATTTTTACAAAAAGCCTTAAACGCAAAAAAGTTGGTCAGAAAAGTTGAATATTCAAAAAAGATGTGATATAATCGGTTTTGTAATGTTTATTATTACCGACACTTTTCACAGGAGGAAATTTATATATGTTAAGATGTGCAATTTACGGCGCAGGGTCTCTGGGCACGGTGCTCGGCGCCTTTATGACAAAAAACGGAGCGGATGTAACTCTTATAAACCGAAACCGTGAGCATGTTGACGCACTGAACAAAAACGGTGCGACGATTACCGGAAAAATAAAAATGAACCAGCCTGTAAAAGCCATACTGCCGCAAATGATGGATGGCAAATACGATGTGATAATACTGCTGACAAAGCAGCTGTACAACAAAGAAGTCGTAGAGCACCTTAAAAGCTTTCTTGCCGACGACGGCGTTTTGGTAACTTTGCAAAACGGTCTGCCCGAGCCGCAAATAGCCGAAATCTTAGGCGAAAACAGAACTATGGGATGCACCGTTGAATGGGGAGCTTCGATGACCGAGCCCGGTGTATGCGAGCTGACAAGCGAACCTGACAGTCTGTCCTTCCATATGGGAAGAATGGAGGGTATCAGCGACGAGCAGTTTAACAAGGTAAAGGGTCTGCTTGAACTTATGTGCCCGGTACATGAAGAAAAAAATCTTATCGGAGCACGCTGGTCAAAGCTGCTTATAAACGCTACATTCTCAGGTCTTGGAACGGTTATGGGCGGAGTATTCGGAGATGTATGCGATAGCTCTAAGGCGAGAGAGGTTGCCGTAAGGCTTATGAAAGAGGTAATAGATGTCGGAACAGCGGCAAATGTGGAGTTTGCGCCTGTGCAGGGCAAACAGATAACAAAACTCTTCTATTACAAGTCTCCTATAAAGAAATTTATTGCAAAATCCCTTATTCCGATAGCGATGAAAAAGCACAGAAGCATTGAGCCGTCAATGCTCCAGGATCTGAAAAAGGGCAAGCCCACCGAGATTGACGCAATAAACGGCGTTGTTTGCGAATGGGGCAAAAAGGTCGGCGTTGCGACACCGATAAACGACAAGGTTGTTGAAATTGTCAAAATGTGCGAGAAAGGCATTATTACCCCCGCTAAGGAAAACATAAATATGTTTGACAGTTTGATAAAATAACAAGAAACTCAACACGGTGGCGGGCTTAAGCTTCAAACTGCCTCCCCGTTGAATATTACCCGTTGGGATGACAAAAAGGATAATTTTCAGTACTTTAATTATGCTGAAAATTATCCTTTTGTTTTTTGAGTACGAATTAATACACGCACCCTCACGGATCTATAAATTTTACATACGGGTTGAGGTATTCAATGCCGTTTGCGGATTTTTATTTTTTACTGCCCAGACGGCTTTTAAAGTCGTCATAGCCGAAGTTTGTAAGGCGTGTAAACTCACCGTTTACATCACGCTTATATATATCCGGCAGAGGCATTCCGTTAAAAGTATTGTTTTTGCAGGTGGTATATATTGCCATGTCCCCGAAAATCACCCTGTCTCCGACTCTCAGCGGCTCGTCAAACGAATAATCTCCTATAACATCTCCGCTAAGGCATGTAGGGCCTGCAAGGCGGTATGTATTGTATTTAACCCCGGCATTATCCGCCAAAAGCAGAGGAGGTGTATAAGGCATCTCTATTACATCCGGCATATGGCACGCCGCACTTGTATCAAGTATAGCAATATTATACCTGTCGTTTTTAACAATATCAAGAACACTGCTGACAAGGAATCCCGCATTCAGCGCAACCGCCTCGCCCGGCTCAAGATAAACCACAAGATTATACTTTTCCTGAAAAAGTCTGATACAGCTCTTCAGAGTTTTGATGTCGTAATCCTCCCGTGTTATGTGGTGGCCGCCGCCCATATTGATCCACTTCATTCTCGGGAGAATATCCGAAAAGTTTGCCTCTACAGCACAGAGTGTTGTCTCAAGATCATCCGAATTCTGCTCGCAGAGCGTATGAAAATGTATTCCGTCAAGCAAACTCAATGTCTCACTGTCCATGCCTGCGTCCCACTCCTGCCGTGTAACGCCGAGCCTGCTGCCCGGAGCGCAGGGATCGTATATCTCATGTCCTGTTTGAGTTGAACACTGCGGGTTTATTCTAAGCCCAAGGCTCTTTCCCTCGCTTTTTGCACGGGGACCGTATTTTTTGAGCTGATATATCGAGTTGAAAACTATATGGTCGGCATATTTGAGTATCTCGCAAAACTCATCCTCACGGTATGCGGCAGAGAAAACATGCACCTCTCTGTCTCCCATCTCCTCCCGTCCGAGCCTTGCTTCAAAGACGCCGCTCGCTTCGGTACCGCTCAGATACTGCTTTATCAAAGGGTAAAAATCATAATTTGAAAAAGCCTTTTGTGCAAGGAGTATCCTGCACCCCGTGTCAACTATTACAGAATTCAGTATCTGTAAATTCTTAATAAGCCTCGCCTCATCTATCACATACGCAGGTGTGGGAATGGAGGTAAAATCACTGCGCAGTATACCGATAAACTGAGGGCGGAAATCAACCTTCTCCCTCATCAGTCAACAAGTGTGGGGTTAAAGCTTTCCTGATAAGGAAGTCCGTATTTGCTAAGTGCGTCAAGGAACGGATCCGGATCAAACTCTTCAACAGTATAAACGCCCTTCTTATCCCACTTTCCCGTAAGGAGCATAAGAGCTCCGCACATTGCAGGAACGCCTGTCGTATAGCTGATAGCCTGGCTCTCAACCTCACGGTAGCACTCCTGGTGGTCGCAAATATTGTAGATATAATAGTTTCTCTTCTCGCCGTTCTTCTCGCCCGTGAATATGCATCCGATATTGGTCTTGCCATGAGTTCTCGGTCCGAGACTTGCCGGGTCGGGCAAAAGTGCTTTTAAGAACTTAATCGGAACTATCTCATGTCCCTCAAAGTTTATCGGAGTAGTCGAGAGCATACCGACATTCTCAAGACATCTCATATGAGTGAGATAGCTCTGACCGAATGTCATAAAGAAACGAATTCTCTTGACCTCGGGAAGATTTTGTGCAAGAGACTCTATCTCCTCATGGTGCAAAAGATACATATCCTTGTCTCCGACACCGTCAAAATTGTATTCACGCTTAATGCTCATCGGAGGGATCTCCACCCAATGTCCGTCCTCCCAATAACTGCCCATTGCGGAAACCTCTCTGAGGTTTACCTCGGGGTTAAAGTTTGTCGCAAAGGGGTATCCGTGGTCGCCGCCGTTGCAGTCAAGAATATCAATTGTATCTATTTTATCGAAATAGTGCTTCTTTGCATATGCGCAGTATGCCTGTGTTACACCAGGATCAAATCCGCATCCGAGCAGTGCAACAAGTCCTGCACGCTGAAACTTCTCACGGTATGCCCACTGCCAGCTGTAATCAAAATATGCGGTAAAGCCTTTCTCCTTACAGCGCTTCTCATATATCTTGCGCCACTCGGGATCATCTGTATCCTCGGGCTCATAATTTGCGGTATCCATATAGTTTACTCCGCATTTGAGACAAGCGTCCATAATTGTAAGATCCTGATAAGGAAGCGCTATATTCATGACAAGATCAGGCTTATAGGAATTGATAAGCTCGCAAATCTCATCTACATTATCAGCATTAAGCTGTGCTGTGGTTATTTTTGTGTTTGTTTTGCCCTGAAGTGAGTCCTTCAAAGCGTCGCACTTTGATTTTGTCCTGCTGGCTATGCAAAGCTCGCTGAAAACCTCGCTCACCTGACAGCATTTTCTGATTGCAACGGACGCAACTCCTCCGCATCCGATAACTAAAACTCTACTCATATTACCCTCCGATAATTACTTATTTAACGCTAATATCAATTCGCGAAGAACTTTGCAAGCGGTTGCAGTGGACGCACCGCTTGCGTCAAGCATAGGTGCAAGCTCGTTTATATCCGCACCTACAATATTACATTGAGAGACCTCAATAATTGCACCGAGAAGCTCCCTGAAAGTCACTCCCCCCGCCTCAGGCGTACCCGTGCCGGGAAAAACAGAGGAGTCAAGGCAGTCAAGGTCAATGGTAAAATATACGGGAACATTTTTCTGACAAAGCTCCGAAACGACCTCTTTCAGCCCGTCAAAACCAAACGGGTGCATATCCGTGTGCTCTTTTGCAAAGAGAAACTCTTCCCTGTCTGCGCTCCTTATGCAGAACTGATGTATCCTTCCGTCGCCCATCAGGTCATGACTGCGCCGCATTACTGCGGCGTGACTGAGCCTTGCGCCGAGGTAATCGTCTCTTAGATCGGCGTGCGCATCAAAATGTATGATGTGCATATCCGGATATTTACGAAGCACCGCACGCACAGCACCCAAGGTCACCAGATGCTCGCCGCCGATAAGAAGCGGCAGTTTTCCGAAGGAGAGTATCTGCTCCGCCCTTGCCTCTATATCAGAAAGCGCACTTTCCGCACTGCCGAAACAGAGCTCAAGGTCTCCGCTGTCAAAAGTATTGTAATCTGTCAAATCCTTGTCCTGATAAAGACTGTATGTCTCAATTCCGTAAGACTCGTGGCGTATTGCGCTGCTGCCGAACCTCGCACCAGGCCTGTAACTCGTTGTGGAATCAAACGGCGCTCCGAAAAGGACTATATCCGCCTTCTCAAACTCACAGTCGCAACCGATAAAATTTTCTACATTTCTTTTCATTTCTCAACCTCCACAAGCATTCTCTCAAGAAAGGCGGGCAGATAAAATGCTCCGATATGCAGTTTTGTAGTATAATAATCGGTTTTCAAATGCCTTGATAACCATTTTTCCGCATTCATATCATCTATCGGATGATATTTTTTGCTCGCAAATCCAAAGAGCCAATATCCTGCGGCATATGTAGGAATATGTGCCTGATAAACACGGCTTATCGGAAATGTGCTGACAATCCTCTTGTGACTGCGCTGCATCGCCTCCGCATCATGTCTGTAAAACGGACTGCCCTGCTGATTTACCATAATACCGTCCTCGCGCAGAGCGTTATAGCATATTCCGTAAAACTCTCTTGTAAAGTATCCCTCAGACGGTCCGAACGGGTCCGGAGAGTCAACGACTATAAGGTCATACTCATTCATTTTTCTTCTTATAAACCTGAGAGCATTGTCATAGTATATATGCACTCTGCTGTCGTCAAGCCTGCTGGCGTTTTCCGGCAGATATGTACGGCACACATCAACAACCATCGGGTCCATCTCAACAAGGTCAATGCGCTCGATACTGTCATACCTTGCAAGCTCCCTTACAACACCGCCGTCCCCCGCTCCTATCACAAGCACATCCCTTACATTCGGATGCACAGACATCGGCACATGTGTTATCATCTCGTCATATATAAATTCGTCACGCTCAGTCAGCAGGACATTTCCGTCCAAGGTCAAAACTCTGCCGAACTCATCCGTCTCAAAAATATCTATCTGCTGATACTCACTCTTCTTTGAAAAGAGATGACGGTTTACCCTGATACTGTGTTTGACATCAGGCGCGTGAAACTCACTGAACCATAAATCCAAATTCTACCCCTCCTTACAAAAGTACATTAAGGTGTTCTATATGCGGGTCCTCCGGTCCTGTCATCGAACAGCCCTTGATTTTGGCGTACTCAATATACTGAAGAACCTCTTTTGTAATTCTCTCACCCGGAGCAATAATCGGAATTCCGGGAGGATAGCACATTACAAACTCGGAACATACAAGCCCCTCGCTCTCACCGATAGGCACGCTTCTCTTATTTGCATAGAATGCCTCCTGCGGACTTGCAACAACTACCGGCTCTATATATTCCTGATTCAAAAGTCCCGACGGATCTTTATGATATCTTCGTCTTATCTCAGCCAATGCGCTGACTAATCTCTCTATATCCTGTGCTCTGTCGCCCATAGAGAGGTACGCAAGAATATTTCCTATATCTCCGAACTCAATCTGTATATCGTATTCATCTCTCAAGAGGTCATAAACCTCAATGCCCGCAAGTCCGATATCTCTTGTATGTACGCTGAGCTTTGTCGGATCAAAGTCGTATACCGAATTGCCGTTTATAAGCTCCTTGCCAAAGGCATAGTATCCGCCGATAGAGTTTATCTCCTCCCTCGCATACTCCGCCATCTCTACAACCTTGCGGAACACCTCCTTGCCCCTAAGTGCAAGATTTCTGCGGCTGATATCAAGGCTTGACATCAGAAGATAACTTCCTGATGTTGTCTGTGCGAGGTTGATAATCTGCCTTACATAACCGTGATTTACATTTTCGCCTACAAGCAAAAGGCTTGACTGGGTAAGACTGCCGCCGCTCTTATGCATTGAAACCGCCGCCATATCCGCTCCTGCCGCCATTGCTGAAATCGGCATTCCCTCTCCGAAGTAAAAATGCGTTCCGTGAGCCTCGTCAACAAGACAGCGCATATTTGCCTCATGCGCCATTTTCACTATTGCAGGCAGGTCGCTGCATATTCCGTAATATGTAGGGTTGTTGACAAGTACCGCAACCGCATCGGGGTTTTCATTTATCGCTTTCTGAACCTGCTCCCTTTGCATTCCGAGAGAAATTCCGAGCCTTACATCAACCTCGGGATTTACATACACCGGAACGGCACCGCAGAGAACCAATGCATTGATAACACTTCTGTGAACATTGCGGGGGAGTATGATTTTGTCTCCTCTCTTGCAGGTAGAAAGCACCATCGTCTGCACCGAGCTTGTCGTTCCGCCCACCATAAGAAAGGCATGTGCGGCGCCGAATGCCTGTGCGCACAGGATCTCCGCATCATGAATAACGGATATCGGGTGACACAAATTGTCAAGCGGCTTCATACTGTTTACATCAATCTCAACGCATCTCTGCCCGAGAAAATCTCTCAGCTCGGGATTTCCCCGTCCGTGCTTGTGTCCGGGCACGTCAAACGGCACTACCCTGTTATCCCTGAAGGTTTCAAGCGCTTCATATATCGGCGCTCTTTTTTGATCAAGAAGTTCTGTTGTTTTTTCCATAATACTCCCTCTCCGACAGATTCATTAAGAAAAATCGGAAATAAAAATAAAAAAAGCAAGTTGTTTAACACAACTTGCAAAAAAATCCTTAAAGCGCTCTGTCCCACAAAGAGACAAAAGGCGACAAAACTGACCAAAGTCCGCATAAATCGATAAATGATCTACACAAAATTCGGCTGGATATGTGGGTACGCAGAGTCTATATAGCAATGTTACTTTTACTACTCATTATTGACCGTTTCACAAGTTAGCGTATAAACGCATTTCGGTTATAAGTAACCAACTTATAAAATTTGAGCTTTTAACTCAATCAACAAAGCGGAAAATCCGCAAATCGGCAGTGGACCCGGCTGTCCGTGTGGCCTAAACTCTCAACGAGTGGTCCGTAAAAATCGCTTGGATTGACTCTGTGTGAGACACAATCCTTGAAGATTATAGCACACAAAAGTAACCTTGTCAATACCTTTTTTTCTTAAAAATTATTTTTTCAAAAAGCAGTTTCAAAGCAAAACAATAATCAACAAAAAGTTTTATTTTCGGGCA
>CALWTU010000074.1 GCA_944384515.1 uncultured Clostridia bacterium
AGCGAAGAGATGATTTTTCAAACCGAGATAATTTTTTGAGAATACAATATAAAATTTGCTGTTTTATCCCTTTTCACTGCTGTGACAACGGATAAAATAAAGGGGGCTGTCTTGTCGGGACAGCCCCTTTCGGTTTAATAAAATCCATACACGGGGTTTAATAAAATCCATACATGGGGTTTAATAAAATCCTCACATCGGGTTTGATATTATTTTTACATTGAGTTAAAAAATTGTCGCCTGGATTTGATATAAGTTTTACACGGCTCGCTTTGAAATTTTATCTAAACATAAATTTTCCACTCGGTCAGATGTGTTTTAAAATATTGCGCCGTGCGCTTATCCCAAAACATCTATGGCAGAATGTAAAGTTATGTTTACGGTATCACCTAAATGCAGTGAGTATACTCTGACGGTTTTCGGCAGTTTGCCGAACATTTTTTCTACTGCAAGTGCGTAGTAGGTCAGCTGCAGGGCGTGCTTGCCGTTCAGCTCCTCTTCTGCCAGAGTACGGTCCTCGAGTTGCTTTTTTGTCAGGCGGTCGGTCTTGTAGTCTATCAGGTGATATTCGCCGTCGCTGTCAAGTATAATGCAGTCAATGACTCCCTGTACAAGGATCTGCTCATTCTTGAGCGCCTTTTTTTTCTCCTCTTTTTCGGTGAAGAGAACTGCCGGGAGCATAATGTTAAAGCGGAGCTCACGGTAGAGCTTCTCGGCTGACAACAGCTCTTTGAAAAAGTCGCTTTTGACAAACATCCGAAGCTCTTCTGTTCTCACAAGAGCGGCATTTTCTTTTGAGATAAATCCCTCACGGCACAGCCGCTCGAGTTCATCTTCAACACTTGTCTTCTGAAGAGAGAGGAAGTCTGCAAACTGCATAAAATAGTGCGTTGCGATACCTCGCCTGGTGCTGCTTGCCTCCGACTTTCCGCCGATAAATTCCGGCAAAACTCCGAGCTTGTCGGATATTAAAATTTCCGCTTCGCCTTTGTAGTTTTCCGTGTCCTCTATGTCCTCAAGTATTCCCGGCGTCATCTTTGATACGAGCATTTTCTCGGGCAGGGTGGTCAGGTGTTTTTTTGGATAGAGATAGTTAAACCGCTCTGTCAAAGCTCGGTATAGGGGCGTGTCGCCGTTTTCCTCCCCCTCGCCGCTGTGCACTGCGGCGTCGGTGGGGATTTTTGCACTGCGGGAGATTGCTTTGTCTGCTGAAACGGGCTCAACACCGTGTGCGGCGGTTGCCTCGGCGGTGTCGGTGCGGCGAGCGGGAGTGGACTTATCCGTGTCGTGCTTTTCGTTTTCTCCGACCGTATCGGTTTCTCTGTTTTCTGCGACCGTATCGGTTTTTTCCTTTTCTTTGCCTGTATCGGACTCTCCGCTTTGTCCGTCCGTATTGGGGTGTCGGTTATACTCAGCGGCGCTTTTTTGCTCTTCGCCGTCATTTGGTGCATTGGTGCTGTCACGGGAAAGCAAATCCCGAGAGAGCGGGGGAGTGTGATTTTCTCTTTCGGTGAGAGATTTTATCAGTTTTTCCGTCTCCTCCTCCTCGCTCAGAACCACGGCTTTAGCCCCTGTCATCATAAAGAGCTTTATTACCGTCTTTGCCTTTCTTGCACTGAATGATGTCAGAAATTTTCGGTCAAACTCGGCATCCTCCTCAAACTCACCAAAGCTTCGGTCACTTGTATGACCGACAAGGTACAGCCTCTCTCTCGCTCTTGTGAGCGCAACATAGTATACACGCATCGACTCGTCAAATTCTTTTTCTCCTATAAAGTCGGAGATGATGTGGTACTGCGGATACTTTATTTTCACCGGGTATTCGTCCGATTTTATTTGGAAGATTACTCCCATATTTTCGTCAAATTGGACGGGGGTGGTTTGCTGTGTGGCGGATCTTATCTCACACCCTATATCGCCTATAAAGACTATCGGATATTCAAGTCCCTTTGATTTGTGAATGGTTGTAATCGTCACCGCATTCTCATCGTTGTCCGTCTTGTTTGTCGGAAACTGCGCTCTGTCCTTGATAATTGCGTTGATGTAGTTTACAAAGTTATAAAGTCCTTTAAATGACGAGGACTCGTAATTTCTTGCGTAGTTATAAAGCACAAAGAGATTTTCTTTAAAGCCGTTTTTCTCCGCCAGCGAGATCAGTCCCGTCTCCTTGTAAAGCTGCATTATCAGGATGTCAACGGGGGAGCCCTCTGCTATGCGGCGGTACCTTGTCAGATCTCTTATAAAGGAATTGCATTTTTCCGACTCGGGGTGATTTTCGGAATACTCAAGAAGCGAGTCATAGAGATATTTTTTGCGGCTCTCGCTCCTGATTTTGTAGATCAGGTCTAAAGAAAAGTCGTAGAGCGGTGAGCGCAGCAGTCCCGTCAGATAAATATCCGAGCGCGGGTTGTCGATGCTGTTTAGCAGGCAGAGGACGAGCATTATTTCGTCCGTCTCCAAAAAATCCTTTGATGCGGGGAGCTTGGCTAAGATCCCCTCTTTTAAAAGGGCGTCACGGTATATTTTGCATTTGCCCGTGTCCTTTCTCAGAAGGATTGCAATATCCTTTGGGCGCACGGGCTCACCGCTGTTAAGAAGGGTACCCGTGTCGAGTAAAGAGCGTATTTTCTTTGCGGTCCAGAGTGCGTCAAGCTCGTCCTTTTTGATGTCGTCGGGGAGCGGGTCGTATTCCGAGAGGTCTGTATCGTCATAGAGCGTCTCGTCCTCCGCCTGCGCCTCGGCGGTGCCGCCGTAGAGGAGCTCGTTTGCGTATTTTGTGAAAAGGCAGATCTCTACATCCCGTACTTCGTCCGTCTCGGACTTTGAATATATCAGCCTGTCCTGCGCCGTGTATCCGATGCTCTCGCCGCACATGGCAAATACCGTGTCAAAAATTTCGTTTGTAAAATCAATAATCCCCTTGTCGCACCTGAAGTTGTTTGACATGAAGATCACGGCGCTGTCGGTATCGGCTCCGCTCTTGTCAATCGGGGTAAAGCTGTTTTTGTAATTTTCAAATATCTCGGGCTTTCCGCCTCTGAAGCCGTAAATGCTCTGCTTGATATCTCCAACCATAAAGCGGTTTCTCTCGGTGCTGACAGCGGAGAAAATCTCGTTTTGTATGTAGTTTACATCCTGATACTCGTCAATGTATACAGAGCTGTACTGCCGCCTGAGACTCTCGGCGAGTTCGGTTCTTTTGCCGTCTGGGCTTATCAGTGCCATGTAGGTGTATCTCTGAATATCGTCATGCTCGAGAAAGCCCCTCTCTCTTTTCTGCGCCATAAATGCCGAGTGGAATTTTTTCATCAAAACATAAATACACTCTGTCATACGGCTCATAGCAGAGAAGCACTCCGACCACTCCTGCTCTGTGTATGAAAGGTAATTTTCCGCTTTCTTTGCCACGGCTTTTGTTTTCTCACGGATACTCTTGGCATAGTTGACGCTCTCTTGGCTGTCGCCGCCCCGTCCGCCCTTTGTGGAGGAGAAAAGAAATTTTTTTATCTGAGTTTTAATTCCGTTCTCCCTGAGCTCCCCGAACATTTTAAGGTCGTCCGTAAAGGCGTTTATGTAGGGCAGATGAGTTTTGCAACTCTCGTCAAAGCAGTTTTGCAGTGCGTATTCGGTGAGATTTATGCAGTACTCCGCCGCACTCTTAAGCTCTTTGTCCGCAAAGTCGGCGAAGGGGTTGTTCGAGAGGGGATTTTTTGCGTACTCGGCGTATTTTTGCGAGATGTCCTTGTAAAACTCTATTCCGGGTATGAGCTGTCTTGTCTTATTGTAGAGCAGTACCAGCACATCCTCAAGCCTGTCCGTCTTGTTCTGTATAACCGATGCGGCAAACTTCAAAAAAATACCGGGCTCCATCTCGCTGTCAAATTCTCCGCTGTATGCGCTCTCGATTATCCCCTCCCATATCTGCTTTGAGAGCAGCTCGCACTCTGTGCTGTCCGCAATGCGGTAGTTTGGGTTTAAGCCGAAAAGGTGGGCGCAGTTTCTCAGTATATCGTTGTAAAATGAGTCTATTGTGGAAATTTTCGCACCGGGCAAAAGGTGCAGCTGCTTTTTAAGTCTCTCGTTTGTCGGGTCAAGCTCTATCTGATTTTTGAGCGCACGGGAAACTTTTTCCCGCAGCTCGCTTGCTGCCGCTACGGTAAATGTAACTATCAGCATGTCGTTTATGTTTTCGGGATTTTTTTCATCAATCAGAGACTGAATTATTCTCTCAATGAGCGTTGCTGTTTTTCCCGAGCCTGCGGCGGCGGAGACGAGCAGAGTTTTGTCTCTTGTCTCGATTGCCTGCCTCTGCTTTGCGGTAAATGATGGTTTCGGCATAAAAAGTCCCCCGAATTTAAATTCTGAATTGCTTTATCGGCTTTATGGCAAGCCCCGTGTCAAATTTTCTGACCTCTCCGACGGCAAAAAATCCGTTTTTGTCAAAAAGCGCCACTCTCTTGTTTTCCTCGAGCGAAATGCCGAGTTTTCTCAGGTATATCTCGGCTCCGCACGCCGCAAGGCGGCTGAAAAAGTCGCTTAGCGTCACCCTCTCAAGATTCGAAAAGATAAATTCCAAGGGGATAATCCTCTTTTCCTTTTCTTCCTCCGTCATGCTCTCAAGCTCATTGAGTGTCACGGCGTCTGCAAGCGTAAATCCGCATGCCTCAAGTCGGCACAGCGACTTCATACACCCACCCGTGCCGAGTTTTTTTGCTATATCCGCACACAGCGTTCTGATATATGTGCCCTTCGAGCAGCATACGGTAATGATGTATTCGTCATCCTGCAGCTTTTCGGCGGATATGCTGTGTATCGTCACCTCGCGCGCCGCCCTCTCTATCTCCTTGCCCTCTCTTGCAAGCTCATAGAGCTTCTTTCCTCCGACCTTTACGGCAGAGTACATCGGCGGCGTTTGCATTATAACACCCTGCATGCTCCTTACCGCCACTCTAACCTCGTCTTCTGTCGGTATATACTCAAATCTTTCCGTCACACATCCCGTGATGTCCTCCGTATCCGTGTTAAATCCGAGTTTTAGCACCGCACGGTAATGCTTGTCGGAGGAGAGCATATACTCGCTCGCCTTCACTCCGCGCCCCACAAGCACGGGCAATACTCCCGTCGCCATCGGGTCAAGTGTCCCCGTGTGTCCCGCCTTGTCTGTGCCGAGCAGGCGTTTGACGCGGTTTACCGCGCCTTGGCTTGTTATATTTTCTTCTTTGTTTATTATAATTACTCCGTCTTTCATCTCTTTTTGTCCCCTTTATACGCTTATTTTATCATAAATACCCCTCTATTTCAACAATTTACTTAAATTTATATTCGTATATCCTGTATTTTAGTTAATGTTAATACTTGAAAAGTAACTGAAATTATGATAAAATATATAAAATCTATTTTTCACGAAAAGTCCCGGACTTCGCTTTGAGAGATAATTAATTTAATAAATGAACATCAGGAGGAAATTATGAGAGCTGTTATCACCGTTACCGGAAAGGACAAGGTCGGCATTATCGCCATGACAAGCGGTCTGTGCCAGAAGTACTCTGCCAATATAGTAGATATAAGCCAGACTGTTCTGAGCGAGTATTTTGCAATGATTATGATGGTTAATCTTGAGAAGCTTACCGTCAGTTTCACAGAGTTTTCCGATATTATGAAGAAAGCGGGAGAGGAGGCCGGCGTTGACATCCGTGTAATGCACGAGGATATTTTCAACGCTATGCACAGAATATAATGCTTAATACTACCGATATTCTTGAAACCATAAAGATGATAAGAGAGGATAACCTCGATGTTCGTACAATAACTATGGGTATCTCTCTCTTTGACTGCATTTCGGACGACATCACAAGACTTGGAGAGAAGATTTACGACAAGATAACACGCTCGGCAAAGGATCTTGTCAGAGTTGCCGAGGATATTGAGGCGAGATACGGCATTCCGATTGTAAACAAGAGGATTTCGGTAACGCCGATTTCTCTTGTCGGCGCAGGACTTACCCCCGACGGATTTGTCCGCCTTGCCAAGGTGCTTCAGAGAGCGGCAGGGGAGCTTGGCGTAAACTTTATCGGCGGATTTTCCGCCCTGGTGCAAAAGGGTGCGACGGTCGGCGCGACTAACCTTATTGAGGCGATACCCCAGGCGCTGACTGAAACAGAGATAGTCTGCTCCTCCGTCAACGTAGCCTCCACAAAGGCGGGAATAAATATGGACGCTGTCGGCAAGATGGGTGAGATAATCAAGCAGACGGCATATAATACGAGGGACAAGGACTCTATCGGATGCGCAAAGCTTGTTGTGTTTGCAAATATACCGGAGGACAACCCGTTCATGGCGGGCGCAATGCACGGTATCGGCGAGCCTGATCAGGTTATAAATGTCGGCGTCAGCGGCCCCGGAGTTGTTGCGGCGGCAATCAGAAAGGCGGGTAACTGCTCGTTCTCCGTCCTTGCGGACACAATAAAGAAGATTGCATTCAAGATTACGAGAGTGGGACAGCTTGTTGCGGCAGAGGCGGCGTCAAAGATCGGCGTGCCGTACGGAATAGTTGACCTCTCACTTGCTCCGACACCTGCGGCGGGCGACTCCGTTGCGGAGATACTTGAGAATATGGGACTTGAGCGCTGCGGCACACACGGAACAACAGCCGCACTTGCGATGCTCAACGACGCAGTAAAGAAGGGCGGAGTAATGGCGTCAAGCCATGTCGGCGGACTGTCCGGTGCATTTATACCTGTATCCGAGGACAGAGGAATGATAGACGCCGTGAAGGCAGGCACACTCTCGCTTGAAAAACTTGAGGCGATGACAGCGGTATGCTCTGTCGGACTTGATATGATAGCGATACCGGGAGATACGCCGGCAACCACAATTTCGGGCATAATAGCGGACGAGATAGCGATAGGCGTTGCCAACACCAAGACCACCGCAGTCAGGGTAATCCCCGTCTGGGGCAAGGGAGAGGGCGATGTCGCCGAGTTCGGCGGACTGCTCGGCTATGCGCCGATCATGCCGCTCAAAAAGGAGTCATGCAGCGAGTTTATAAAGCGCGGCGGCAGAATTCCCGCCCCGATCCACTCGCTCAAGAACTGATACCCCGATCCACTCGCTCAAAACCGAGGCGCAGGCAAGCGGCAAAGGCTTTGCCAACCGGCGCAAAAGAAACACGAATACAGCGCATGCAATATCTGCATGCAAAAAAAGCACCCCGTGCAAAGGAAAGAGGCAAAAAGCCCACCTTGCACGGGGTTTTTGCGCGCGCCGCGCCGCAAATAGTTGATATGTTGAACCATAGTTTATATGTTGCACGGTTCAAACTTATACGGTTTTTCATTTGTCGCCTTGCGCCGTGCGGCACGGGGCTGGGAATCGGAGAGCATTTTTTGACCGTATGCTTCACTTACAGTGCGGCTCACGGAAAAAGCAAAAGAGCAAAAGTTTCCTATATATAAAACCATGAGGCTTGACGCGGTGGGGCGTGTGGCACGGCATGCTTACATGCCGCCGATATTTTAAGCATGTGTTCGTTTTGCGTCGTGCGGCACGGGGCCGGTGTATGTGATATGCGGCGAGGTGAGATTTTTGCCGCAGAGACGGGGCGGACGAAGAAGGGCGGGGCGGACGAAGAAGGACGGAGCGGACGAAGAAGGACGGAGCGGACGAAGAAGGGCGGAGCGGAGGAAGAAGGGCAGGCAGGCGGAGCGTGATGGGGCGGCTTTGCGGCAAATATAGCGAGCGAGGGAGCGTCAGATAGCCGAGAGATTGTAAGGGAGTGCGTAATGGAGGCAGGGGAGCGGCAGAGTGTGGGGCAAACAGAGCGACAGGTGAGCCACAGAGTGGGAGGCAAACATAGAGACAGAGAGAGCGGGAGAGAGAGCGGGGCGGGGAGCTTGTTTTTTTCTTTCTGCGTGAAGCGGGGAAGAGCGTTTTATGCATAAAACGGGAAAATTTATTTGTTAAGATATAGCGTATTTCGGCTCTGTTTTGCATAATCGGCGGTGGTTTGGCGCTTGTCGCCATTTTTTTGTTTCGTATGGGAATTTCCGCAAATAATATTTCGCACTTTGCGACTTAATTTGCCACGGGGCGGGGGTAAAATATAAAAAAATGCTTTTTCGGAGGTTCTTATATGGATAAAAAGCAGACCGGCGACACTGCAGAACAGTTGTCGCCTTTGGCCGGTTTTAATATTAAAAGTATTATAAAGGGACTGAGAGGAGGCGGCGTGAGGGACAGGTTTTCGGATGTGATTTTGTTTATTATATCCTTCCTCTTTTCCGCATGCCACATTGCCTTTGGCGTCTATCCCCTCAGTATTGCGCTGACAAGCGCGGCGACGCACAGCGTTGTCTGGATTATGGCGGGCGGGGTAATCGGCGCCCTGACGGTATCCGACGGCGGTTTTATTCTTGCGGTAATCTCGCTTATGGTCTTTCTTCTGCGTGTCATCGTTATGGGCAGCAGGGACCGCAGCTTCAGCGAGCCGCTTGTGCTTCGTATATCCATCAGCGTTATATCATCCTTTGTCGGTGCGGTATACAGAATTTTGCTTGACGGATTTACGCTTCAGTCGGTACTCTATTCGGTTGGGCTGATACTCCTTTGCGGAACTTTGACGCTTGTTTTCTCAGGCGCCTTCAACGAGAGAATAAGAATATACAATATTCTCTTTAAAGAGGGAATGCCCGAGTCAAAGCCTCTCAAAGAAAAATTCGGCACGGACAGGCTCTTATATCAGATTGCGGTTCTCTTTATCATATTTTTTATCTCTCTGTCACTTAAAACTTACAGCTTTTTCGGCATAACGCCGGCATATATTTTTGCGGGAGTTGCGGCGATTTTCACATCCTACCGCCTCGGTCCGATTTACGGAGGAGTTGTCGGTTTCATATCCTCGCTTGCCATTGAGGCGGTGTACTCGCCGGCATTTGCGCTGCTCGGAATATTTGCGAGCTTTGCGTTCGGCTTCGGTGCGCCTTATGCACTGATCGGCGGCGGAATAATCGTCTCGGTGTGGTGCGCATATGTCGGAGGGGTGAGCGGACTGCTCTCAACCTTGCCGGAATACGCCGCCGCGGCGTCGCTGTCCTTTCCGCTTATTTATAAACTGCCCCGTCGGTTAAAGGAGGCAGAACAGCCCCGTACCAACACGGTTGAGGAGATGGTGGCGACGACCGCCCTCAGATACAAGACAAAGGAAGACGAGTATATAAACCTTGAGGAGTCAATGGGAAAGCTCTCTCTTCTGCTTGAAAAATGGGAGAGTAAAGCCGCACCCAAAAGCGCTGACGGCGACATGAAGAGCAGTCTTGTAAAATGCATCGGCGGCTTTTGC
Organism: uncultured Clostridia bacterium; assembly: GCA_944384515.1. Classification (GTDB taxonomy): domain Bacteria; phylum Bacillota; class Clostridia; order Oscillospirales; family CAG-272; genus UBA1740. The sequence continues at coordinate 9,338 of CALWTU010000074.1, forward strand.
CGAGGCTGTGTAAACTACTCAAGGTGCTCTGAGACAACACCGGCGCCCTGCCTTGAGGCAACGGACAAGATATGGTCTAAAATTAACACGGGTATGCCGTTTGACGGCGAAATACCCTCATACTGCAACAACAAGAGCGCACTCTGCGAGAATATATACGCATCTCTTTCGGAGAGCGGCAGAGAGGGCGGCGGCAGGCGGACGGGCAATTTGTCAGGGCATTATCAGCTCTTTTCATCCCTTATCAAGGGGTGCCGCGAGGAGATTAAAAGGGGAAGGCTTGTGGACACGCACCTCTCCGAGACGCTCTCTGAAATTATGAAAGACGAGGGAATATTTGACGGAGTTGTCTGCGTTATCGGCGAGAGAGAAAAGCATATTATAGGCGCAGGCTCCGACAGAAGCGGAAAGCTTGTCACAAAGGACAGGCTCTGGCAGAGATTTGAGGAGGCGGTCGGAATGCCGCTTTGCAGCCGTGAATATTACAGAAAAGGTGATATAGCGCTCTTTGAATGTAAAGCAGACTTTACATATTATCTTGAATATGCCACAGCCTCTAAGGCACTCGGGGAGATCAACGGGGACAGCACAGTTCTATTTTCGACAGATAACGGATATTTTTATTCGGGTGTTCTTGACGGTGTGGGCAGCGGCGCATTTGCCAACTCGGTATCCTCCTTCGGGTGTGAATTTTTAAAGCGCTTGCTCGGCGGCGGAGTCGGAGCGGATACGGCGCTCAATATTCTTCACAGGGTCATCTCGATGGGAGAAGAGGAGGAGGCGACGACGGTGGATATCTTCTCGCTTGACAGGCTGAGCGGCGAGGCTGTGTTCTATAAGTCCGCCGCGGCGCCCTCGTATATCAAGCGCGGCGAGTCCATATACAGAATAAAGAGCGAGACGGTGCCGCTCGGACTGACCAAAGAGCTTGACACCGAGAAAATCAGGGTTGAGGTCAAGAGCGGGGATTATATTATAATGCTCTCCGACGGTGTATCGGGAAGCAAGGATTCGGACACCGCCATGCTGCTTGAGTATCTGAATAAGGCAAGGTTTGACAGTGTGACGGATTTTGCCGAGGGAATTCTCGATGCGGCGGTAAAAAGGTCCGGCGTCTCTGACGACATGACCGTAACGGTAATAAAACTGTTTAACCGCCGTCCCGAGCCAAAGGGCAAAAAAGCAGGCTGATTTACATTTCATAAAAACAGCAGAAAACCGCTTCTTACATATCACAAAAGCAATATTTTGCGCAAGTATTATGTTGCGCAAATAATATGTTACGCAAGTAACATGCTACGCAAGTAACATGCTGCTTCGGCAACATGCTGCTTCGGCAACATGCTATACTGTAAATTTACACATATTAAAAACAAAAAGACGGAATTTTACACGGTATGGGGGTAACTTCATTGTGTATTCCGTCTTTTTTCCTGCCTTCGGCGCCAAAAAACTGCCCGCACTGACAAAAGGTCAGCACGGGCAGTACTTATCAAATGTTTTTTCGGAATACAGGTAGTAATTATTAAATGTTTTTTAGAATAAAGTATCTTTTACTTTGCAAAACCGAGGGTAGGGAATTGTTAAACTGTTTTTTCAAAACAAAGCTTGGGTTGCTTTGTAAAACCGGGACGGCGGAGCCCTTTTAACTGTTTTGAAGGTCAAGCGGACCTTTATCTGTAACACCGAAAGGAAGCTTTTGACTGAAACCGAGAGAGGTTTTTCATATAAAACCGAAAAAATCCGGTTGTAAACCGACAAAACGGGTTAAAACAATAAAAAGTCTATTGTCTGAAGCTTAAAGGCGGAGCTTTTCGCTTTCAGAACCAAAGCGCCTTTGTCCTCGGCAAATCCGCACATAGGGTACTTAATAAATTAACACGGGCAGGGTGTAAATCAGTTTACAAAGCCTATTTTTCTTCTTACCTTAGACATGGTTTTTCTTGCGTGGTAAAATGCGGCTTCGGCACCGCATTTCATAACCTCATCAAGATGGGCTTTGTCCGCAATGAGCTTTGCGAACTCCTCTCTGATTTTGGACAGTCCGTCGGCGCACGCCTCGCCCACGGCGAGCTTGAAGTCGCCGTAGCCCTTGCCGTCAAACTCACGCTCAATCTCCTCCATGCTCTTTCCGCTGAAGGCAGAGTATATGCTCATGAGGTTTGATACACCGGGCTTATCCTCGCTGTATCTTATCTCACTGCCGGAGTCTGTTACCGCACGCTTGAATTTGCGCATAATGTCGTCCTTGCTGTCAAGGATATAGACAACGCCGTTGGGGTTGGGATCGGATTTTGACATCTTGGCGGTCGGCTCCTGCAGTGACATAATCTTCATTGTGTCAGGCGAGATGTATCCGTCAGGCACCGTGAAGGTGTCCCCGTATATCTGGTTAAAGCGGATTGCCACATCTCTTGCAAGCTCAAGGTGCTGCTTCTGATCTATTCCGACCGGCACGATATCCGTCTGATAGAGCAGTATATCCGCCGCCATCAGTGCGGGATAGGTGAACAGACCTGCGTTTATGTTCTGCGCATTCTTCGCGCTCTTGTCCTTAAACTGCGTCATTCTCGAGAGCTCTCCGAACATCGTATAGCAGTCGAGTATCCAGCCGAGCTCTGCGTGCTGAGGCACATGAGACTGAACAAAAAGAGTGTTCTTCTTCTCGTCAAGTCCCGCCGCCATATAAAGCGCCAGCGTCTCGTATGTTCTGCGTCTGAGCTCTGCGGGCACCTGCCTTACGGTAATTGCGTGCATATCCACCACGCAGTAGAATGTATTGTAATCCTCGGAAAATTTCGAGAAGTTTTTCATCGCTCCGAGGTAGTTTCCGATTGTCAGGTTGCCTGACGGCTGTATACCGGAAAACACCGTTTTCATCTTTTCCATTTTCTGTCCCCTATAATTAAAATTAATGCCGTATAATACTATGATTATACAACCGCCGCCGCGGTTTGTCAAGACGGAAAACACAGATAAGCTTTCATTTGTTTATAATTTGTTAAAATACGCCTTTGTGCTCTCCGTAAAAGGGCGGACCGCAAAAACAATATTACTAATTAACGCTACCCTTTTTTATATAATATATATAAATTATAAAAATCTTTTTTTTGTTAATACTCAGTTTATATTTTTGTGGTACAATCCTTAATTGTAACTTAGGATAATCAAAAACAGAAAGGGCATCGGTCTACCGATGAAGAAAAGATGATAAAAGCGGAAAACCTTGTAAAAAGATACGGTACAAACTACGCACTAAACGATGTGTCCTTTACAATAGAGGAAGGAGAGATTGTGGGACTGCTCGGACCCAACGGCGCCGGAAAGAGTACCGCAATGAACATTCTTACGGGATATCTCTCCTGCACATCAGGTAAGGCGACGATTGACGGGATTGATATGCTTGAAAATCCTCTTGAGGCGAAGAAGCTCATAGGATTTTTGCCGGAGCAGCCGCCTGTTTATCCGGATATGACGGTTATTGAGTATATGAATTTCATATACGAGCTTAAGGGATGCACCCTTGAGAGGGAGAGGCATATTGACGAGATTCTCGCCTCGGTGAAGCTTCTCGATGTAAAAAACAGACTTATAAAGAACCTCTCAAAGGGATATAAGCAGAGAGTCGGAATAGCGCAGGCGCTTGTCGGAGACCCGAAGGTGGTTATTTTTGACGAGCCGACCGTCGGACTTGACCCCAAACAGATACTTGAGGTCAGAAACCTTATCAGAAGTCTCGGAAAGAAGCATACCGTAATACTCTCGACGCATATTCTTGCCGAGGTTCAGGCGGTGTGCGAGAGAATTATCATTATAAACAAGGGCAGGATCATTGCCAACGAGAAAACGGAGGATCTGACAAAGACTATTGAGGAGGGCTTCCGCTACAAGGTTAAGATTTCCGGACCGCAGGCTGAGGTCACGGACGGACTTAAAAGCATCAGAGGCGTAAAGACGGTTACGCCGACCGGCGAGAGGGATGCGGATTCATACGCCTATGTCATTGAGGCGGACAGGGGAATTGACGCGAGAAAACCGATTTTCTCGCTTTGCTCGTCGAAAAACTGGCCGATACTCGGAATGAACCCCGTCGGCACAGACCTCGAGTCTATATTTATTCGCCTTGTCGACAGGGCAAACGGTGAGACCGTTACCAAGGATAGCAAGAGAAGAAAGGCTCACTGACCGCTCTCCGCCGATTGAACGGAGTGCGGAATATATTCTGCACGGCGCCGTGTCGCGGCGCCTCGGTAAGATTTAAAAAAAGGATGGAAAAAAGATGTTTGCTCTCTATAAGAAAGAAATGCGCTCATATTTTACAGGCACGATAGGTTATGTGTTTTTGGTGCTTTACCTTGCGCTGGGCGGCGCCGTGTTCTGCTATACAACATTATACAGCATGTCAAGTGATGTGACCCCTTTTTACACATACATGCTGATTGCCTCGGGAGTTATACTTCCTCTTCTGACGATGAAGTCGTTCAGCGAGGAGAGAAAAATAAAGACCGAGCAGCTGCTTATGACTGCTCCCATTTCGATTAAGGGAATGGTTTTCGGAAAATTTCTTGCCGCATACACGATGTTTGCGGGCGCAATGATATTCAATTCCCTTTATTTTATTGTACTTAACTACTATGCCGTTGTGAAATTCTGGATACTTTTCGGCAACCTTATAAGTATTCTTCTTGTCGGCATGGCGTTTATATCTATCGGACTGTTTGTCTCATCTCTCACGGAGAACCAGCTTGCGGCGGCAGTCGGAACAATCGCGATAATATTCTTCTTTTTGATGATAGGACTTTTAAGCTCTCTTCTCCCGTCGAATTATTTTCTCAGATATATCTTAAACTTCATATCCATATTCACAAGATTTCAGGGCTTTGTCAACGGCAGCTTTGATATAGCGTCGATTGTTTATTATCTGTCGGTCAGCGGAGTATTTCTGTATTTGACGATACGCGTTTATGACCGCCGCCGTTACGAATAAGAAAGACTAAAATCTTAATGGAGTTAATATGTTATCGAATAAGAAGAATATAAAGGAAGCGCTTAAAGGGGATAAGGCGAGTTCGGCGTTTATGACCACGATGATAATACTTGTGGTGCTTGCGGCGAATGTGCTTATCTATGTCCTGACAAGTTCGTTTGGGCTTGTTATCAGTGCGGTTGAAAACGACGACCTTTCTCTCTCCGGCTCAACAGACACTCTCTTTGAGGAGGCGATAAGAGAGGGCAAGAAGGTAAAGATCTCCTTCTGCATTGCAGAGGACAGGATAAAACAGCACGAGATGGGAATATTTGTTTATACTACAGTTAAATATTTTGAGGAGCGGTACCCCGATCTTATAGAGATTGACTATATAAACATATTCACAAAGAGAAATCAGAACAATGAGTTTGTCGACCTGTCAAAGTATGAAAAGGACATGCAGGGAAATGAGACAAAGATATACAGCACCTCTGTGATATTCGAGTGTGAAGAGAGGTACAGGGTGGTAACCGACACATACACAACAGCGGGATATGCGCCGTTTTTCACACTTAATTCGGAGGGTGAGGCTGATACCTACAACGGCGAGGAAGTCGTTGCGGGCATGATGAACTGGGTGCTCAGCGAGGATCTGAAGAACGCGTATTTTACTCAGTATCACGGCGAGATGGTTGATGTTGCGTTTACAAACCTGCTCTCATGCGCGGGCTACTATGTAGACTTTATCGACCTTCGCAAAAACGAGGTTCCCGAGAACTGCGACCTGCTTATAATTTCAAACCCGACAACCGATTTTGAGCGCGGATTTGAGGGCAGCGGCGTGCGCAGCGAGATTGAGAGGATAGACACCTATCTTTCAAGGGGCGGAAATATTTATGTTTCGCTTGACCCGAATGTCAAAAAGCTGAATGTGCTTGAAAATTTTCTTCTCGAAGAGGGACTTGCTTTTTCGAGAACAAAAATAGACGGCTATGAATACACCAACATGGTAAAAGACCCCAAAAACGCAATTACCACAGACGGCTTTACACTTGTGCTCGGCTATGCGGACAACGATGTGAGCCGCAAGATATATGACCGTGTGTCAAAATACGGCTCAGGCTCGGTTATAGTAACGGATGTAGCGGCGCTCTCGCTCTCAAAGAATGCACAGCCGCTGCTTATGAGTTCGTCTTCAGCCGTATGCCAGGCAAACGGCGGCACGGTTGAGACTGCGGATGGGATAGACGGCAGGCTCTGTGTCGGCGCTGTCAGCACCCGTCAGAACGAGGACGGCACGGTGGGAAAAATATTCCTTGTTCCCTCGATGTTTTTGACACAGTCTCAGTCGCTTGTAACAAACGGATATTCAAATAAGGATTTCACATACTCTCTTCTCGAGGATTTTTACGGTGCGGGAAGAATGCCGTACGGCTGTAACACCATAAAGAGTGACAAGACAACTCTTGAAAACCTCACAATGGGTACTGCAAAAATTTACACGGTGCTGTTTATGTCCGTGCCGGTGATTATTGCGGCAGTGGGAGTTGCGGTTGTTGTAAGAAGGAAGAACCGCTGATAACCTTATACTTCAATATGTTTTGAAAGGAAAGAATTATGAAATTTCAGCTTTTCAAAGGGAAAAGCAAACGCACCAAAGTTTTAGGCGCGCTGACCGTTCTGGGAATTGCGATAGTCATTGCTTTAAACCTTTTTCTCACCGCCGTAGGACATCAAAGGACACTGTTTTTCGATATGACACCGGAGGACCTGTACACTCTTACCGACGCGATGGTTGAGGAGTGTGCATTTGTCGACGAATTGCCCGGTGACGGGGAGAAGGTAACGATAACATTCTGTAACGACCCTGACTATCTTATTTCCTCAGACACGACAAGATACACATATTACATGGCGCTCAAGCTTGCCAATATGTTTGACAACATTGAGGTTGAGACGGTAAACGTAAGGCTCAATCCGACTGCGGTCTCAAAGTACAAGGTTACCTCTCTTACCGAAATCAACGGGCAGAATATAATAGTTTCGTATAAGGACAGATTCCGTGTTACCACGGCGCAGAAGTTCTGGGTTATGGGAACGAGCGAGAACCTGCACTATAACGGAGAGTACAGGATGGCAACCCTCATCCGTTCGGTGACGGCGATTGAACAGCCGGTGGCGTATTTTGTTATCGACCACGGCGAGACTTATTTTGATCCAGAAAATCCCGAGAGCGAGATGAGCCTTGAGGCACAGGCTTTTTATGAGCTGCTCCTTGACCGCGGACTTCAGGTAAAAACGCTGATGCTCTCCGAGGTTGAGAGGATTCCCGAGGACTGCGCTCTGCTTGTTATAAACAATCCCAAGACCGACTTTACCTATGACGAGAGTCAGCTCGGCAGTATGTCGTATGTTTCGGACACCGAGAAGATAGACAGATATCTTGTTATGCACCAGGGAGCGGTTATGGTTTCCCACGACAACAAGGGTGAGAACAAAACTCCCGTGCTTGATGTCTTTTTGAGGGAGTGGGGCTTTGAGTTTGATAACGGAATTATAAAAGATGAAGAGTTCTCGCTTGACGACAGCGAAAACTCGTATACAAACATTATCGCGCAGTACAATAAAGACGAGGAAAGTTACGGTTATGCGCTCTACGGACCGTTTGCGGATCTCTCAAGCGCGCCTCTTACCGTTTTCCCCTCGACAGGCGGAATGCATTCAAGCTTTAAGAACGGATTTTTCAATGAGGCGGGCGCGGCAAATACATCAAAGAGGTATGCTTCCTTCCTCACCACATCCGAAAATGCGGCGCTGTATAAGAAAAACCCCGACAGCGGCGAGTTTGTCGACAGGGCTACGGATTTCAAACAGCTCGATATTGCGGCAGTGACGGTAAGGAGCGAGACTGACCTTATCTCAAGCGAGACAACATATTCTTATGTATTCTGCGCCAACTCTCCCGACTTTTTCTCATCCGACGTTCTTTACAATACCTCATATGCAAACTATGACATTTTAAGTGCCGTTGTGGACAATATTTCCCGTATTGATGACTTTGCTTCCATGGACCTCGGAGGACTGTCTCTTAACTCGGCATCCGGCGGAGGAAAGAAGATTATTACCATGAAAATGTCGGAGGATGATGTTACCCTTTACTCTAACAAATATATTGACGGCGACCCCGACAAGGGCTTGGAAATCATAAAATTTAACCACGGAATCACCACAACCGCAATTGTTATATATTCCGTATTCATTTTTGCGATTCCCGTGGGCTTGGCAATACTCGGTATTGTCATAAGAATTAAACGCAGGTATTTGTAAGAGAGGTAAACATGAAGCATATTGTAAAATCGAGATTTAATAAAAAACAAAAAACAGCCCTCATACTGATACCCGTGTTGATTTTCACGGTTGTGATGTCGGTTATTCTCGGCATAATCTTCCTTGGTGAAGAGCCCGCGGAAAAGCCGGTACCGCCTGAAATTATCGAGGGCGAGGACCTGGTAAACAACCTTGCGGTTGCATATCCCGTAGTTGAGGAAGAGGATATAATGTATATCTCCGTAAAGTTTAAAAACGGAGTTTACAAGCTGCTTCGACCCGACACGGGGGAGACGTTCAGACTTTTCTATACGACTGATGACGGTAAGGAGGTGCTTTACCAGCCGAAAATCGAGGAGGAGAACTCAGCGTTTGATTACAGCAGTATATACGCTATCGAAAAGGATGACGGATACGGCAGAATTACAAAGCTTGATTATCTTCTGATATCCCTTCAGTATGCGTATTTCAGCGAGCGCATACCGCTTTCGACAGACCCCACCGAGCGCGCAAAGCAGCTCTCCGAATACGGCCTTTCGGAGGAGGAGGTTCAGGTAATTTCGTTCGCATATAAGGATGAGGACGGAAATGACAAAAAGCAAACGGTAAAAATCGGCTCAAAGGTTATAACCGGTGCAAGCTACTACTTCATGATAGAGGGCAGAGACTATGTTTATATGTCAAGCAACACATATTATGAGTACGGTCTTATGGGATTCAAGTCGCTCATAAAAGCGTCTTTGGTCTCTGAGGGACTTACCGAGGACAACGGCTTCGGACCGTATCTTACACCTAACTACTTCCAGTGGCTAAGCACCATGCACAAAGAGGAGGGACTCACCGTCCCCGAGGACAGCAAGGTAATTGTGTTCAGCGATGTGCTTATTCCGGTAGAGAAGGACGAGGGGTATGAGAACCCGACGACGGACGGATATATCCGCGACGGATACCAGTATATAGAATTCGACCTTTCCGAGCTTAAGGACAAGGAAGAGTACATGAGACTTATGAATGCTCTTCGGGGCAAGACGGTCGGCACGTATTATGATGTCGAGACGGGTGCGGGCGACCCGAAAAATCAGATAATCTTTTCTCTTACGACGAGGACAAAGGCGATTGACTTCTCGGAGAAAGAGTCCGTAAAGTATGAATATACGATTGTGTCTGTTGATGCTATTTTGACGGATAGCGGCGAAATAAGCGACACGGGTACCCCTGTCGGCGACAACAATCTTATTAAAGTTGCATACAACTACAGCATTGACGGCGTGGTGCAGAACACAGTTCTCTGCCACGGAGTGATTGACCTTGGCGACAGCGGTATTCCCGAAGATAAACTCAGCGAGCTTAAAGCTGCGTCTGTTGGACCGCTCAACTCACACATAACATACACTGTAGACTATACAAAAGACAATGCAGTTGCAAATACGATTAGGTATGTTGTAACAGAGATCATTTCAATCTTCGACCAGAAGGGCGAGGTAATGACTAATGTTACCGCCGATTCTATCGTAAGCTACCGCTACTATGTGGAGATTGACGGAGAGAAGAGCGGCGACGAGGAGACTGCCGTGCTTAACTTCAAGGAGGCTAACTCCGAGGACGACCAGGGAATTAAAAATGCGCTGATGGATAAAGAGGTTTCGACAGGACTGCATCTTGAGGTTTATTCATACACCGGATACTATCAGCACATATATGATTTTATGACCTACAAGATTGCAAAGATTGAGGGCTTTGTAACCTCAAAGCTTATTGCGGCATTCAGATTCCAGAATAATTCCGAGAGGGATCCGTACTACGGCGAGTCTCTCTATGAAAACCTTATGAAAGACGAGTACTCTCTCTACGGACTCAATTCCACAAGCTGCGAGACGGTTGTTAAAATACTCGGCGGAGTTTCAAACGATTCTACAAGCAACACGGCGCAGGGACTTGCCGGCGCCGAGGTATTGGAGATCGGAATAACCCCCGAGATAATGATGAAGTACGGACTGTACGCACATACAATTTATTTTGAACTTCCCCAGGGAATCAATGCAACAGAGATCGAGGGGGAGGAGTCTTTTGACGAGCTTGACGACTACTATTACTACGACAAGATAAAAATTACTCTCTATATCAGCGAGGTACAGCCCGACGGAACAAGATATGTTGCCTCGGATATGTACGACATCGTCACAAAGATAGATGCCGATACCTTCAGCTTCCTTGATTACAGCTTCGAGGAGTTCTGGGCAAGGCGCAATATAATCCTCATGGACGTAAACGATATAGAAGAGTTCAATATCGAGTTTATGATGGACGACCTTGTGGGCAAATTTGATATGGCGCTCAAGCATCAGACTCTCTATATTCAGGGCAACAACGCATATCTCAAACCGCCCGAGGGACAGTATTCAAAGTTTAATCACATCACCGTTTCGGTTACTCCGAGCGGAGTGTGCACCCCGACAAAATTGCAGGAGCTTATGACACAGAAGGGATACGAGTTCATGAGCCTCACGGAGCTCTACGACACTCTCTATCCCAACGATCCCGAGGCTTCAAAGGCGGCACCCGATTCTCTCGGTACTTCCTACTTCAAGGACGCGATGAGAATGATTTACGTCACAAACTATGACGGCACACTCACTGACGAGGAGCAGGAGGATTTCCTGAATAACGGCAAACTGATGATGCGCATGACGCTTAAAATCAAGTCAAACGCATACAGATATGTGTATGAGTTTTACAGGGGAGACGACAGACGCGTTATGGTCAGACTCTACAAGGCAGATATGGACGGCAACATGAAAACCCAGCCCATATCCGATTTCTATGTCTCCACATTCACCTTAAAGAAGTTTGCCACAAACTTCAAAGACCTCTTTGACGGCAAAAAAATTACTCCCGATGTGGGTTATCCCGATGAACTCTGATTTTTTCGGGGCAGGAAACGGGCTTTCGGTCCGCCGTTTTCGGCGGTAAGTGTCCGCTTTATATCCGCTTTTGTACTTTTAAATAAAAATAAATTGTAAATATATTAAAAAAAAGGGAAAATATGAAAAAACTGTTTGCATTTTACAAAAGTTTGTGATATAATAGTTGAGCAATGCTTTTGACACTATCTGAAAGTATAGTGCGTAATTAAAAATAAATCACATAGAGGAACAAAAAATGAAGAAAAGAATTATTGCAATGTTTCTTGTTGTAGTAATGTCCGTTCTCACTCTTGCAAGCTGCGGATACAACTTTGCAAAAGAGGATTTGTCGGCTTATGCTACATTTACCGAGGAACAGAGAAAAGCTTTTGAAGACGCAATTATGAAGGTTATAATAGAGGACGGCGAGTTTGAGGACGATCCTACTGTCAGACTCAACAAGGTTCTTGATAACATTTACGCGTCCCTTGCGTCAAAGGTCGATGAGGATGATAAGAAGACCGAGGGCACAGCGGGCGTGCATGACATGATTTACTACTGCTACTATGTAACCGCTACCTTCGATGAGAAGGAAGTTGTACTCTTCGCTTCAAACATGAAGACCGATAGCGCGGGCAAAGTGCAGATGGGTATGCTTGAGACAGAGGGACTTGAGGAGGCGCTTATCGCAGCTCTTGCAGGTTTCGATTTCACTGACAAGGCGTACAAAACAGAGACTTCCGGCACCGTTGAGGCAGGAGACGTTGTATATGTAAGCTACACATACAGCTATACCGAGACTGTCGACGGAGTTGAGAAGGATAAGTCGGTTACCGTTACAAACCGGAGAGTTGTTGTAGGTGAGGACGCCGCTACATTTGAGGGCTACCTTAAGGGACAGACAGTCGGTGCTTCAATCTCCGACTTTAAGCTTACAGACAGCGAGCTGGGAGAGGTTTCCTATTCAGGTACAAAGGTTAACTTTATCGCACGCGGCGATGAGTTCACAACCGTTAAGGATGTAACTTACGACGAGTCCAAGTCGGTAAAGGATGTTGAGGGTGTCAGCCGTGAGCTTAAGGATAAAGAGCTTACTTATCACATCTTCCCCGTACACTACGTTCCCGTTGAGGAGTTCAGCGCACAGTCTCTTATAAATACAATATTTTCAGACAGTATAACATACGATGCGGTTTGCTCGGTTCTCTTCGGTGAGGATTTTGCAGACTTTGACGACGCAAAGAAGGAAGAGCTTGTAAAGAAGTATGTGACAAAGAACGATAAGGGTGAGGATGTATCTCTTGAAGATTTTGTTGCCTCCCTTAAGGATCTTCAGAAAGCATATAAAGATGATGTTTCCGCACTCGATAAGGCTAAGGAAGCTTTAGAGAAAAAGCAGAGCGAGAAGGATGCGGCTCAGGATAAGTACGATACCGCAAAGAAGGAGCTTGACGACGCAGGCGAGGCAGCTACCGAGGCTCAGAAAAAGGCAGAGGCTGACGCAAAGAAGGCGCTTGAGGTTGCTACCACCGCAGTTACCGCGGCAGAGAAGGATGTTACAGACGCAGAGGGAGACCTCAAGAAATCAACTCTTGACAGAGATAATGCCGTTAACAAGCTCCTTGCAGTTGAGGGCGCGAGCGATGCTTTTGTCAGAGGATACAAGATTTCAACATATAACTATCTTCAGAATAAACACAACGAAACTATCAGAATGAATATAGCTAAAGAGGTTTACTACTTCCTCACAAAGAATGTTGAGGTTAAGGGTACTCCCGAGAAGGCTGTGAAGGAGACATACGATCAGCTTATCGACAACTACAAGTACAAGTTCTACAATGAGTCAAGCGGCTCAGGAGCAGAGCAGGTATCAAACTACAAGAAGTATAACGGATCCTTCAAGAATTATCTTATTGCGGCTGTTACAACAGATATCAAGACCGTCAAGACATATGACGAGGCACTTGCCGCTGTAATGGAGCATGCAAAGACATTCGTTGAGCCTATCGTAAGAATTTATGCTGTATCCAAGGCATACGGAGTTATTCTCACCGACGACCAGATCAAGGCTCTCAAAGAGGAGGAGGACAGCAACTATTCTTACTATGAGTATAACTACGGTGAGAACAGCGTTCTTCACGCATATCAGTTTGATGCTCTCATGGATATGCTTGTTTCCTTTGAGGAGGTAAAGAGCGAGCCTGACGAGAACGGATTTGTAAAGATCACCTATAAATATAACGGAAAGGTTACATCCTACGAGATAGGTGATCCTGTTTCGGAGGCAGAAGAGGAAGAAGAGGAAGAGAACACAGACGCTGAGTAATCGGCGGAGTAAATTCCAAGTCTTCGTACTGCAAAATTTGCTTTTGTTAAAATCGGACTTTTGCCGGGCGCAATAGTCCAAAAAGGGACTTTTGCCAAGGGCAAAGTCCCTTTTTCAAAGAGAGCGAAAATTTTAAAAATAGATTTCCGAATAGTTAAATCATATAAAACTCTGTTAACAATATATACGATTTTTATTCTCAACATGGCACAAATGCGGCAGAGCATCACTCTTGAATGTTCGGAGCAAAACCTACCGAGAGGGGCATAGGGGAAAATGAAAGAGATTGAACTTTATACAGACGGCGCTTGCAGCTGTAACCCCGGTCCGGGAGGTTGGGGTGCTGTTCTCAGATGGGGCGAGTACGAAAAGGAGTTTTTCGGAGGCGAGCGGGAGACCACCAACAACCGCATGGAGCTCACCGCCGTCATAAAAGGACTTGAGGCGCTCAGAGAGGAGTGCTCTGTCACCGTCTACTCCGATTCAAAGTATATCGTCGACGCATTCTGCGAGCACTGGATTGACAGTTGGCGGGATAAGGGCTGGACACGCGGCAGGGAACCGCTCAAAAACGCCGATTTGTGGCAGAGACTGTATGAGCTGACCGAGCGGCACAGAGTAAAATTCGTCTGGGTAAAAGGTCACAACGGTCATAAATACAACGAGAGGTGTGATTTCCTCGCAACCTCTTTTATAAAAACACTTGAGGAAAGCAAGGATGTATGAAAATTATAATATACAGTTATAATGAAAGGATTATTCTTTTTTATGAGCGATAACACAAAAAACAGAAATAACACCGGCACTGACTCCAAAAAGTCAAAGAGAAAGCAAAAGGCTTACTTCAACGAAAAGAAGGCATTTTTCTGGACTACCGTTGTGGCAGGCTCGCTTGCTGTGGTGCTTATACTTGCACTTGTGGTGGGTGTTGCGATTTCTGCAATCTCAAACAGAAATATAGACTATATGAAGGAAAACCTCTCAAAGTACATCACAATATCCAAAGAGGATTACTCAAAGTTTGATGTCGACGCAATATTTGACACGGTTGACGAGTCGGATATCGAGAGGGAGATTATGCACCTGCTTTACGAGAACAAGGAAAAGGATCCGCTCTATGACGGAGCAGGCGTAAAAAACATCCCCATCACCGTCGGAGATAAGGTAAATCT
>CALWTU010000075.1 GCA_944384515.1 uncultured Clostridia bacterium
GGATACATAATCATCAGGGTATCGGTTGAATGTATACCAATCAAAGTACTTGGATTTTTTCGACTGATATGCACCGATGGAATTATAGTGATTATATTTGTTGAAATATACACTGTCTGCGCCCGTATGGTTAAATACACCGTCAAGCAATATTCCTATACCCAATTTCCCTGCGGTGGCTATCAACTCGGATAAATCCTCATCAGTACCAAACATGCTGTCAATTTTCATATAATCGGATGTATCATACTTGTGATTTGAGGGCGACTCAAATATCGGCGACAAATAAATAATATTAACACCGAGAGACTTTATATAATCAAGTTTTTTTGTTATCCCTTTAAGATTTCCGCCGTAAAAATAGTTGTTTTTCAGCGGTGCTCCCGGATAAAGCGGAAATTCGGGTATATCGGCATTCCAATCATCAAGGAGCACTGCTTCATCTTTTTTGACATTATCCCCAAAGTGAAAAAATCTGTCTACAAAAATATGATAAATAACGCCGCCGTAATATTTCGTCGCAGCTTTATATTTAAAATGAGAGACGGAAAACTGGTTGTAAACAGGATTATCGGATCGAAGAAAGCATAATCTGCCCATGCTTTGTTTAGCATACAAAAAACCGCAGACTGTCGAAATTCCGACCGTGTAAAAATATAATCCTACTCCAAGATTTGAGACGGGAATATCGAGCGAATAAACATCATAACAACTCTCAAGTTCACAAAAATCAATGGTATATGAGAAAATCAACTTTTCGCAGTTCATATCATAAATATTGATTTTCACATCGTAAACGCCGAGTGCTCTGGGCAAATAAAAGAATTCTTTTACTTTATTGTGAAGTTCAAAAGCGGACGAATCCGTCATTTCACCGTCAAGCTGAAATTTTATTTTTCCGAAAGATGATGCGGCTAAATCATCACTTATTCTTAATTTATTGAAAAGCCGCATTACTGTTTAACCATCTTGTTGACGCTGACAGCGTGCCAGATATTTTCGGCATAATTTTTAATACTGTTGTCGGATGAGAAAATACCGCTTGTCGCTGTATTGATAAGCGACTTTTTACACCACAATTTTCTGTCTGAAAAATCGCTGACACATTTCTTATAAGAGTTGAGATAAGAATCAAAGTCTGCAAGACACATGAAAGGATCGGACACTCCGTGAGAACTGTTCATCAGATAATCAAAAATGAATGACATATCCTGACCGCCGATAGGCAAATTGAATCTATCCACAACTCCGCGCAAAACAGCAGAACGTCTGTAAAAATCTCTTGAAGAATAATCATTGCGCCAAAGATCTTCAACATCTTTTGTATTCATACCGAATATATAGATGTTATCCTTGCCGCACGCCTCTGCAATTTCTACATTGGCGCCGTCCAAAGTTCCGACAGTCAAAGCTCCGTTCATCATAAGCTTCATGCATCCCGTACCGCTCGCCTCTTTACCCACAAGAGAAATCTGCTCTGAAATATCTGCCGAAGGTATAAGAATCTCAGCAAGCGAAACATTATATTCTTCCATGAATACGACTTTAAGTCTGTCTCTTGTCTTCGGGTTTCTCTCAAGTTCTTCGGACAAAAACCAGATAAGTTTAATAAGTTTCTTTGCCATTGTATATCCCGGAGCCGCCTTGCATCCGAATATAAATGTCTGAGGTGGTATATCCGAGTTCGGATTTTCAAGAATTTCATTATACAGTGCAATAATCTTCATTACATTAAGAAGTTGCCTTTTGTATTCGTGCATTCTCTTAATCTGAACATCGAATATTGAATCCGGGTCAATTCTTTTGCCTGTTTTATTATAAGCGTAATAGGCAAACGACTCCTTATTAAAATGCTTTATATCGCCAATCTGTTTAAGAACGGCACTGTCATTTTCATACTTCTTAAGTTCGATAAGCTGAGATGCGTCATTTCTGTATCCCTCACCTATCAAATTATCAAGAAGCTTTGTGAGTTGGGGGTTTGAATAGCACAGCCATCTTCTGTGAGCTATACCATTTGTTACATTTGTGAATTTCCACGGTGTCATCTTATAAAAATCGTGGAAAACCGTTTGTTTTAAGATTTCGCTGTGGAGCTTTGAAACACCGTTTACTGTATGAGAACCAACGACGGAAAGGTTTGCCATTCTTACCTGATTATAAGCTATAATTGACATCTTGGATATTCTGTCCCAGTCGCCGGGATAAAGATTCCATAAATCCGCCGTAAAGCGGTTATTAATTTCATTTACAATATTATAAATTCTCGGCAGTTTCATGCTGAACAAATCAATTCTCCAACATTCAAGCGCCTCAGGCAAAACCGTATGGTTTGTATAAGATATTGTCTTAATAACGACATTCCACGCATCCTCCCACGAATATGAATATATATCCATGAGTATGCGCATAAGCTCGGGAATACACAGTGCCGGATGCGTATCGTTAAGATGTATCGCAACATTATCAGAAAAACCGATAAGCGAACCGTGTTCGTTAAAGTAATCCTTTATAATGCTCTGCAAAGATGAAGAAACAAGAAAATATTGCTGTGTAAGTCTGAGCAGTTTTCCCTCATCATAATCATCTTTGGGATAAAGCTGCTCGGTAATTATTTCCTGGCTGTTACAGGAAAGATTATTTACATACGAACTTTGAAGTGTACCGTAACCCTGATTGTTTTCGTACATTTTCTTTGCTGCCCACAGAGTAATTTTATTTACGGCATTTGTGGTTGTTCCGGAAATCAGAAGATCATACGGTACAGCTTTTACCTCATCATATTCCGTATGAATAATATTAAGTTTGTCATTTTGCCATTTTTCTTCAATCTTTCCGCCGAGTTTGACACTCACACTTCTTTCAGGATGCGGCACAAGCCACAATCCACCCTTTTCAAGCCATTCGTCAGGAAGCTCTACCTGCTCACCGTCAATTATCTTTTGAATAAAAAGGCCCGACTTATAAAGCAAAGAATATCCGTTAGCGATATAGTCTCCTGCCGCCAATGAATCCATAAAGCATGCTGCAAGACGACCGAGTCCTCCGTTTCCGAGACCCGGATCAACTTCAACAGAATATATATCATTGAAATTTGTTCCGAATTCATGATAAATTTCATCAAGCTGACTGTAAATACCTAAATTCTGAGAGGTATTCTTAAGACTCTTTCCTACAAGAAACTCCATGCAAAGATAATATATTTTTTTTGCGCCGACAGCAGCAGCTCTCTTTTTAAACTCCTGCCTGTTTTCAATCAGTATATCCTTGATTGCAAGCACTGAAGCCTTATACAAGTCATCATTTGTTATCTTAGCAAAACTTGTTATTCCGTGTGTGATAAGTTTTGCTTCTATTCTCTCTCTGAGTTCATCTTTACTAATAACTGTTCTTTGTCCTGACAAATTGGTTGAAATATTGTTCTTCATTAATTTTATATCCTATTATTTTAATAAATTCTTATAAATCTCAATATATTTTAAGGCAGAATTGTCCCATGTGAAATCGGATGACATAGCACTGTATCTGAGTTTTTCCCACTCTTTCTTGTTATTATATAATTCAATCGCACTCTTGATTGTGAATAACATCTCGTGGGCATTATAGTTATCAAACCTGAATCCGTTTGCTCCTTCCTTTCCATATGGAATAATGGAGTCGCAAAGACCTCCTACCGAGCGAACAACAGGTACTGTACCGTATGAGCATGCAATCATCTGAGCGAGACCGCACGGTTCACTTTTTGACGGCATAAGGAAGATATCTGCTGCCGCATATATCTTTTTAGATAATACTCTGTCAAATTTAATCAGTGCCTTAAAGTTTTTATATTTATCTTCAAGAGAAGAAAAATATCTCTCATACTCACCGTCTCCGGTTCCGAGCAAAACTACCTGCACCTTTTCATTCAACAGTTCCTCTATTATATGACTTACAAGATCAATTCCTTTTCCGGGTGTAAGTCTTGTAACAAGAGCGACAAGCGGAGTCGTAACCCTCTGAAGCAGTCCGAGTTCTTTTTGAAGAGCTTTTTTATTTGCCTTTTTTCCCTCTTTTACGCTGTCTTTACTGTATGCCTCATAAATGTCGCCGCCGAGATTGGGTGAAAAATAACCATAATCAATTCCGTTTATGACGCCGGCAATTTTATACTTGTTAGCCTTAATAACATTTGCCAAACCAAAGGCAAAGAAATCATGCTCAAGTTCGTTTGCATAGTTGGGACTGACTGTTGTTACAAAATCACTGAGTGTAATTGCTCCCTTCATGAGATTAATACAGCCGTTATATTCAACAGCACCGCTATAGATATTATCAAGCCCGAAAACATCTCCGAGTATGGCAAGATCATACTGTCCTTGATACTCGATATTATGAATTGTATATACCGTTTTTATTGAAGAAAGCTTATAAAGGTCTTTGTACTTTGTCTTAAGATATATAACAGTCAGAGCACTCTGCCAGTCATTGGCGTGCAGAATATCCGGAATTCTGTCAGACTGAATTATAAACTCAATAACAGCGGTAGAGAAAAATGCAAATCTCTCTCCGTCGTCCCATTCTCCGTAAAGTCTGCCTCTATCGAAATAATAATGATTTTCAATAAAATAGTAGGTAACATTATCCTTTGTATGCGAATAAATTGTTGCTCCGGTACTTCTCCATGAAAGTTTAAAAGAAATATCCATAACTTTTGTAAGGTTATCACGATATTCTTTTTTTAAAGTGTTATACAAAGGCATTATAACTTCTGCTTCGACAGAACCGTCATTTTTTTTAACAGAGGACGGTAATGCCCCCATTACATCTCCGAGTCCGCCACTTGCAGCATAGGGATTTGCCTCACTTGCTACATATAAAATCTTCATTTAAACACCCCGTTTTGTTAATTTTAAACTTTTCTGTTCTTTTGAACATAGAACGGCATATTGGGATTTCCCGATAATTTTACGCCGTCTGAAATCATAACATCCTTATCCGTCACCATGCAGTTAAGTTCTGCGTTATCAGCTACATAAGTACCATGGAACAGTACCGAGTCTTTTACCACAGCGCCTTTTCCTACATGCACTCCTCTGAAAAGAACCGAGTTTATAACCGTTCCCTCTATCACGCACTCATCAGCCAGCATTGAATTTTCAAT
This sequence comes from uncultured Clostridia bacterium, assembly GCA_944384515.1. Taxonomy (GTDB): domain Bacteria; phylum Bacillota; class Clostridia; order Oscillospirales; family CAG-272; genus UBA1740. Next base: position 5,144 of record CALWTU010000075.1, read on the forward strand.
TTTTGCCGTTGATGTATGACTTACGGGAGCCGAGTTATGCACTCTTGTAAAAATCGGAAACTCTTTCTTCCACAAAAGCGAAGCTCTTGCCTCCTTATTATTTACAAGTTCCATTGAACACCTGTAGTAATCAAGGAAACTTGAAACACTTGCAACATATCCCTCATACTTGTATGTTCTGTAATTTGATCTGTCAAAATGCATTGCAAAATATCCTGTAAGGCTGTTAAGGCTCTTTGCCTCTGCCTGATCAAGCATTATCTGAAGATATGATGTACTCATAACAAAAATATTCAGTGACATTTCAGGATTACTTTGAGTATATGTTTTGCTCATTGAAATATCTTTAATCCTTCCGTCGTCGGCGGAAATCATCATCCTCGGCACCTTAGATGTATATTCTTTGGAGATGGGATGCGTAACCATTGTAACACTTGCTCCGCTCTTTTCATGCTCAGCGATAACATCGGTTATATCAATATTCAAAACATGATCTGAGTCCATGAGAACGACATAGTCCTCTTTAAATTCGTCAATATAGTCCCTCATAGATTTCAAAGCCTCCATGTGCCTTGAAAAAACTTTAAGAGAAGAAGATGTCGCAGTTTGAAAAGGTGAGATAACCTTGATACCGCCCGTCCTGCGAGCCAAGTCCCAGTCTTTACCGCTTCCTATATGCTCAATCAAAGATCTGTAATTATAGTTTGCGACAATATGAATATTTGAAATATTGGCATTAACCAAATTTGAAAGGCAAAAATCGACAAGTCTGTATCTGCAAGCAAAAGGAATTGCCGCAACTGTCCTGTCATTTGTAAGCCGAGATAATGTTCCGTCATTTAAACTTGAAAATATTATACCAACTGCACTGAAAGCCATAGCACGGTCTCCTTACTTTACAATTACTGAATTCTTTTCTATTTCAGAGTATTTTGCAATAACGGTTATATTGGATTTGTCTGCATTTTCCTTACCTACAATTGCACCCTCACCGATAATAGAGTCTGAGTCTATAATAGACATATATACCTTTGCACCTGATTTAATGATAACGTCGTCCATAATCACCGAGTCTTTGACCACTGCGCCGTCCTCAATAATAACTCCGCCGGAAATTACAGAATTTTCGACAGTTCCGTATATTTGACATCCCTCTGAAATAAGGGAATTTATAACCCTTGATTTCTCGCCGTGGTATTGAGGAGCACGGGCAAAGTTTCTTGAGAAAATCTTAAAATCATCATCCGCAAGATTCAGAACTGGATTATCTCCTATAAGATCCATATTAGATTCCCACAGTGAGGATATTGTTCCTACATCCTTCCAATAACCGGAGAACCTGTATGAGTAGAGTTTTTCTCCGTTGTTAAGAAGGTTAGGTATGATATTTTTACCGAAGTCATTACTTGATTTTTCATCAGCTTCATCTGTTTCAAGATATTCAATAAGCGTGTCCGTATTGAATATGTAAATTCCCATAGAAGCCTGATTGTTTTTCGGAACTTTAGGTTTTTCTTCAAACTCGTAAATTCTTCCGTCTTCGTTTGTATTACAAATTCCAAACCTCGATGCTTCCTCAATCGGAACAGTGATGGTTGCTACAGTACATACCGCACCGGTCTCCTTATGAGTTTCAAGCATTTTAGAGTAGTCCATTTTATAGATATGGTCACCCGAAAGGATAAGAACATAATCCGGATTGAACTGTTTGATAAAGTTTATATTTTGATAAATCGCATTAGCTGTTCCCTTGTACCAATCAGAATTTTTGTTGCCCTGATACGGCGGCAAAACAGACAGACCTCCGCGGGTACGGTCAAGGTCCCACGGTTCACCGTTTCCGATATATTCATTAAGCGCCAGTGGCTGATACTGTGTTAAAACTCCGACAGTGTCTATACCGGAATTAATGCAGTTTGAGAGAGGGAAATCTATAATTTTATATTTGCCGCCGAACGAAACGGCAGGTTTTGCAGTTTGTTTTGTTAAATCATAAAGTCTTGAACCTTGTCCACCTGCAAGCAGCATTGCTATACATTCCTTTTTGCAATACATACGGTAATCTCCTTATGCTTTAAAATTGTAGTTTGATTTATAAATCTTATATACCCCGCCCGAAAACGGAGGAAGAGTTATATCCATAAAATATTCGCCGTTTTTGTTTACTATTTTTGTTTCTTTTGTAATATTATTATCTAAACCTGTTTCAAAAATGCATTTGGCGTATCTGCCTTTGTCAACACGAAGAGAATACTTCTCTTCCGATCCTGAATAATTTATTACAAAAATAAGTTCTTTTCCTTTTTTGTTCTTCCTTATATACGCTATGGAATTATGATCTGCGTCATCTGCCAGAATCCACTCAAAGCCCCGAGGGTCAAAATCAATCTCCCACATTTCGCTGTGCTCCAGATAGAACCTGTTAAGCGAGCAGACATAATCTCTCATTGCCCTGTGATTTGGATAGTCGAGCATAAACCATTCAAGCGAGTTCTCATAATCCCATTCCCTGAACTGTGCAAACTCCGTACCCATGAACATCATCTTCTTACCGGGATAAGACATCATCATAAGAAGAGCCGCACGCATCTGCTTAAATTTATTTTCATATTCACCGTACATCTTGTTTATAAGCGAGAGTTTTCCGTGCACTACTTCATCGTGAGATATAGGCAAAACATAATTTTCATTAAAAGCGTACATTATGGGAAAATTAAGAGCTTTATGCTTATATTTTCTGAATAAAGGATCAGTCAACAAATAATCATAAAAATCATTTGCCCATCCCATATTCCACTTTAAATTAAATCCGAGTCCTCCGTCATAACACGGTTTTGTTATGCCGTTAAAGGATCCTGATTCCTCAGCTATCATAAGGACATCCGAAAACTCAGAGAAAACCGCTGTATTCAATTTTCTGAAAAATGCGACAGCCTCCAGATTTTCTCTTCCGCCGCTTGTGTTAGGTATCCATTCTCCCAGTGTTCTGTCATAATCAAGATACAGCATTGACGCAACAGCATCAGCCCTCAGTCCGTCAATATGAAACTCTCTGAGAAAATACAGAGCATTTGAAATCAGGAAAGACTGTACTTCTTCCCGTCCGAGGTCAAAAAATCTTGTTCCCCAAGTCTGGGACTCCATCCTGTCCTTGCCTTGATACTCATATAGCGGCACTCCGTCAAATTCATAGAGTCCCCATGCATCTTTCGGAAAATGGGCGGGTACCCAGTCCATTATAACTCCGATTCCGTTCTGATGCATTTTGTTTACAAAATATCTGAAGTCGTCCGGGTCCCCAAACCTTGACGTAGGAGCGTAAAATCCGCATACCTGATATCCCCAAGAGCCGTCGTACGGATGCTCCTGCACCGGCATAAGTTCAATATGCGTGTAGCCCATGTATTTTAAATACAGAACAAGTACATCCGCCGCCTCTCTGTAAGAGAGCACGCTGTTATCGCCGTCATGCCGCATAAAACTTGCGAGATGAACCTCATAAATGTTGAGAGGACAGGAGAGATAATAGCCTCCCTCTGACGATTGTTGTTTGTGTCTGAAATTAAGCCATTTTTTATCCGTCCACTTATGTTTGCTCTCGCAGAATATTAAAGATGCACCGTCAGCTCCGCCACGCGAAAACCTCGCATAAGGGTCACCTTTCAAAAATTCTCTCCCGCCGTTTCTGATAAGAAACTTATAAGGATACTTCTCAAGACTGACATTGCTTTCATAGCAGACCTCATAAACACCGTTATCTGTAACTTTCTTCATCATGATGGGAGTATCCCAACCCGAAAAATCGGATACCAGTCCCACCTCATCGGCATTTGGAGCCCATGTACGGAATGTATAGTGGTATTTATTGTCTTTTTTTTCAAGATTACAACCTAAATACTTATATGCATAAAAGTTAGTGCCTTGATGAAAATAAAATGGTGCAAGATTAACACATACCGACATTTCAGACCTCCAATAAATATTATAATTTATTAAATTTTTTCATCCTTATTTTAACATTTTTACAAAAAAAAGTCAATAGATTTAATAAATTTCTAATAGATTTTACAAAAAAATATTCCACCATACAAAGACAAAACAAAATTCTTTTAAACAAAAATATATATATTTTCTCAAAATATCTGCCGGCTGTTTTTTTAGATAGAAAAAAGAAAGCAACAAACACCAGAAATACATAAATTCTGATTATTCCATCGAGCTTAAAAAAAGTTACAAATGTATATAATATCCCAAAAATCAAAAATATAAAAAACTCAAAAATATTGAACATTACTCCCCTTTTTACAGGTTGCTCGAAAAAAGCCTTGAATTTACTTTTTTTATTTTTTCCGGATAAAGAATCAGCTATTTTAAAGGATCTTATAAAATTATAAACGGAAAAATAAAGAGTATCCGCCATTTTGTATATAACACCGCACCCAAACCCCAAAACCGCATACATAAAGAGCGATTCAAAAACTTCCTTTACCGTGAAAAATCTCATCCGAAAATTCCGCCTAAAAATTTGCTCTTGACTTTTTCTGCCTTATAATATATGGCATTTATACTTCCCTTTATATGTATTATTCCCTCGTCCTGTCTCAGTTCTTCTATTTTAAGATTTGCGCCCTCCACACACATTTGACCATCCTTTGTTGATATTTCGAGAAAATCATCGCTGAAACTGTCGACATTTAAAACATGATTTATGCTGAGCTGTTCTTTGTTAATAAGATTTACAACCTGCTTTTCAGAAAGCTTATCCATAATGACCTCCAAAAAAAAATATGCATATTCTCTGTAAAAGAATATGCATAAATAAAATCAATTATACATCAGCTTCCGAAACAACTTCGTACATTCCGAAAGATTCTGACTTTTTAGTAGTCTCTTTTATTTCAAGGACCTTTACGGTAAGTTGCTTATTACCAAACTGAACGGTAATAAGATCTCCGATTTTAACATCATACGAGGCTTTGGCAGCCTTTCCGTTAACCATAACTCTCGCCGTATCACATGCGTCATTGGCAACAGTCCTTCTTTTTATTAAACGTGAGACTTTTAAATATTTATCAAGGCGCATGGCAAATTAAGCATTAACCTCATCTTTAAGAGCCTTTGATGCGGAGAATGAAGGTTTTTTGCTTGCTGCAATTGTCATTGTCTCACCTGTTCTGGGATTGCGGCCTTCTCTCTCGCCAACACTCTTAACTTCAAATGTTCCAAAACCTATAAGCTGAACTTTATCTCCCTCTTTAAGTGCTGCAGTAATAGCAGAGATAGTGGCAGATACAACAGCATCAACATCCTTTTTTGCAAGTTCGGTATTAGCGCTGACAACATTTACAAGATCTGTTTTGTTCATTGGTATAAATCCTTTCAATTTAAACTATGTATCTATTATACCAATTTGTCTCAAATAATTCAATATTTATTTTAAGAAATTTCAAAAAAAAACTAAACTTCGTCTTTATATCTAATTTATTTTCTCAGTTTTGTATAAGTTGACATTTTTTCGTATAAAAATACATACTCCGACCGCTGCCAAGTAGATAACCCCAAGACAAAAAATGTAAATAATGTTACCAAACGCGGTGTTTGTATCAATTCTGCGAGTTAAAACATTAGTAAATAAATATGCAACGATACAGCTAAGCGTTGCCGGGAAAAAGCAGCTTAGGACTTTTAATTTTATTTTTGCAAAGAAAAATACATAAGATAAAGAAAGCACAAAGCTGAAAAGATACGAAATTACACTGCTTATCGGAGCACCGAGAATTCCAAGATCCTCATAACCTATTAAAATATAACACAGAATGAATTTTATCACCGTGCCCAAAGTTAAAGATATTAACGGAAACAAGGTATTTCCCTTCGCTTCAAGAATTGTGTGCACCGCTGTCAGCAGACTCATAAAAAGAATTCCGCAAGCTGAAATATAAAGAAGAGGGGCGGCAATTTTGGCAGATGAGTCCTCAAACAGAATGAGCAGTACTCCGTACGGTTTAATCAGAAAGACAAAACATATAAAAACTACTAATATATTTATTATTCCAAAAGAAAATTCTGTTTTATTCATAATGTTTTTTAAATTTCCTCTTGAATGCTCCCTTGTGACATACGGCAATATTACCGCAAAAAGCGGTGATATGATAGTTATCGCCGCATTTGTCAGCGGAATTACCAATGTGGTGTAATTACCGTACAAAACTCCTGCCTGAAAGTCGGTATAGCCTATCGATTCAAGCCTGCGCATTATAAGTGATAAGTCTATTATATTGCACACAGCTCCTATCACAGAAGTTAGTGTCAGGGGCAAGGAAAGCTTGAATATCCGGCGAATTATATTATTCCTATTATTGACATGGTTTATATCTTTATACTCTCTGAACAGTATTTTTTTAGTCATCGCAAGATAGAGAAAACTGAAAAACGAGCCGACTGATACGCCGAGTATTGTCATTGCAGAAACTACGCACAAATCATCTGTGAATTTTACCGTGATAAATGCAAAAATAAGCCCCAAAACAAGTTTTGACACTCCCGCTATCAATTCTGATACCGCAATAGGGACAAAGTTCACCCGTCCGTTAAAATATCCCCTAAGAACTCCGCCGGCACATACAAACATTACAGACGGTGCAACTGCGAGCATCGTATAATATGAGCCTCTGTTACCTATCAAAACGGAAATTGTGCGTGAAAAAAGCAAAAATATCAATGTTGCGGATATTCCGATAATAATAAACAGCCTGATGGCAACCATGTAGATATACTGAACTTTTTCGGAATTGTTGTCTGTGTTCTCCTCGCTTATCAATATGGAAATAGCTTTGGGAACTCCGGCAGTGCATATTATGTAAAAGAAAACATATATGGTATACGCCGAATTAAAATACCCCATTCCTTCATCGGATAGAATATAGGACAGCGGTATTTTATAAATCAGCCCGAGCAGTTTTACGATTATTCCCGAAATCGTTAAAACGAGTGCTCCCTTTACTATATTTTTATTTTCATGATTAAAGAGCGGCATTGTTTTCTCCATATATCAGATTATCCAAAAATAGGACCTACTAATATATATTAGCAAGTCCTATTAAATATTATTGATTTTCTTTATATGAGAAAAATTCGAAAATCTTCTCTTCTCTCATTCTTCTTACTCTCTCCTTATCCTCCGAATAATTTCTAAGATACTCGTAAGGATATTTTGGATTAAAAATCCTCTCTATTCTTGACTCGGCGTAAAAATCCGCATTTCTGTCAACAAGCTTGGTTACCGCCCCGGCTCCTACCGCAAAAATGGTCTGAACCTCTTCCATCATAAAAACATTGTATAGGCTTTCATGTCCGTCTAATGAAAATCCGACATTTTCAAGGTTTCCTATCGTATTTTTTTGCCGGTACATATAGTAAGGCTTATAACCTGCAAGTTTTGTTTTAAGCTGGGAATAAGAGACTGATTTTACAGCGTCATTGCTGCTCAGCGAGTATATATCCGAATTGCTCCTCAGTACATCTGCTGACTTTTTGACACAAAAGCTATGTACGGTAATATTTGAAGGCATAAGTTCGATTACCTTGTCCATGGAATCCGAGAAGTTTTTGAAATCATCCCCCGGCAGACCTGCAATCAAGTCAACGTTAATATCACGAATACCCGAATTTTGTGCGATATTATATGCCTTGTAAAAATCCTCAGTGGTATGCCTTCTGCCGATAGATTTTAATATATCGTCATTGAGGGTTTGAGGATTAACACTTACCCTTGTAACTCCGTATTTATAAGCCAGAGCCATCTTTTCCTCCGTGATGGTATCCGGTCTGCCCGCCTCCAAAGTAAACTCAGCAAGTTTTTCGGTATCAATGGATGAAGATATTGCAAGGAGAAGTTTTTCGAGCTGCTCGCAGTTTAAAGTTGTCGGCGTACCGCCTCCTATATAGACGGTGCTTACCTCAAGATTTAACTTTCGGATTATCTCTACAGTATCATTAAATTCCGAAATCAATACATCTACATACTCATTAATTAAAGAAAGAAGTTTAGCGGATGTATAAGATACAAAGCTGCAATACGAACAGCGAGAGGGACAAAAAGGTATAGAAATGTAAATCGAACAGTTATTTTTAGGCAGTTTTTTCAAGATTTTATTTTCCGATGTAGCAACCGATACTGCAAGTGCCGCTTTTTGAGGATTGAGATGATACTTATCTCTGAGAATTCTCTTTGATTTTAAAATACCGTTTCCTTTGTGAATGAGCGTATTTGCAATCTTAGCCGGCCTGATACCTGTAAGAATGCCCCACGGCGGTGTTTGATTGAATATCTCTTTTCCGCATGCAAGCAATGCTCTGCCCACTGCAATTGAAGCAGGATTTGCAATAATCACATCCTCATCATAACTGACAGTGGCAGTCGCCTCATAAAGTTTGTTGTTGAGTTTTATCGATACATATGCTGTGTCTGAACCGCCGACATCCTTATAAACATCTACATTTACCTGCGGTACAGTTTCCGACGGCACCTCATCTTTGCCGAATGTGGCGCCGGGGAAAAAAATCATACACAGTGTTTGCACATAATATCTGTTTATATCGCCGTTCAGATTAAGTATCATTAGAATTTCCTCCGATAACCGAGGAGTCCATTACTATTGTAACCGGACCGTCTGTAATCAACTCCGTTGTCATATCCGCCCCGAACTTGCCCGTACCGACATTTTTAACTTTCTCTTTCATAAGTGAAATAAAATATTCATAGAGTTCGTTTGCCTCAAGAGGCGCAGCACTCTTAAAATAATCAGGTCTGTTACCGTGTGAATAATTAGCATACAAAGTAAAATTTGACACTATCATCACTTCACCGTCAACATCCTTGACAGAAAGATTCATCTTATCGTTCTCATCGCTGAAAATACGGAGTTTGGATATCTTCTCACAGAGAAGTTCACAGTCTTTTTTCGTGTCATTTTTTCCTACACCGAGGAGAATATATAGTCCGAAACCAATCTCGGAACAAAACTCTCCGTCGGCATATATCTTAGCTTTCTTAATTCTTTGTAAAACAGCTTTCATATAACAATCCCTTTAATTTAAAAAACCTCTGTTTACAGATATAACACTTGATAATGACTTTATTTTTGATACAATAGCATTATAGTGTGTTGTGCTTCTGCATCCTATATGAATGTTTATGGTTACATCTCCGTTCTTTTGCGACTGCGTATAAATCTGAGTGATTGATACTTTCATTTCAGCCAAAGTCATTGAGATCGCAGCAATAACACCTATACCATCCTCAGCAACTATCTGTAAAACTGCCTCATAATTTGTTCTCGATTCGTTAAGTTCTCCGTCGCTCGACTTATCCCATTCCGCAACAACCCAGCGTGAAAGATTTTCTTCAATACGGCGGGAAGCAATAACATTCGGGCAGTCTGCCTTGTGAACGGAAACGCCGAATCCTCGTGTAACAAATCCGACGATTTTGTCTCCGGGCAAAGGATTGCAGCATTTGGCAAACTTAACCTGACAACCTTCCTCTCCGTCAATTATTATACCGCTGTTTGAGTGCTTGTGAGGCTTTGTAATTTTAACTTTTGAAATTTCTTCCTCTGTGGACTGAGGTTTCTCTTCGCTGACATGATTTTTTTCAAGTTCTTCTTTTATTTTCGGCATAAATCTCTGAAGGGATATTCCGCCGAAGCCAAGAGTATTATAAAAATCATTTGCGTTATTTATTCCGATGCGCTTCGCGGCTACCGTAACCGCATCAATAAGTTCGGTTTCGGTAAACGGAATGCCGAGTTTCTTTACTTCACGCTCCACTTCCGCTTTTCCCAAAGCAGTATTTTCTGTTCTCTTCTCTTTCTTGAACCACTGTCTTATCTTGCTTCGGGCTTCACCGGTTTTAACTATTTTAAGCCAATCACGGCTCGGTCCCTTTGAAGCCTGCGAGGTGATAATTTCAATAATATCACCGTTTTGAGGTACTTTATCAATAGGAACAATAACTCCGTTGACCTTCGCGCCCGTCATCTTATTTCCTACAGCCGAATGTATGGCATAAGCAAAATCAATAACTGTGGAACCGAGCGGCAAAGAAATTACATCTCCTTTTGGAGTAAACACAAATGTCTCGTCATGGAATATGTCGGTCTTAAAAGAACGCATAAATTCGTCGGGATCTCTCGTGTTTTCATCAGACTCCAAAAGTTTTGCAATCCATCTGAGTTTGTCGTCTATATTACTGTCAGAGTTTTCTCCCGATTTATACTTCCAGTGCGCGGCAATACCGTACTCCGCCTCCTCATGCATCTGTTTGGTTCTTATCTGAACCTCAAACGGTATACCGCTCCTGCCGATGACGGTTGTATGAAGCGACCTGTACAAGTTGGGCTTGGGAGTTGAAATATAATCTTTAAATCTACCCGGCACGGACTTAAACAGCTCATGCACAAGTCCCAGCGCCGTATAACACTCAAGTTCCGTATTTACAATAATTCTTACGGCATAAAAATCGTATATTTCATCGAATGTTTTATTGAATGTATACATCTTTCTGTAAAGGCTGTATACGGATTTAATACGCCCCGAAAGCTGAAAAGAAATATTGTTTTCGGTAAGTTTTTCTTCCAGAATATGTTTAGCTTCGGTAATAAAATCGCGGCTCATTCCGTATTTATTGTCAATGGCAACTTTGATCTCTTCGTATCCTACCCTGTCAAGGTAATACAAACTCAGATTTTCAAGTTCCTGTTTGATTTTCTGAATACCGAGTCTGTGCGCAAGCGGTGCGTAGATATACATTGTTTCAAGAGCAATTGCCCTCTGTCTGTCCTCTTTCTTAGCGCCGAGTGTTCGCATATTGTGAAGCCTGTCGCACAGCTTAATAAAGATTACTCTTATATCTTTGTTCATCGCAAGAAGCATTTTTCTGATATTCTCAATATGAGCCTCTTCTTTATCCGCTATCTGAACCTGAATAATCTTTGTAAGGCCGTCAACCAACATCGAAACATCTTTTCCGAACATTTTGCTTAACAGTTCAAGATTGGTTTTATCTGCGCAGTCCTCAACCGTGTCATGCAAAAGCGCCGCGCAAATGGAATCTGTATCAAGTCCGAGCTCACACACGATTGCCGCAACCGCAACAGGGTGGCTGATATACGGCTCTCCGCTGAGTCTGAACTGCCCCTGATGGAGTGAGTCGGCATATAAAAATGCCTGCTTTATTTTTTCAATGTCGTATTTCTTTTCGTTTTCACCGATAACATCAAGTAATGGTTGTAATTCTTTATACATTTTTTCACCAAAAAATTAAATTTGTTTTTGCTGACTTCTTAACTTACGAAGTATGTTTGATTTTTCGATGCTCGTATTGCGAGCAACATTAATCTTAAACGAATAAACATCTTCTTCCGTCTCTTCTACAGTCAGTATATTAAGTTCATTCAAAACCATGATAATGTATTTCAATTTTACATAACCGATTTTGCTTGCGTCATTGTCAAAAATCTTTATTAATCTTGAACATAAATTTGAAAGAGAATACTTTGTGTTTCCCTTTTTGCACGAAATTTGCAAGAACTGATAAACCTTCACAAAATCGTCTCTAATCGGAAGAATGTTTTCACTCGGATAATAGCTTGCACCGGACCAGATTTCTTTGAATCTGGTTTTTTCTTTGCTCATCTCACTGATGTTTGAATCTGAAAGTCTTATATCCTTAACTATAATCTGAACGCTTTTTCTTCCTAACCATTCGTTTATGTCAATATTGAAAAGAACATCTATTAAATCTCCCTGCGTTATGCCGAGGCTGTCCGGAGAATTTGAAAAAAACATTGCGGCGGTTGAAAAGCTTCCGTCACTTAACATAAGCCTTGTATGCTTTCCGTCACTTACAGGACTCAACTCCAAAATCCGCACACCTCTCATAATAAATGTAGGCATTGGATTGCCGACACCGTACGGTTCAAGCTGCTGAAGCTGCTGCGCCAAGGTAAAATTGATATCTTTGAAATTTATTTCCGCATCCGCTTCAAGCGTCGGAATCATATTTTCTTCTTTAAGATTTTCTTTTGCATATGAATTGATTTTTTCTCTGAATGCCTGAAGCTTTCCTCTCTCAACAGATAGACCTGCAGCCAACTCATGACCGCCGAATTTTACAAGTTGATCCGAGCAGTGGCATAGTGCGTCCACAAGATTAAGTCCTTTTATACTTCTTCCCGATCCCTTACCTATATCGTACTCGGAAACGCTTCCGTCTTCATTTCCCTCAAAAGAAACAAGAATTGACGGCCTTGAATACTTTTCCGTAATTCTTGACGCCACTATACCTATTACGCCGTGGTGCCAATTGTCAGCATCCAAAACAATAACGGGATTGTTTTCAATGTCAAGCTCCTCTATTTTAGAGTAAGCCTCTTTCATTATTTTATTTTCTTCAGCCTGCCTCTCCTTGTTTGCAAGGCAAAGTTCTTCCGCTATCTCAAGCGCATTGTTCTTATCCATTGTGAGGAAAAGTTCAACCGCAATTGAAGCGCTCCTTATTCTGCCGGCAGCATTAATCCTCGGAGCAAGTGTATAGCCGATGTAGCCTGATGTAACCTTTGTATTCTTTTTTCTCCTGTCGCTTTTTACATTGTCATTTCTCGAAGCAGAGGCCTCAATCAAAGCCATAAGTCCCGGCCTCGGATTTTTCTCAATCATGTTAAGGCCGTAGCTTACAATAATGCGGTTTTCACCCTTTATAGGCATAACATCCGCAATCGTTCCTATCGCCACAAGGTCTGCATAGTGCGAAAAGATTCTTGCAACAGCCTCTTTCTTTGAACATTTTGAATATTTCTCCTCATATGCCGAAATCAGCTTGAAAACCACGCCGACACCCGCAAGTTCCTTGAACGGATAATTACAGTCCGGTCTGTGCGGATTTATGACGGCGACAGCATCAGGTATTTCCGAGCGGCACTCATGGTGATCTGTAATTACAAAATCAACTCCGATACCTTTTGCGTAAACCACTTCCTTATCCGCCGTAATACCGGTATCAACAGTAATTATAAGTGTTGTTCCCTGATTTTTAAGGCACTCGATGGCGGCTTCCGAAACACCGTAACCCTCCCCGACTCTATTCGGTATATAATAGTTAACATCTGCTCCGAATGACTGCAAATACAAATACAGCGTGCAGACAGCTGTTACTCCGTCGACATCGTAGTCACCGTATACGGTTATTTTCTCTTTGTTTTTAATTGCGCGGTGAATTCTCTCAATGCCGACGTCGACATCTTTTAAGTCAAAGGGATTACACAGCATTTCGCTTTCCATGCATATGAACATTTTGCAAGCCTGCTCATCAGTGTATCCGCGATTGTATAAAAGCCTTGCAACAATCGGATGAATGTTAAGATTTTTGGCAATCCTGTTGGCTTCATACAAAGACTTTTCGTCTTCTTTAGACTTAAGAATCCACCTCTTCTCCTTTGTCATATTATTAATTGTTTCCATATATATAAATACCATAGTGAGACAAAAAACGTCCCGCCTTCCATTTTAATAAACTGTTTTGGGGCGGCTTAAGCCGCAAAATATACAAATCGGTCTTGGTTTCACCCGATTAAATTTTAAATCTTGAAATAAGGGCAATTGCGGTTTTAAGTCCGTCTATGGCGGCGCTCGTAATTCCGCCCGCATAACCGGCGCCCTCACCGCATGGGTATATATAATCTTTTCCTATAGCTAATCTTGTACTGTTGTCTCGCATTATTCTGACAGGCGAGCTTGTCCTGGTCTCTGCACCTGTCAAAACTGCATAAGGACTTGCAAATCCTTTGATTTTTCTGTCAAACGCCCGAATACCGTCTTTTATATTCTTGCACACAAATTCGGGCAGATATGTACAAGGAGATGCAAGATTTATGTTTTTTCCTCTCATATAAGTAGGTAAAATTTTTGATGGTAGAGTACTGAGCCTGTCACTCATAAAATCTCCGACTGTTATTATGGGAGCGGAATAATTTCCTCCGCCGGCTTTATACGCAAGCTTTTCAATATTACGCTGAAATTCAATCGCTTTTACCGGAGTCAGTCCGTAATCCTCCTTAAAAACCGTGCACGCAACCGCAGAATTTGAATTGCGCCCGTCACGGCTGTGATAACTCATTCCGTTTACAACAACACCGCCGTCTTCACTCGCCGCGGCAACAACTTCTCCTCCGGGACACATACAAAATGTATAGACACCCCTTACTTTTGTGTTAAACGAAAGATTATATTCTCCGTGTCCCAATGCCGGGTGACCATAAAAATCGCCGTATAGAGCCTTGTCTATATCTTCTCTCAGATGCTCAATTCTCATTCCCACGGAAAATGATTTTGCAACAACATCGTAACCTTCGCTGATAAGAGTATTATACGTATCGCGTGCGCTGTGTCCGACAGCAAGAACCAGGGCGCCGTAAGGAATATCCCCTTTGCTTGTAACGGCGTATTTTATTCCGTTTTGTGTTTTTGATGTTATGTATACCGTGTTATAGAGAATCTGACCTCCGAGTTCAACAATTCTTTTAAGTATATTATCAACAACGACCGACAGTATATCTGTGCCTACATGAGGCTTGCTCAAATATCTGATTTCATCCGGCGCACCGAATTCACAAAGTCTTCTTAAAACATAGTTTGTAAGCGGGTCGTTAATTCTTGTAACAAGTTTTCCGTCTGAAAATGTTCCGGCACCTCCGGCACCGAACTGAATATTTGTATTTACATCAAGAATTTGGTTTTCAATAAATTTTTCAACAGCCTTTTTCCTGTTTTCAACACAGTCGCCTCGCTCAAGAACAATTGGCTTGAAACCGTACTCGGCAAGCAGCAAAGCGCAGAACAGTCCGCACGGTCCGGTTCCGACAACCATCGGAGATGAGTAAAGTTTCTCATCCCCCATTTTAATTTCAGGTATATCTTCATCGCAAAGCAAAGTTATATCGCTGTTTTTTATTTCTATACCGTCTTTTACGTAAACTTTTGCACAAATCGAATAAACAAACAAAATATCCTTATTGTTTCTCGCGTCAACGCTTTTTTTATAAACAGAAAAATCTGCATCATGCAGGCTTATACCTAATTTGGATATTTTCTTCTTCGCAATTGAAAACGCCTCTGAAACAGAGGCGTTAATTGACAATTTTATATTATTAACTAATAAAATCCGAGCCTTCAAACTCATACCTCTTTATAAATTAAAGTAATTTGGCAACATAGAAGTCAAATTGGCGCCAATAAACTCATTGTACTCTACATACAGCCAAAATGCCACAGCAACAATAATACATACAAGCATTATTAACAGCGAACCGAGTTTTGTTCCAAATATCTTTTTATTCATATTAAACCTCAAAATCAATTATTCTCTTCGTCCTGAGTAATCTTGAATATTTTCTGAAGAAGAAATTTTCTAAGAGAATCCTCTGTATAATCCCTTGTTAAAGTGCAGTCGTAAGCGACAGAAATAGTGCCTGTCTCCTCAGAAACAACGACAATAATGGCATCGCTTGTTTCACTCATACCGATAGCAGCTCTGTGTCTTGTGCCGAGGTTGCCGTCAATGTCTGTTCTTCTTGTCAAAGGCAAAAGACAACCTGCAGCAATTATCTTACCTTCATCTACAACAACCGCTCCGTCGTGAAGCGGCGCCTTGTTAAAAAACAGGTTTCTGATAAGAAAAGAATTAACATCGGCATTTATAGTAATTCCGGTCTCCGTAATTTCGTCGAGCTTTGTTGTTCTCGAAAGAACGATAAGCGCGCCCGTTTTTGTAGCCGACAAATCCTTAACGGCGGCACAAATTTGCTCTATTGATTTGCTGTAAATCATTTTTTTGTTTTTCTGCTCTCTTATATTCATAATTCCTGACAAGGAACCCGAACCTACTTTTTCAAGAGCATCTCTGATTTCCGGCTGAAAAATGATGACCAGCGCCAAAACTCCGATTTTCAAAACACCATTAAAAATGTAAGAGAGTGACTTAAAGCCGAAAATACTCGATATTACAGTAAGTGTAATCATCACTGCTACACCGAAAAGCAATGCCCCGGCCTTACGGCTCTTAAAAAAATTAAAACCGACAAAAA
Organism: uncultured Clostridia bacterium; assembly: GCA_944384515.1. GTDB lineage: Bacteria > Bacillota > Clostridia > Oscillospirales > CAG-272 > UBA1740. The sequence continues at coordinate 21,286 of CALWTU010000075.1, forward strand.
GAAGAATCGACAAAAGCAAAATATCAATCGCATCAATTATCGAAAAATTGGCAAAGGAATGCTTAACCGACTCGATGAAAGTATCAAATGTATCTGTATAATTTTCATTAACAACACTCAAAAATATACCCATATTATCCCCAAGCACCAAAGTGCTATTATTTCGTAAAATATTTTCAAACAACACTGCAAAATTTATTATATCACAATACCTAAAATATTTCAATCTTTTTTTTATAATATTTAAAATTTTTGATATTCTTAGACAAATATGTTTTTTTAAAAATTTTCTTTCTCAAAAGGTTGACAAAATCATCATTGTTGTATATAATATGTATCATATGAGACAGTTTGGGGGTTTTTTAATGGAAGATTTATCTGACTTTTGGGTTAAAACATTTTTATTCAAAGATATTGACAAGGATATTGTTTCCAAACTTCTGAAACTTATCGAACCTGAGAAAAAATGTTTCGAAAAAAATCAGTTTATATACACCAAGGAAGATTACAAAAGAAAAGTAGGTTTTGTGGTTACCGGCAAATGCTCTATTGTCAGGAAAAGTGCCGAAGGCGCAAATATCAATCTCAACACATTAAATCCCACCGATTCGTTTGGTATTACAGCAGCCCTTTCACAGGATGAGTTTTTGACGGATGTTATGGCTGTTAAAAGGACTGAGGTTCTTTTTATAAGTGAAAAAGATATATTGTTTTTGGTAGAAAACAACTCAAAAATCGCACTCAATCTAATTAACTTTCTTACCGACAGAATATCTTTTCTAAACAGAAAAATAGCCACTTTCTCCTCTGCTAATGCAGATAAAAAACTTGCAAGTTTTCTGCTGAATGAGGAGAAAAAATATGGCAGTTGTTTTGTAATTAATTGCAAAAAGACCGCAGAATCAATAGGAACCGCGCGTGCTTCTTTTTACAGAGCACTGAATAATCTTATAAACAGCAACTTAATCAGCTTTCAAAACAAAAAAATTTATATAATAGACCCGGAAGGTCTGAAAGGAATGTTAAAATGAAAAAAGTTATCTCACTCTTACTCACAATTTGTTTATTGTCGTTTATGTTTGTCTCATGTAAACAAACAGACAACACCGTTATAAATATCGGTGCTCTGCAAGGTCCAACCGGTATGGGCATGGCAAAGCTTATTGATGATCAAAATAAGCTCGGCGATGCGGCACAGTATAAATTCTCCGTATTTAATTCCCCGAACACCGCTGTATCCGATCTTGTATCAAAAAAGCTTGATATGATCTGCCTTCCTACAAATACATCAGCAAGTCTCAATCTTGCGGGCACGGATATTTCCGTTATTGCGATAAACACTCTCGGCTCACTCTACTTAATGTCGGACAGCAATACCGAAATAACCTCAGTGAAAGATCTTGAAGGCAAAACAATATATGCAAGTGTTGCCACTTCGACTACAGGTCCGATAATAGAACACATCCTTAAGCAGAATAACGTCAACGCAACTATCGAGTATTATGCGGATCATGACGCCCTTGTACTTGCAATCAAGCAGAATGAAGTTGCAATAGCGGTTCTTCCCGAACCGAAAGTCAGCGCCGCCATGGTACAAAACAACACCTATTCAGTTGACCTGAATCTTTCGGAAGAATGGGATAAAATTTCAGACCAGCCCCTTACTATGGGTTGTATCGTTGTCAGAAACGACTTTTTGAATGAGCATCCTGTTGCAGTAGATAATTTCCTCAAAGAATACGAGAGTTCAATAAACTACATCAATAACAAAGAAAATCTTGAGTCTTCCGCACAGATGATAGTTGATGCGGGTATAATTCCTCAGCTTCCCTTAGCAAAGAAGTCTCTTACAAACCTTTACGGTTCGATATCGTTCATTTCAGGTAAAGATATGAAAGACGCACTTGAAAGTTTTTATGAAGTTATAAACCAAGAAAAACCTAAGGATAACTTCTACTATGTCGACTAAGAAAAAAATAGCTTTAACCGTTTTTGCTTTTTTAATCCTTCTCTTAATCTGGGAAGTTATCTCAAGAATTGTTGATATACAGTTTGCCGTTCCGAGTGTCGGCGATACATTTACAGAGTTATTTAAACTATTTGTAACTCTCGATTACTGGAAAAAAATATTCCTGTCCTTGTTAAGAATCGCAGCGGGTTATATTTTGGGGGTAATCTTTGCGGTTATTCTCTCTTTAATAACGTATAAAATTGAGTTTATAAATATCTGTGTTTCAATAGTTATGACAATTTTGAAATCAACGCCCGTTGCGTCTTTTATTATGATTTTCTGGATAATCTCAGGCAGTCAGACAACTCCGGTGATTATTGCAACTATAATGGTTATGCCGATTGTATGGCAGAATTTAATGAACGGATATGCACAAATAAACAAACAACTTCTTGAGGTCTGCTCTGTTTTTAACCTCGGATTTTTAAGAAAACTTAAGATTTTGTATTTTCCGTCTTTGCTTGCTTTTTTGCTTCCGACGCTTATTGATTCCGTTGGTCTTGCATGGAAGGCAGGTATAGCCGCAGAAATCATAACATATACCTCAAATTCAATAGGAAGAGAGATTTTCGATGCAAAAAACAGTTTTCTCGGTGCGGAGATGTTTGCCTGGACAATTACTGTAATTATCTTCAGTTTGATTATCGAATATGTGTTCAAAAAGCTTTTGTTTAAGGGTATAAAGTATGAGTTTAATTCTTGAAAACATTTCAAAAACATTTGACGGAAAAGAAATTATCAACAACTTTTCTTACCGGTTTTCCGACAAAGGCATATATGCCATAACAGGACAAAGCGGAATAGGCAAAACAACTCTTTTAAAAATTATTTCCGGTTTGGACGGGGATTATACCGGTATGGTTTGTCGAGATGACATGGTTATATCTTTTTGCTTTCAGGAATACAGATTATTCCCCACCTTATCCGTTCTCGACAACTGTCTTTTGACATCTTTTAGAAAATACACGTCCGAGGACAAAGAGAAAACCGTAAGTCTTTTGAAAAAACTGAAATTTTCCGAGGAGGATATGAAACTTAAGCCGAGTCAGCTTTCGGGAGGTATGAAACAGCGTGTTTCAATCGCACGGAGTATTCTCAGAAAATCCGATATTTTGATTTTGGACGAGCTGACCAAGGAGCTTGACTCCGAGCTTGTCGGCATTGTTTACGATATTCTTATTGAAGAGAGCAAAAACAGGCTTGTGATTTTTGTTACGCATAACTTAAAAGATATTGAAAATACGGGAGCAATACAAATAAAACTGTAACTTAATACGCAGCGTTAAACCATTTTTAAAACCGGTTTAACGCTCTTTTTATATTTATAATTTTTTATATCTATAATTATAGTAGAAGTTGTTAAAAATCTATTGACATTTTTAACATTTGGTGGTATATTATATTTGGTGAAATTTGGGCTAGTTGAGATAGTGAGAATTTTATTCATCAAAAAGTTTATTTTTAAGGAAGGAGAGATTTGCTTATAGCAAATCGGGAATTCGGTTTGAACAAATACACAGAAACTGAAATCTGTGGGCTCCCAACAGTTGAACAGTTGCGCGCTTCTCTTGTCGGAAAAGAAAA
>CALWTU010000076.1 GCA_944384515.1 uncultured Clostridia bacterium
CACTCGGTGTTTACGTTGATCTTTGATACGCCGAGAGAAATTGCTCTCTTAATCATATCCTCGGGAATACCTGTACCACCGTGAAGAACGAGAGGCATCGGACCAACCATCTCCGAAATCTTAGCCAAAACATCAAAGTTGAGACCTGCCCAGTTTGCGGGGTACTTTCCGTGGATATTTCCGATACCTGCCGCAAGCATTGTAACGCCGAGATCTGCTATCATCTTGCACTCGTTAGGATCAGCAACCTCACCGGCACCGATAACGCCGTCTTCTTCGCCGCCTATAGAACCTACCTCAGCCTCAAGAGAGAGACCTTTTTTGTTGCAAAGCTCAACAAGCTCTTTGGTCTTTGCAATGTTCTCCTCAATTGGGTAGTGTGAGCCGTCAAACATAACGGATGAGAAGCCTGCCTCAATGCACTTGAGCGCGCCCTCGTATGAGCCGTGGTCAAGGTGCAGAGCAACGGGAACGGTAATCTTGAGTGTCTCAATCATACCCTTAACCATTCCGACAATGGTATTGTATCCACACATATATTTTCCTGCACCCTCTGAAACTCCGAGTATAACAGGGGACTTCATTTCCTCTGCTGTGAGCAGGATTGCCTTAGTCCACTCAAGATTGTTGATGTTAAACTGACCAACCGCATAGTGGCCCTCTTTTGCTTTTTGCAGCATTTCCTTTGCTGAAACTAACATTTTTTATATCTCCTTTAAATTAATTATTTCTATCTCTGCTGAACATTTTATTCAATGCGAAAAGCGCAGATTAACTTAAAAAATCATCTCTTTTAGGTGTAAAAATATCAAGGAGCACACCTTTTTCAAGGCAGAGCACTCCGTGCTCCTCGTTAGGTGAAACAACATAAGTATCGCCCCGGTTTAATATTTTAGTTTCATTTCCTATTCTTGCTTCGAATGAGCCGGATATTACATACGAGATCTGAGAATGCACATGAGTATGTAATTTGCCGATACTGCCTTTTTCAAAGTGAACCTCAACGGCCATCATATTGTCGTCATAGCTTAAAATTTTGCGGCTGAGGCCCTCGCCGAGGTCAATAAGTTTTGCGTCTTTATTAAAATTAAACATCAATTCACCGTCCTCCATAATATGATAACATATTTCTTGAAAAAATTCAATAAAAAAATAAAAAAACTATTGAATTTATTTATAAAATGGTTTATAATGTAGTCGTGATGATGAAAGAAAATGCAAATCGAACCTTTCAGAGAGCCTGTGGACGGTGCGAACGGGCAGGGAATTTTGCTTTCCGCTTTCTGAGCGTCGGCGATGAGTCGAGGGTGAACGCCTTATAGTTTTTTGAGTGGCAGACACTGTCTGCAATTTGGGTGGCAACACGGAGTTATTCGTCCCATAATCGGACGGGTGGCTCTTTTTTGTTTGATTAAAAAAATAAGGAGATAGAAAATGATTGACATTAAGTTTTTAAGAGAAAATCCCGATGTTGTTAAGGAGAATATCAAAAAGAAATTTCAGGACGCAAAACTGCCTCTTGTAGATGAGGTTATCAAACTTGACGAAGAACTGAGAGCTAACAAGAAGATGGCTGACGACCTTCGTGCAAACAGAAATAAGATCTCGAAGACTATCGGCATGCTTATGGGGCAGAAGAAGTTTGAGGAAGCAGAAGAGGCAAAGAAACTTGTTGCTCGCCAGGCTGAGGAGCTTGCGGCATGTGAGGCAAAGGAGACTGAGCTTTCAGAGAAGGTTAACAATATAATGATGGTTATCCCCAACATTATAGATCCCACAGTTCCTGTCGGAAAGGATGACTCTGAGAATGTGGAGGTTGAGAGATTCGGAGAGCCTCGTGTTCCTGATTTTGAAATACCGTATCACTCTGACATTATGGAGACATTCAACGGAATTGACCTTGACAGCGCAAGAAGAGTTGCGGGTAACGGCTTTTACTACCTGATGGGAGATATTGCCCGCCTGCATTCCGCTGTAATCAGTTATGCAAGAGACTTTATGATTGACAGAGGATTTACCTACTGTATTCCTCCGTTTATGATCAGATCGAATGTTGTTACGGGAGTTATGTCCTTTGCCGAAATGGACGCTATGATGTATAAAATCGAAGGGGAAGACCTCTATCTTATCGGTACATCCGAGCATTCAATGATAGGTAAATTTATTGATCAGATAATTCCGGAGTCAACTCTTCCGCAGACATTGACATCGTATTCTCCCTGCTTCCGTAAGGAGAAGGGCGCACACGGAATAGAGGAGAGGGGCGTATACAGAATTCATCAGTTTGAAAAGCAGGAGATGATAGTTGTTTGTAAGCCTGAGGAGTCACCCATTTGGTTTAACAAACTCTGGCAGAATACGGTTGACCTCTTCCGCACACTTGATATTCCCGTGAGAACGCTTGAGTGCTGTTCGGGCGACCTTGCAGACCTTAAGGTCAAGAGTATAGATGTTGAAGCATGGTCACCGAGGCAGAAAAAGTATTTTGAGGTTGGCTCATGCTCAAATCTCGGCGACGCACAGGCGAGAAGACTTAAAATCCGTGTTAAGGGAGATGACGGAAAGATTTATCTTGCCCATACGCTCAATAACACAGTTGTGGCACCTCCCCGTATGCTTATTGCTTTCCTTGAAAATAATCTCAATCAAGACGGAAGTGTTAATATTCCTCTTGCTTTGCGCCCTTATATGGGAGGCAAGGAAGTAATAGTTCCCAAAAAGTAATATGAACTTTGCAGTTGTTTTGGCAGGTCCCAGCGCAGTAGGGAAAACTACTGTCATGAAACGGATAATAGAAAAAGACAGCAGATTTTCTTATGTGAGATCACAAACCACAAGAGAAAAAAGACAGGACGGCAACGACAGCGAGTATACCTATGTCAGTGAGATCGAATTTCTCAGGAGCATAGAAAACGGGGAAATGCTTGAGTATACTAATTTTGCCGGAAACTATTACGGGACCCCTCTTCTCTCGATAAAGAATATCTTCCGTGAGGGTAAAATACCGCTTCTTATACTCGATATAGCGGGAGTTAAGTCTCTCAGGGCGATAGAGGATTTTAAGACGGTTGCCGTTTATTTATGGGAGGAGCTTGATATTCTTGAAAGCAGGCTCTATGAGAGGGAGCTCGGCTCAAACCCGACAAGTAAAAAACTCAAAAAGTTTATGGACAGGAAAAATTCGAATATAGAGGCTTACCTCACACTTTCGGATAATGCGGATATATTCGACGCGTTTATTCATAACTGTGACGTTGAAAAAACGGCAGACAAGATTATCTCTCTTTACAAGACTGATTTTTTAACTATGCTTGAAGAGGAAAAGGATGTGGAAAATCTCCTTTCCTATCTTAAAAATCAGGCGCAAAACAAGTGTTAAAACCGACACGGGTATACCTTGGGATAAATGAGGCATATATTTTAATAAACGGGGCAGCTCGAACGCAGATAAATTCGTTCGGGCGTGTCCCGTTTGATTTTTTGTTTGCCATTGGGAGTTATGCGCACCAAAAAGCGGCAGTCTTTACTAATTAGTTTAGTAAAAACCGCCGCTCAAATTTTTTATTTAATATTGAGTTCTTCTTTTATTGTTGAAATAAAATACAGAGAATATGCAATGTATATAACGGCTGTTATCGTAACAACAAGATTAAACCATGGCACGGCAGATGCGGTAAAAATAGACTCTCCCATTCCGCCGGGGTTGGTTGTAATAAACTTAACATTCCTGTTGATTATGATTTGCATAAGTTTTGTAAAAGCCGAGATTACTCCCAAAACACAGAGAGTGTTTGCTTTTTTATAGAGTTCTTTATGATATTTTCTCTCAAAGTTATTGTATTTTTCGTCTCGTGAGTCAAGACCTGTATTCTGCGAGATAAATGTTTTAAGAGGTTTCAGAATATTAACTAAAAATACCGCAAGAGAAATAAATTCAATAACGCCTAAAATTATTATAAGAACATAAAATCTTCTCGCATCTGAATTCGACTCAAGCTCACTGTAAGAGTAGTTTGTAAGAAAGATAATCTTGCTGATATACTGCACTATTGATATGACGATATATCCGATACCCGAGAACATTATTGATCTGAATTTCTTATCAGTGAACTGTGAGAGAAGTTTTACAGCGTAAAGCAAAACTATTCCATACAAAAAGTGTGGCAGAATATTTATTCCGTTGAAATCACTGAATACAAGTTCAATTGAAAAGAAGGAGGCAACCGCCATCATAGTAAGCGAGAAAATCATGCGTCTTTTTTTGAGTTTAACTTCAAATTTATATTCGTAGTCTTCTGTCGCCAGGTTGCTCAATGCTTCAAAGAACTTGCCTTCCTTTTTTACCTGATTAACATACTTCAGCATTCTGATAAGCCATATAGTACCTATTATATAACCTAACAGCTGTGAAACCAAGATGGCAACCGGATAATACTTCAGCATGGAAATATATGTTGCTCCGCTGTCCGTTGTTCTTGTAAGGAGGAACATATCGGGAAGTGTATAGAGAATGGATTTGCAGACTGCAAAAAATATTGTATAAGTTATAAGAAAATCGGGGGAAATAAATTTGCCCTTGAGAAATGTTGAGGGGACGGGGGAAATAAGAGAGACGGCTTCTGTCCTCTCACCGAGGTGAAAAAGTGCGGCAAAGATATTCTTTACGGCGCTTATTGAGAAAATTACCTCAACAATGGCAAAGCATATTGAAGCAAGCGCAAAAATATCGGTATCACCTGCGTTTTTTGAGCGGATAAAGAATATCAGCATCAGTGTCGGAATTTTAAAGACATTGAGCCATCCGAGCTTTAAAAATGCAGATCGTGCTTCTTCGAAATAAGCCGCACTGTCAGCCGCCTTTGTAAACAAATGTGCCAGTATAAACCAACCGATAAAATCGGGAAGTATATCAAATACATTTACATTCGGATTAAAGAGCATAACAAGACTGAGTGTTAAAAGAGTATAAAATCTTTTTGCATTATTTTTTGTGGTTGTCATTTCTTTTTTCTTTCCTCGTTTTTTCTTTCGCTTTTATTCTTTAACTTTGACAGTTTGTAATCAATATACTGCTGTCTTTTTTCATCTTCATGTCGGCGAAATTTGTTTACAAACTCAAACTTTGATGAGTCGGATGTTTTTTGGTTTTCACCGGGCATACAGATTCTCATATAAGCCGAGTATATCTGAATGAGAATAAAAATTTCGATAATAAATGTTATGCAAAGAAAAGCGAAACTGAATATTGCAAGCTGTTTTGTTGTCGCGAAATTTCCGATAAAGGGAAGTTCGAAAACAGCATTTAAAGTGTATGCGGTCAGCATAAACGGAATTATCAGTTTTGCTTTTTTGGCAAGGGATGACAGCCCGACTTCTTTTGCCACATCCTCAATGCCTAAAAGGATAAAAGTCAAAGTGAGAAGAATAAGAATACTTCTTGCAAAAGATGTGTACGGAGTTATCGCCGTATCGTCAAATCCGTAAGAAAAAAGAGAATATATCTTTAAAATCAATTCTGCCGCCCCCAAAACAGCAAATAAAAGCGAGGGATAAAGAGCGGCTTTAAATTTGCTGTTTACAAATGAGAGCTTGTTCAGAGCCATTGAAATAATCAGTGCGCAAATGATATCGGTATAGAAAAAATAAGTTTTGTTCAGCAGAAAAAAGCAACCGATAAATAGAATTCCGAATCCCATAAATTAAATCCTTAAATTTTAAGTTTTATTGGGGTCGCCGCAGCATTTTTTGTATTTTTTGCCGCTGCCGCAGGGGCAAGGATCGTTTCTTCCGATTTTGTTTGAAACGGCAGGTTTCCTCTTTACAACACTTCTGCCGTCGCCAAAGCCTGCGGAAGTCGGCTTTGCAACCTCAACACGGGTTGTGGACTGAGTTTTCGGAACAACCGCAAGTATCTGTCTTACGGTGTCTTCTCTGATATCGACTATCATCTCGTCAAAGAGGTTTGCACCCTCTATTCTGTATATTGCGAGCGGGTCTCTCTGAGCGTAGGAATTAAGACCTACATAGTCTTTCAGTTCAGTCATGTTTTCGAGATGATCCATCCATTTTTTGTCGACATTCTGAAGCAGGATTACCTTTTCTATCTCACGCATAGCGTTCTGACCTGTACCCGTGTCAATATCTTTAAAGAGTTCGTCCTTGCTTCTGTGTATCTCAAGAGCCCTGTTTATAAGCTTTTCTCTGAGGCTCTCAAGGTCCATTTCCTTAAGTTGTGCGGCGGTGTAGTTAAGGTTGTTTTCATCTGTCAAAAGCGACTGATAGTGGTTTTTAAACTCGTCGGCGCTCGGCTCATCACACTCTATAAATTTTTCAAAGCTGTACTTTACAGACTCCGCTATCATATCTACAATCTTGCTTCTTATATCGTCATCAAAGAGAACCTCTCGTCTTTGATTGTAGATGACTTTTCTTTGCTCATTCATTACATCGTCGTAATTAAGAACATTGCTTCTTCTCTGGAAGTTGTTAGCCTCGATTCGCTTCTGCGCACCTTCTATGCTGTTTGAGAGAAGCCTTGCGTTAAGGGGAGTATTCTCGTCAAGACCGAGTCTGGCTGTGATGCTCATCATCCTGTCAGAGCCGAACAGACGCAACAGATCGTCTTCAAGCGAAAGGAAGAACTTTGATTCACCTGGGTCGCCCTGTCTTCCGCTTCGTCCTCTGAGCTGGTTGTCGATACGTCTTGACTCATGTCTCTCTGTACCGAGGATGTAAAGACCGCCGGCATTGCGTACTTTCTCTGCCTCCGGCGCGATTTCTGCCTGATATTTAGCGTAGAGTTCTTTGAAAGTTTCTCTTGCGGAGAGAATATCCGGGTTGTCTGTATCCGAGCTTCCGTTTGCCTCAGCGATAATCGCTTCATCAACGCCCATTCTTCTCAGTTCTTTCTTTGCAAGGAATTCCGGGTTTCCTCCAAGCATAATATCGGTACCGCGTCCCGCCATGTTTGTTGCTATTGTAACTGAACCGAATTTTCCTGCTTCTGCAACTATTTCAGCCTCTTTCTCATGCTGTTTTGCGTTGAGCACTTTGTGGGGGATTTTAAATCTCTTAAGTATGCTTGATAGTTCCTCCGATTTGTCGATAGATACCGTACCGACAAGAACCGGCTGACCTTTTTCGTGGCAGGCCTTTATCTGATTTACAATTGCATTGATTTTGCCGTTGTATGTTCTGTATACCTCGTCGTTATGATCCTTTCTAATCATGGGCTTGTTTGTCGGTACCTCGACTACATCGAGTGCGTAAATTCCTCTGAACTCGTTGTCCTCGGTCAGGGCGGTACCTGTCATACCGGAAAGCTTTGAATACATACGGAAATAGTTCTGGAATGTAATTGTGGCAATTGTCCTGCTTTCCCTTTGTATATTTACTTTTTCCTTTGCTTCTATAGCCTGGTGCAGACCGTCATTGTATCTTCTTCCGGGCATAAGTCGTCCGGTGAATGTGTCAACGATAATAACAGCGTCATCTTTTACAATGTAGTCAACATCCCTTTTCATAACTCCGATTGCACGGATTGCAAGATTTATGTGGTGATAGATATTACTGTTTTCGGGGTCAGAAAGGTTCTCAATATTAAAGAATTTTTCCGTCTTTTCAATACCGCTCTTGGTTAAAACGGCTGTTCTTGCTTTTTCGTCGACGATGTAGTCCTCCGTATATATATCGGTGTCCTCTTTCTCGTCGATTTCCTTTATAACATGCTTTGTAAACCTCTTTGCGCACTGATCTGCCAGAGTATAAAGATCGGTTGATTTTGAGCTTGTGCCTGAAATAATAAGCGGGGTTCTCGCTTCATCTATGAGGATTGAGTCGACCTCGTCTACAATGGCGAAGTTGTGACCTCTTTGTACCATTTTTTCTTTGTACACAACCATGTTGTCACGAAGGTAGTCAAATCCGAACTCATTGTTTGTACCGTATGTTATATCCGCAGCGTATGCAACTTTCTTTTCTTCAGGGGTCTGACCGTGAACAACCAGACCTGTTGAAAGACCGAGAAATGCGTAAACTCTGCCCATCTCCTCGCTGTCACGCTTAGCCAGGTAATCGTTAACAGTGACAATATGCACACCTTTTCCGCTCAGTGCGTTAAGATAAGCGGGCAGGGTAGCAACAAGTGTTTTACCTTCACCTGTTTTCATCTCTGCTATTCTGCCTTGGTGGAGGAGTATTCCGCCCATCAGCTGAACACGGAACGGCCGTTTTCCGAGCACTCTGGCATCTGCCTCTCTAACAAGTGCAAAAGCTTCCGGCAGAATATCGTCAAGTGTTGTCCCGTTATTTAATTCATCCTTGAGTTTTTTCGTATAGCCCTTCATGTCGTCATCGCTCATTGCCGAGAATTTTTCGCCGAGAGCTTCAATCTGATCCACAATAGGTATTATTTTCTTTATTTGTTTTTCGCTGTATGATTTAAATAAACCCATTACTAAACGTCTCCTTAAAACAGATATAACTTTACCGTTATATTTTACCACAAACACATAAAAAAGTATATAACAAAATGTAAATTAAATAAAATATTTTTACTTTTGGCACAAAAAATATGCAAATTTTGAAACTGTCCGGCAAAATATTGAAATTTGTGAGATAAATTGATATAATAAAAAACGAATTAATAAAAAGAAATGAACCGAAAAACGCTTGGTTTTCAGTGCGTTTGCGAGAAGAGGGAAAATGAAGAGAATAAATATTGTTTTGTACTGTCCCGAGATTCCTCAGAATACGGGCAACATATCGAGGACCTGCGCCGTAACAGGAGCACGGCTGCATATAATAAAGCCGATAGGGTTTGAAATAAGCGACAGAACATTAAAGAGAGCGGGACTTGACTATTGGGATAAACTGTCGGTTACATATTACGAGTCTTATGAGGATTTTATATCTAAAAATAAAGGCGCCGTAATGTATTATTTTTCTGCCAAAGGAAAAAATCTTTACACCGACATCCTGTATCCCGATGATGTTTATCTTGTTTTCGGCAGAGAATCGGTCGGACTGCCGCCTGAATTGATAGCGGCTAACGAGGATAAAACACTTAAACTTCCGATGCTCCCCGCTGTCAGATGCCTAAACATTTCAAATACCGTTGCAGTCGCCGTGTACGAGGTTTTAAGACAGGATAACTTTGATGGGCTTGTGCTGTAAGAGCTTTTATTTTAAACTTTTATTTAAAGAGTATTTTAACAAAAAAGAGCGCATTATGAACTGCAGAAGTCATTTTATGAACTTATGCACCACTAAAGCCACCCTTTTTTGATATGTATCAGTGCTTTTTATAATTTAAATCATATAGTTGGCGGAATACTTGTTTTACTGATTTTTTACGGCATTTTCGATATTTAATTGATCGATAGCTTTTTGTTTTATATTGCTGATTTCATCTTGAGTAAATATCATAGTGGGGGTTTGCCTAACCACTTGCCACTTTGAGTTTATATCAGAATGCAATCCGTATTGTAAATCCGAGAAGAACACTAACTTAATAAGTGTAGTCTCGGGGTTATAGATAAGCAATAGTCTGTTTTTTTCATTGTCAGTATCTTCTTTTTCTTCATACCACACCACAGAGTAATAAATTTCTCTCTCGGACACTTCATACTTTTCGAGAGTGCTTATCATTAAATTGTCAGGGTTTTGTTGATATTTCATAAAATGTTTAATTGCCGTAATTTCATCCTGATAATCATAATCTTTAAGGCAGGAAACAAGGGACGCTGTAAAAGCCAAACAAACGACTGCTGAAATAAGCTTTTTTAAGATTTTTGTGATGTTACTTTTCATAATATCAATCTCCGTATTTAAAAGATAACTTAATTTTATCACTCTGACTGTTTAGTGTCAATGTTTTTTCAAAAACAGTCAGAATTTTATTTTTGTGTCGCATCGGGTGTAAACATATATCAGTCGTAATATCAGTTTTGGAATTTTAGGATATTTTTCTTGACTTTTCGATGTATTTATTATATAATTATATAATAAACTAATATATTCATAAGAGGTAATTATGGTAAAAGTAGATATATATTCGGGATTTCTCGGAGCAGGAAAAACAAGCCTTATAAAAAAACTTGTTAAAGAGGCTTATGCGGGCGAGAAGGTTGTTTTGATTGAAAACGAGTTTGGTGAGATAGGCATTGACGGCGGATTTTTAAAGGATGCGGGAATTGTCATTAATGAGATGAATTCGGGATGCATCTGCTGTTCGCTTGTCGGCGACTTTACAAAAGCGCTCGCAAATGTTATTTCTGAGTATAATCCCGACAGGATTATTATCGAGCCGTCAGGCGTCGGTAAACTCTCTGATGTTATCAAAGCGGTAAATCAGGCGCTTAATGAAAACGCAAAGCTTAATTCATACTGTGTAGTTGTGGATGCAGGCAAGTGTAAGATGTATATGAAAAACTTCGGAGAGTTTTTCAATGACCAGGTTGAAAATGCATGCGCAATTATACTCTCTCACGCGGATGTTGCCAAAGAAGGGAAAATTGAAGAGGCTGTAAAGCTTCTCAGAGAGCATAATAAAGATGCGGTTATCATAACAACACCATGGAGCAGTCTTGACGGTAAAGAGATTCTTAAGGCTATTGAAACAGGCGATACGCTTGATGCAGAGCTTAAGGAGATGGAAGAAGAGCATCATCATCACCATGACCATGAGCACTCGGAAAGTTGCGGCTGCGGTCATCACCATGACCATGATCACGAGCATTCTGAAAGTTGCGGCTGCGGTCATCACCATGACCATGATCACGAGCATT
>CALWTU010000077.1 GCA_944384515.1 uncultured Clostridia bacterium
CTCAAGATATGCCCCATGGGAGGAGTCCGTCTTTGTCAGAAAAAACAGTGTGACAGCCGCTGCCAAGAGGATAAGTATAAAGACAATATCCCGTATATTCTTTTTCTCCATAAACCCTCCCGATGCCGGACAGATATACACCCGTGCAAACTTTTCTTTAAATCCCGGCGGCACACCGATATTTCAGAGCCGCCATTCCAATTCCCTCTTTGCATTGCGAAACCGAAATTTTTCGCACTTTATTTTCATTATATTTGCATCACCCAAATTGACCGCACGGCATGGAGCGTGCGTCTTTTCGCTTTACCATAAAAGAGAGGCACAGTTTTGTCCGTACCTCTCATAAAAGAGCTGATTTTTCAGTAAAACTTTACTCAAAATGAGCGCCGCAGATGAAATTGCCCTCGTGGATACATCCGACAGGACACACACTCTTACAGCTGCCGCAGTTGATGCATTTTTCGTAATCAATATGCGCCAGGTTATCCGTTACGGTAATAGCTCCCTCAGGACACACCTTCTGGCATTTACCGCAGCCGATACAGCCGTTTGTACAGTATTTGCGCACGGAGGCTCCCTTATCCTTATTACTGCACTTTACCACTACACGGGATGTGTCTCTGATAAGGTGAATTATATTATTAGGACAGGTTTTTACACACAGTCCGCAGCCGATACACTTTCTCGGGTCGATATCCGCAACACCCTTTTCGGTAATGCTGATAGCCCCTCTCGGACAGACAGCGGCACAGTCGCCGTAACCGAGACACGCAAATGTACAGAAACGGTCTCCCGAATAGAGAGTGTTTGCTCCCTTGCAGGTTTTAGGTCCGTCGTAGATAAATTTCTTGTCCTTGGGGTGGCAGGAGCCGTTGCACGCAACATACGCCACAACCTCCTCAACCTCGCTCGGAGAAGTGCCGAGAATCTCCGCTATATCACGGGCAACTCCGTCTCCGCCCGGAGTGCAGAGATTGGTCCTGGTCTCTTTGCCCTCGGAGAGTGCCTTTGCATATCCGTCACAGCCCGAAAAGCCGCACGAACCGCAGTTGGCACCCGGCAGGCAATCCCTGATCTCTGCCGCCCGCTTATCCTCTTTCACGGCGAAAAACACCGACGCCAGCGTAAGAAGCGCGGCGCACGCCGCACCGAGAAGAAGCAATAATGCAATCGGAATGAGTATATCCATACTTTCTCCTCCTTAAAGCAGAATGTTTTCAACAATTCCCAAAAATCCGTAAAAGGACAGAGAAACTATTGATGCCGAAATAAGAGTGATAGGCAACCCCTGCATTGCTTTGGGGCAAGGTGCGTTGTCGAGCTTTGATCTCACGCCTGCAAACAGCACCATCGCAAGCAGAAATCCGAGTCCTACGCCCAGAGTCGAAAATACGGACTCAACAAAATTATAACCGTCTGTTATATTGTTGATTGTAACGCCGAGAACCGCACAGTTTGTCGTGATAAGCGGAAGATATACGCCGAGAGATCTGTAAAGCGCCGGTACAAACCTTTTCAATATAATCTCGACAAACTGAACGAGCGCCGCAATTATAAGAATAAACACTATTGTCTGAAGATATCCGAGACCGAACCTGTCAAGAATAAATGTCTGAACCGGCCATGTAACAAGAGTAGCCACGAGCATTACGAATATAACCGCAACACCCATACCTGTCGCCTGTCCGACCTTTTTCGACACGCCGAGGAACGGGCAGATACCGAGGAAGCGCTGCAAAACATAGTTGTTAATAAGCACGCCGCCCATCAGAATAAGAATTAAGCTCTTTAACTCTTCCATTATTTTCCGCCCTCCTTTTTCTCAGAATTCAAAGCGTCGGATTTGTTGAGGGGAGTTTGTTCATCCTCGTTGACAAGCTCAATGTTTTCGTTGCAGAAGGTCTTGTTGCAGACAGCTCTTGAGGGACAGCCCTCGCAGGAGAACTCCTTGCGCTTTTCTTTTCCGCGCCGAACGCCGAGTGCATCAATTACCGCAATGAGTATACCGAACACAAGGAAGCCGCCGGGAGGGGCAACAAGGAACGGAATTCTGTAATCGTAAAGAAACGGAATCTTAAGTCCGAAGAATGTTCCCGCACCGAAAATCTCACGGATAAATGCCATTGCAAAGAGCGCGAGCAGAAATCCGAGTCCCATGCCGAGTCCGTCAACTGCGGAGTCGAGCACGCCGTGCTTTCTGGCAAACATCTCTGCTCTGCCGAGAATAATACAGTTTACTACTATCAGCGCAAGATACACGCCCATCATCTCGTAAATACTCGGCAAAAACGCCTGCAATAAAAGCTGTACAACCGTAACAAACGCCGCAATAATCACGATATAGCAAGGAATTCTCACCGTATCCGGAATTATCCTGCGAAGCGCCGAGATAGCCGAGTTTGAGCAGACAAGAACCACCGTTGCCGCAAGTCCCATGCTCAGAGCGTTTATCATACTGCCCGTCTGGGCAAGCGTCGGACAGGTACCGAGTATAAGCACCAGAACGGGGTTTTCCAAAATAAGTCCCTTGAGGAAAACAGTCAGTCTTTTTTCCTTCATCATACTCTCCTCCTCCTTACATAAACAGCTCTGCCGATAACAGCCGCAACTAAGCATACAGCCAGAACGGAAATACCCACAATTCTCGCCGTATCAGGCAAAACCATAACCTTTTCAACATCCGAGATGGCATTTACAATACCGAGTTTCATATTGGCGGATGTGTAGGTAACGGAAGATACAAGCTCAACTGCACTCGCTGAATTCTTGTCTTTTCCGACAAACTTATCAATAAACGACTGGTCGGGTGCCGCCAGTCCGCCTCCGACAGATGCGGAGAGAAGCTTTGCCTTTTCAATCTTAAGGCTGCCGCTCAGGTAAAGCATAATTTCGGATTCGAGAGGATTGTACTCTGTCTTGGTGACGATATAAACCACATAGCCGCCTTTGTCAACAGAGTAGATTCTCTTTACAAAATCCTCTGTGGTCTCGGGGGTAATATTTGTAAGGGTGCCGCCGCCGACAAGCTCGCTTCCCAAATTCAAAAGCTCACCGTCCGTCCTCGGAAGAGGAGGAACAACAAACTCAACAGCACTCTTGATGCATTTTCTTATATTTTCGGATGTGTAAGTCACCGAGGAAATAAGCTCAACATCGTCAATACTCTCATAATCCTTGCCGACAAACTTGTCGATAAACGACTGGTCGGGTGCAATAAGTCCGCCTCCGACAGATGCGGAGAGAAGCTTTGCGGATACGATTTTTCCGTCAGGGGCAATATGGAGCAGAATTTCGGATTCCTTAGGATTATACTGCGTATATGTCACAATATATATAGCAGCACCAAGTCCGGATTTTTCTTTGAATACACGCTTGAGTGACGGGTCTGCACCCTCAACCGAAACGGATGTAAATCCGCTGTTTTCCGAAACAAGCTCGCCTGCCAGATTCAAAAGCTCTTCGTCGGTTCTCGGAAGAGTTTCTCCCTCTCCCTCTTCAACCTTGTCTGCCGCACCAACAGCCACAAGAGCATCGTATATTGCGCCTCTTATCGCAGTTGATGTAACGGTTGCACCGCTGAAAAGCTCGCAGTTCAAAACACCGTCCGAGTCAAGGCCCGCAAAATTATCCGTATAACTGTCCATACCCGGTTTGCCGTGAGACTCGGATTCCTTTGTTACAAGAGCCTTTACGACCTTGCCGTTTTCGTCAATACCGACCGTGATGTCAATATCGCCCGCATAACCCTTAGTTGTGAGAGTCACAACATAACCCTTGTTGTTTGCATCCTTATAAACCGCATTGACGGTTTCGGGAGCGCCGTCCGGAACGGTAGGATCCTCGCTGAGCTCAATCCACGGCAAGACCTCACGCAGCGACTTTGCCACAGCCTCGTTTTCCGCCTTTTCGATTATAGGAGCACATATCATGTTGACAACCGCCAGCACTGCCGCAACCACCAGAGCAATAGAGGACAGTACGACAACGGGCATTACATTTTTCTTTGTCATTTTACTCTACCTCCAAGCGGTACGGATTTTGTCCATTTTTCAATAAACGGAGTTAAAATATTCATAAACAGAATTGCAAAGCTCACTCCCTCAGGGTAGTTTCCGAAAGCCCTGATAAGGAATGTGATAAGACCGCATCCGAACGCAAAAATCAGCTTGCCGCTGAGGGTGATCGGAGAGGTCACATAATCCGTCGCCATAAACACCGCACCGAGTACAAGTCCTCCGCAGAGCACCTGATAGAGCGCCGAAATATAGCTCGAGTCGGAAATGAGAAAGAGCACAAATACAGTGCCGATATAAACTGCGGGAACAAGCGGATTTATAACACGCCTGATGACAAGGTAGATAAATCCGATAAGCAACGCCAAAGTGCATGTCTCACCGATAGCGCCACCGTATGTTCCGAGAAAGAGGGTTTTAAGAGATGGGAGCGCACCGCCGTTTTTGATAACCGACAGCGGAGTTGCACCGCTGACAAGCTCAAGCTCTTCCCCTACAATCGGAACCGCTCCTCCGCCGACCGTTCCGGCAAAGGAGACAAGCAAAAATACCCTCGCCGCAATCGCGGGGTTTGCAAAATTGCATCCGAGACCGCCGAAGAGGCACTTTACAACCACAATGGCAAAGACCGTGCCAAGCACCGCCTGCCATATCGGAACATCCGCCCTCAGATTAAGTCCGAGCAAAAGACCCGTCACAACAGCGGAAAAGTCTGTTATCGTAACCTCGGATTTTGTAACAAGATTAAACAGGTACTCGCTGAGAAGCGCAGTACAAACACAAGTGATTAAAACAATTAGAGCTCTGTACCCGAATATAACCGTACCTGCAACCGCTGCGGGGAGCAGGGCTATCACCACATCAAGCATTATTCTTTTTGTGGTCAGCTCAGAGCGAATATGCGGAGATGACGAAACCGCAAACTGACTCATATTTTTTCCCTTTCTTTCATGAATAGCTTAAACTTAAATCAGCAAAGCTTTTGAGAGTTTGATTTTAAAAAGCAAACGGCTTTTCCGAAAGCCGCACGGCAAAACGCCGCCGAAAACCGAAACGACAGCACCTTACCCCAAACGGGGACAAGCGCCTTCTTAACTTATTTTTTGAGAGACTCCATTCTCTCACGGTATGTGCGGCAGTTTGCCTTTGCAAGGCGGTTGTTCTCGACAAGCGGCCTCTTTGCGGGGCACACATAGGAGCATGAGCCGCACTCAATGCAAAGATTGATTTTGCTCTCCAAAAGCAGATTATATGACTCCTCGCCGATAGGTTTGGCCACAGCCTTGGCATATATCGTGGGGTTAAGCCCCATCGGACAGGTGCTGACGCATCTTCCGCAGTGAATACACGGCGTTGCTTTCGGCTTTACCGACTCCTTTTTGTCAAATGCAAGAATTGCGTTTGTGTTTTTGAGTACCGGATAGTCAAGCGTGTAAAGAGCATTTCCCATCATAGGTCCGCCCATTATAATCTTGCCCGTATTTTCAAAATCGCATCCGCACTCGCTGACTACATCCCCCACACGGCATCCGATAGGCACCGTAATATTTTTTGCCTCCGCTACCGCAGAGCCGTCAACGGTAACCGTTTTTTCCACAAGCGGCATGCCCGTATCAAGATATTTTTGCAGATAGGTCAAGGTCGTGACATTGAGCACTATGACTCCGACATCTGCGGGAAGCCCGCCCTCCGGCACAATCCGTCCGAGGCAGTTGTATATGAGCATCTTCTCGCCGCCCTGCGGGTAAGTAGTCGGCAGCGTTTTTATCAGGACATTCTCAGAGCCCGAGAACTTTTCCAAAAGCAGCTTTATGGCTTCAGGCTTGTTTTTCTCTATTCCGATAACGCATTTTTTAACTCCCGAAAGAGTGAGAAAAGTCTCGATTGCCGCCTTGAGCGTATCCGAGTTTTCAATAATAGTCCTCGTATCGGATGTGATATACGGCTCGCACTCCGCCGCGTTAATGAGAAGAGTATCAATCTGCGAAATTTTCTTTTCGTCAAGCTTTACGGCGGTGGGAAAACCCGCACCTCCCAAACCGACAAGTCCCGAGTTTCTCGCCGCACGGGAGAGATCTGCAAAGCTCTCCGCCTTGACGGGAGAAAGAGAGGGATCCTTTGTAAAAAGTCCGTCAGACTCTATCGTCACGGTAGTAACATTTCTTCCGTTTATCGAGAGAATGCTGCCGATACCCGTAACCTTTCCCGAAACAGAAGAGTGTACAGGCGCACCGACGGCGGCGTTGCTGTCTCCGATAATGGTTCCGACATAAACGCTGTCCCCCGCTTTGACAAGCGGTGTGCATTCAGCACCGATATGCATCGACATCGGAATATTTACGACAATATCCTTCTTCCCAAGCCTTACCGACGCGACGCATGCGGTCTTTTTTCTGTGAGGAAGATGAGTATTACCAAGTTTAAATAATGCCATACTTTCCTTTCTTATGGATTATACCATAAATATTTATTTTAATGTATTTTTTACCACAAGTTATTATAACATACGATTAATTTTTTGTCAACAAATGATATTAATTTATCTAATAGGGAGAAATTTACAGTTTCATGCAGTAAGCGGAAAGAAGGCGGTACCGAAAAACTATCCGCCACCTTTTTATCCGCCGAACTCTCTTTATCCGAAAAACTCTGCACGCCCTCGCCCGTCGGACCCAAAACTCCGCCTTAATGTTAATTCACTGCTGTTTTAAGCTCCTCCGTCGCCGTAAAGCGAACGTAAAGCGAAGAAAAAGAACACCCGTTGAGCATTGACAAAACAGCGGCGGTATGGTATAATTTAAAATTAGCTGAAAAAGAGCAAAAAACAAGAAAGGCATGTACAAGACGAGATGAACCTCATAAAAGACGACCTGAAAAAACTGTATTCGACATTTCTGATATCCGCCCTCGGAAGCACGCTTATTACAACAATATATTCAAATGTCGACATGATATGCGTCGGGCAGTATGAGGGACCGATAGGAACGGCGGCTATCTCCTGTGTAAACCCGTTCTGGTCCATAATGACTTGCCTCGGTCTTATGGCGGGGCTCGGAGGCTCGGTGCTGATGAACAACCACCGTGGACAGGGAGATATGAAAACCTCAAACGAGTTTTTCACAACAGCGATGATTTTTACGGTAGCTGCGGCGGTGCTTATTAATGTCCTCTGCCTTATTTTTCACGAGGAGCTTCTCATTCTTTTCGGCGCCGAGGGCGAAGTGCTTGAAGCCGCCAAACGGTACAGCAGACCTATGCTGATTGTCTCACCGAGCTGGACTGTCTGCGTCTCTCTTGCAACATTTGTCAGAAACGACGGCGAACCCATATTGCCGACTGCCGCAACAATTGCGGGAGCTGTCGTAAACATAGTCTTTGATATACTCTTTGTATTCGATTTCGGACTCGGACTCGGAATATACGGTGCGGGACTCGCCACAGCGTCCGGTCAGATGACGGCGTTCATCATTACTCTCTCTTATTTCTTCTTCAAGAAATGCAAACTTAAATTTACAAAAGTGTCTTTTCCGCTCAAGAAAATCCGGAAAATCATTATGGTCGGTGCCTCCGCACTGCTGCTTGAACTCTCTTTCGGTATAACAACAATAGTATATAACAATTTTATTATGAAAAACCTCTCTGAAGACCATCTTGCGGCATTCAGCGTGGCGGCGCTGTTGGTTGTTATGATTTACTGCTTCTTCTATGCCTTCGGCACGGCGCTGCAACCCATCTCTTCAACCAATTTCGGTGCAAAACTTATACCCCGTGTCACAAAAACGCTTAAAATTGCGGCAATATGCTCCACCGTGTTCGGAGTCGTATGCTTCATCTTCATACAGCTCTTCCCGACTGCGATTTTAAAAATATATATGGATGTAACCCCCGAGGTGCTTGAGGTCGGACCGAATATTATAAGGCTGTATTCCCTGCACCTTCCGATTGTCGGAATTGCCATTATCTCAACCTATTATTTGCAGTCTGTTTTGCATAACGGCCTGTCCTTTATCGTCTCAATGCTCAGGAGCATACTCCTGCCGGTATTGCTCGCATTTACTCTGCCGAAAATGTTCGGTGCGGGTGCAATCTGGGTGTGCCTGCCGATAGCCGAGGCGGTGACATTTGCGGCGGCTGTGTTCTTCCTGATGCGCACCGACAAAAAACTCAAGGCTAAATTCACTTGATTTTTAAAATCTGCCTCTTGCGGTGCGCCCGTGATATTAAATATGTCTCTTTTGCACTGCTCTCAGACATCTTAAAGTACGAAAAATAGCTTTTTATAACTCCTCAAAAGGCGGCACCTTAATAAAATATTGCGTTTTCGGCACAAATTTATTCAAAAAGGCTCGGTTTTTCCTCCGTTTTGAATACAAATATCTTCAATAATGCCGTGATTATGCACTTTGGGATTGCATATATCAAAACAAATGAGATGAGTATAAGGGTAACAACCGATTTTTAGATATTTTCAGATAAAAGAAACCAACAATTTATAATAAAAGAAACGGCGAGGCAGAATTTTCTGCCTCGCTTATATTTTCGGTTGCGCCTTAATGCGGCGCTTTTAAATTGTAAACGATTCTTTGCATTTAAAGAGGTTTTATTTACTGTTTAACTTAAAAATTTTGGATAATATGTTTGAAATAAATTTGGGCGGATGTATAATCAGAATTTTCATATTTTTCTCCCCTTATGAAAAATTTCTCTGTTAACAGAATATGTTAAGAGCGATATTATGTTACACATCCAAACAGAAAAGTCCTTTATGCAAAACGCTCCCGTCCGTCAAATGCTCATCCGCCGCCCCAAAACAGTTTGACAGCCCAAAGCTTTGAACCGTTAGGCTCGGGGGGCACTGATTTATATTTCCAAACACCGCATTTATAAGGGAGTGTGATGCGGTACCCAATCTTTTAATTTTATGACTTTTCTGTAGCGCACACCGCATTTATGCGTGAGTGGGGTGCGGTGCGGCATAAAACTTTACACGGGGCGGGCTAAACTGCCTATTTTGAGTTCTTATTTGAGCTTAGGTATATGAGCAGAACGCTGATATCTGCGGGGCTGACGCCGCTTATCCTTGATGCCTGTCCGATATTCAGGGGGCGGATTGCATTGAGTTTTTCCGCCGCCTCAAGTCGCAGTCCTAAAATTTCCGAGTAGTTTATGTCAGAGGGCAGACGCTTGTCTTCAAGATTTTTCTGTCTTTCGACCTCCTGAAGCTCCCTTTTGATATATCCTTCGTATTTTATCTGTATTTCAGCCG
>CALWTU010000078.1 GCA_944384515.1 uncultured Clostridia bacterium
TTTACACCTTTGACAGACTAATTTCACCTTTTCTCCCTTGCCTCGCTGAAAGGGGAATTTACTTTGGCAACTTACAAGTTTTTTTCACAAATAAAAAATATCAGAAAATTACAATAAACCTATTGACAACAATGAATAAAAGTGATATAATAACAAAGTAAGAAGTCAAATCTTCTGATTAAGCAGAATTTCCGTTCTCACCATACCACAAGGGTGCGTATGGTCAATAATACTCTTATATATGGGTTTTTTGTGCGTACGGAATTTCTGTATGCATTTTTTGTTTTCGGAGGTATAGAGCAATTAGCGCTAACAACAATAGGGATTTACCAATCAATGAAGAAATTAAGGCTGTCGAAGTAAGGGTAATAGGTTCTCAGAATGAACCTCTCGGTGTAATGAAAATTGAAGATGCGAGAAAATATGCTTATAACAACGGCGTAGATCTTGTTCTTATTGCTCCGACGGCGCAGCCTCCTGTATGTCGTGCTATAGACTACGGAAAGTTCTGTTTTGAAAGAAACAAGAAAGAGAAGGAAGCCAAGAAGAAACAGGTAATTGTTAAAATAAAGGAAATTCAGCTTTCTTGCCGTATAGAACAGCATGATTTTGATACAAGAATAAATCAGGCTAAGAAATTTCTTGCAGAAGGAAACAAAGTTAAGGCGGTTGTACGCTTCAAGGGAAGAGAGATGTCTCATATGGATATCGGCCGTGAGGTTATCGAGAAATTCGAGCAGTCTCTCGCAGGAGTCGGAGTTGCCGAGAAGAAACCGGTTCTTGACGGAAGATATATGTCTATCACGGTTGCACCGGTCAAGGGCGATAAGAAGTAAAATAAGCTAATTTAATAAATAGGGTTTTACCCGTCAAAAAGGAGATATAATTATTATGGGAAAAGTTAAGACACATAAGGCGTCTGCCAAGAGATTTTCTCTTACAGGTAGCGGCAAGGTAAAGATGTCTCACAACAATCATCGTCACAATCTTGGTTTAAAGACAGCTAAACGCAAGAGAAACCTTCGTAAGGGTGCTGTTCTCAGCGAGTGCTTTGCACCTACTTACAGAACACTTATCCAGAAGTGATAAGTTAAAGAGAGAAAATTTGGAGGATTAGATAAGATGGCAAGAATTAAAGGCGCTATAATGACGCGTAAAAGAAGAAAGAGTGTTCTTAAAGCAGCAAAAGGTTATTGGGGTGCAAAATCCAAGCACTTCAAGATGGCCAAACAGGCAGTTCTCAAGAGCGGCAACTATGCTTTTGCAGGACGCAAGATGAAGAAGAGAGACTTCCGCAGACTTTGGATCACCAGAATTTCTGCTCAGGCTAAGGTTAACGGAATGAACTATTCTACTCTTATGCACGGACTTAAAGTTTGCGGTATTGATCTTAACCGTAAGATGCTTGCTGAAATAGCTGTTTCCGATAAAGAGGCATTTGCACAGATTTGTGATAAGGCTAAGGCAGCTCTTTAATTTTCAAAACCCGGTTTTCCGATAAAGGTCAATCGGGTTTTTTATTTTTGTTTAACTCGGAAATATAAGTTCAATCTAAATAAAATTCTTCATTATTCATAATATTACTTGTTTTCAGAAAATAAAACCTAACATGGGGAATAATATGAAATGTTAATAAATAAGGATATAATTACGAGCAGAAATAATAAATTTGTTAAATGGGCAGCCTCGCTCGTAAATAAAAAGGACCGGGATGCGTCAAGGCGGTTTATAGTTGAAGGTGAAAAACTTTCATTTGAAGCCATTTGTGCAAAGCTTGATGTAACAGATATTATTATTGCGGAGAGCAAAAAAGAGAAATATATTAGAAAGTTGTACGATTTTGACAAATTATATAATCTTAATAACACAACCGTATATATACTTTCCGATGATGCCTTCAGTAAAATTTCTACTGAAAAAGCACCTCAGGGCATTATTTGTATTATAAAATATCTTGACTTTTTCCGTGATTTGTATATAATTAATAATGAAGAGTTTTCTTTGCTCAAAAATGAAAGATGCATTATGCTTTTTCAGATTCGTGATCCGGGTAATCTCGGTGCCGTAATCAGAAGCTGTGTTGCATTTGGTTGCGAACACATTATTTTAACCGAAGATTGCGCAGATGTATATAATCCAAAAACCGTAAGGAGCGCAATGGGCAGCCTTTTTCGTGTTAAAATAACCAAAGTACCCGACTTTTTGCCAATGATAGGTCAGCTGAGAAACTCTGGGCGTAATGTTTATGCCGCAGAGCTGCGTCCGGGAGCTTGTTCTATCCGAGAGATAGATTTGAGGGCAGACGATATATTTATTATCGGGAATGAAGGGCACGGTATAAGTACGAATATATCCGAGGCTTGCAGCGGCAGTGTTTATATTCCTATTTCAAGCAATGCCGAGTCACTTAATGCCTCTGTCGCCGCGTCGGTTATAATGTGGGAACAAAATAACAAGGAGTAACTTATGGAGGATTTGATTTACTGGATTTGGTTATCAATTTCGTGCGCGGTCGGCACAGAGAGTTTCAAAAAACTTTTTGAAAAATATCAATCTGCCAAAACTATTTATGAACTCGACGATCACGAAATTGCTTCGGTTATCACATCAAAAGCCAAGGATTACGAGAGACTTATTAACAAGGATTTGGACTACTCACGCAAAATTCTTGATTTTTGCACCAATAAGAAAGTAGGAATTGTTTATTACATTCAAAAAGAGTATCCAAACAGCTTGAGAGAAATTAAAAATCCGCCTGTTTTACTTTATTACAGGGGTAAACTTCCTGATTTTGACTCCCTCTTTATGATTTCTGTTGTAGGTACACGAAGACTGACAAATTACGGACTTATCAATGCTTTTAATATTTCTTACGATTTGTCATGTGCGGGAGCGACCATAGTTTCCGGAATGGCTGTGGGTGTCGACGGTGTTGCACATGCAGGCGCGCTCAGCGCTTCAAAGCCTACTATTGCTGTTTTAGGCAGCGGAATTGACATATGTTATCCCGCGGAGCATCTTTCACTTGCAAAAGAAATTGTTAAAGACGGATGTATTCTGACAGAGTATCCTCCGTCTACCAAACCGGAAAAATATAATTTTCCTCAAAGAAACAGGATAATCAGTGCACTCTCTTATGCAACCGTCGTAATAGAGGGCGGTGAGAGAAGCGGAGCAATGATTACAGCAAGACTTGCAAAAGAGCAGTCTAAAGCCGTTTATGCATTGCCCGGTAATGTTGATAATAAAAAGAGTGCGGCATGCAATCTTTTAATACAAAACGGAGCAAAACTCTGTATCAGTGCGGATGATATTATTTCGGATTTTGATAAAACTCATCCGGGCAAACTGAATCCGTTTAAACTGCAAATAAACAATAAAATAAACATACATAATAAGCTTTGCGAATACAAAGTTAGTTGTGTTACTCCGGGAGATAACATATTTAAACCGGGAAAAAATATGAAAAACGCAAATAAGCCCGCAGCTAATGCTGTCGATTTGACGAAAAATCAGACCGTTACAGATAACAGCGATAAACTCCCCGAGACTTTTGATCCTAAAATAATAGCGCTTTATAAGAAAATTCCTCTTATGGGAGACTGTACTGTTGACAGTCTTCTTGATTCAGAGATGAATTTGTCGTTTGTAATGAAAGGTTTGTTAAAACTTGAAATATCGAGATTTATTGTTATGCTGCCGGGCGATAGAGTGAAGCGCAATCTTTAAAGAAAGGTTATTTTTATGACTAATTTAGTTATTGTTGAGTCTCCAGCAAAAGCAAATACAATAAAAGGATATTTAGGCTCAGGATATAAAGTAATTGCATCTAAAGGTCATATCAGAGATTTACCTAAAAGCAGTATAGGTATTGATATTGAGAACAACTTTGAGCCTCACTATATAAGCATCAGGGGCAAAGGAGATGTTATTAAACAGCTTAAAGCAGAAGCAAAAAATGCTAAGAAAATCTTTCTTGCGACAGACCCTGACCGTGAAGGAGAGGCGATTTCGTGGCATATTGCAACTCAGCTCGGTATTCCTGAAGACCGTGCGTGCCGCGTTACTTTCAACGAAATAACAAAATCTGCCGTAAAATCTGCAATCAAACATCCTCGCACCATAAATATGGATCTTGTTAATTCGCAGCAGGCAAGAAGAATTCTTGACAGGCTTGTAGGTTTCAGCCTTTCGGAAATTCTTTGGAAAAAGATAAAAAGCGGTCTGTCCGGCGGTCGTGTTCAGTCTGTCGCAACAAAGATTATCACACAGCGAGAGGAGGAAATAGCTAACTTTGTTGCCCAGGAATACTGGACACTTGATGTTTTGGTAAACTCTCCGCTAAACGAACAGCTTAAAATTAGATTTTACGGTGACAGAAACGGAAAGATAAAACTTAATAATAAAGCCGACGCAGAAAAAATAGAAAATGTTATAAAACACGGAAACTTCAATGTTATAAATGTTCGCCACACCGAAAAAGAAAAGACTCCGCCGCCACCGTTTATAACCTCGACATTACAGCAGGAGGCATCAAAAAAACTCGGTTATCAGACTCAGAAAATAATGAAGATCGCACAGGAGCTTTATGACGGTATCAATCTCGGTACCGAGTTCGGCGGATTTCAGGGCTTGATAACATATATGCGTACAGACTCAACGAGAGTTTCGGATATGGCAAAAGAGGCGGCAAAGAATTATATTTTGTCAAATTACGGCGAAGAGTTTGTTTCTCAAAAAGAAAGAAATTATAAGACGAGCACGAATTCACAGGATGCTCACGA
Source organism: uncultured Clostridia bacterium (assembly GCA_944384515.1). GTDB lineage: Bacteria > Bacillota > Clostridia > Oscillospirales > CAG-272 > UBA1740. Next base: position 4,785 of record CALWTU010000078.1, read on the forward strand.
AGCGATTCGCCCGTCAAATCTGGAGATCCGTCCGGATAAGGTTAAAAAAATACTCTCCGGCGAGCAGTATAAAATATATAAATTGATTTGGGACAGATTTTTGGCAAGTCAGATGGCATCCGCCATTCTTGACACCGTTTCTGTTGATATAGATAACTCGGGTTATCTCTTTAAGGTCAGCGGTCAGGTTGTAAAGAGCAAGGGGTATATGACAATTTATAACCTGCTTGACGAGGAGGTTAATGAGGATGAAATAAATCTCTCAAGACTTCCCAATGTAAAAAAGTATGACAGTTTAAAACTTTCAGATATTATCAAGACGCAGCACTTTACCGAACCGCCCGCAAGATATACAGAGGCTTCTTTGATTAAATTCCTAGAGGAAAACGGTATAGGCAGGCCGTCAACATATGCGCCCATAATTTCTATAATTATATCAAGAAACTATGTTAAAAGAGAAGGCAAGAGCCTTGTTGCAACAGAACTCGGAAAAATTACCACGAAATTTATGAATGAGTATTTTCCTGAAATTGTTGACTATGAATTTACGGCTTCGATGGAGGATAAACTTGACTCGATTGAAAACCGTGACAATACGATTTTGGGCGTTATTTCCGGCTTTTACGAGAATTTCAAAAAAGAACTCGATACGGCAGAGAACATTGCTCCATGGAATGATATTTTCCCGACTTTTGAAGAGAGTGATATTATCTGTGAAAAATGCGGCGAGAAGATGGTATATAAAACCGGAAGATTCGGTAGATTTCTTGCATGTTCGGCTTATCCGAAATGCAGGAATACCAAGGCGGTTGACAGCGACGGAAAAGTGATTGAACAAACCGAGCCAAAACTTGAAATTGCTCCGTTTAAGTGCGAGCTTTGCGGAGGAGATATGGTTGTCAGAAAAGGTAAATACGGCATTTTTTATGCGTGCGCAAATTATCCCGAGTGTAAATTTACGAAGCAAAAAGAAATAGATACAGGCGTAAAATGTCCTAAGTGCGGTAAGAGAATACTGGCGCATCACGGCAAGAGAAATTCTGTATATTACAGCTGTGAAAATTATCCGGAATGTGATTTTTCCTCATGGGATATGCCGCTTAATGAAAAATGTCCCGTATGTTCGGGTATGCTTTATTACAGAAAAAGCCGTAAACAGGTTATATGCAAATCGAAAAACTGTGATTACAAAAGAGATCAAGAGATGACGGTGATAGAATGATAAACGGCAAATCGGAAATAATAGTTATCGGTGCAGGTCTTGCAGGATGTGAGGCGGCGTATCAGGCGGCAGTCAGAGGCGTTAAGGTAACGCTTTACGAAATGAAACCCAAAAAGTTTTCTCCCGCACATCACAGCGAGAATTTTGCCGAGCTCGTGTGCTCGAATTCTCTCAGGTCAAATCAGACAAATTCCGCAATCGGTCTTTTGAAGGCGGAGCTTAAACTTTTGAATTCTTTGGTTATGGAAGCTTCATATCAAACACAGGTTCCGGCGGGCAGTGCCTTGGCGGTAAACCGTGAGCAGTTCAGCAAATATATTACTGAGAAAATAAAGAACCACCCGAATATTACGGTAATAAACGAAGAGATTTCCGACATTGATAAAATATCCGAGGGGAAAATTGTTGTATGTGCATCCGGACCTCTGACATCCGAGCCTTTGGCAGAGAGTATCAGAAAATTAACCGGCGGAGCACAGCTTCACTTTTTTGATGCTGCAGCGCCTATAATCGATTTTTCTTCGGTTGATATGGAAAAGGCGTATTACGCTTCAAGATACGGCAAAGGCAATCCTGAGGATTATCTCAACTGTCCTATGACTAAAGAAGAGTATGATATATTTTACAACGCACTCATTAATGCAGAGTGTGCCGATTTAAAAGAATTTGATAAAAAATCTCAGGAGGATATTACGGTCTTTGAAGGCTGTATGCCTGTTGAGGTAATGGCAAAACGGGGATACGACACTTTAAGATTCGGTCCCATGAAGCCGGTCGGACTCCCTTTACCGACTACCGGCGAAGATGCGTATGCAACCGTTCAGCTGCGCCGTGAAAACAAAGAAGGGACAATGTACAACATTGTAGGATTTCAAACACATCTGACATTTCCCGAACAGCGGAGAGTGTTCAGGCTTATTCCCGGACTTGAAAACGCCGAGTTTTTCAGATACGGCGTAATGCACAGAAATACTTATCTTAATTCACCGGGATTCCTTACCCCGATATACTCGGTTATAAACCGTCCTAATTTGTTTTTTGCAGGGCAGATGACAGGCGTTGAGGGATATATTGAATCGGTGAGTTCGGGCTTTGTTGCCGGTATAAATGCCGCAAGATTAGCGATGGGACAGGAGGCTGTGGTTTTCAGTAAAGAAACACAGATCGGAGCTTTGTCTCATTATGTAAGCGAGGGCGGCATAAGCTCAATTTTCCAACCTATGAATGCTAATTTCGGTATAATTGCTCCACTTAACAAAAAGGTAAAAGGAGGAAAGAAAAACAGATATGAGGCGTATGCGGAGAGAGCTCTTTCCGTTATTATGTCCGATTATATTTTTCTGAACAACTATGAAGATTCTAATTGATATTATGAGCGGAGACCATGCACCGCTTGAGATGATAAAAGGCGCGGAAATGGCTGCCCGTGAATTTAATGAGGAAATATATATTGTCGGCGATGAAAATATTATTTCAAATATTGCGGTGCAGTATGACATTAATTTGCAAGGAATAACAATTGTAAATGCAAAATCGGTCATCACCATGGAAGATAAGCCGATGTGCGTTGTCAGAGAAAAGCGTGACAGTTCGATGAGTATCGGTCTGAAGATGCTTGCCAACGGTGAGGTCGATGCGTTTGTAAGTGCCGGTAATACCGGTGCACTTATAACCGGAGCAACGCTTATTGTAAAGAGAATTATGGGTATCAACAGAGCTGCTATTGCAACGGTGCTCCCGCTTGCAAACCCTGTTTTGCTTATGGACTCCGGAGCTAACCTTGTTGTAACTTCCGACAATATTTTGCAGTTTGCGTTTATGGGCGCAAAATATATGGAGAAGATATACGGAATAGACCGTCCGAGAGTCGGCCAGCTCAATAACGGTACAGAGTATAACAAGGGTAATTCGCTTCAGGTTGAGTCATATCAGGTGCTTAGCGAGAGTGGACTTGAATTTGTCGGAAATGTTGAGTCTAAAGAGGTTCCGTTCAACATTTGCGATGTGCTTGTTACCGACGGATATACGGGTAACATATTCCTTAAGAGCGTTGAAGGAATGGGTAAGTTTATGCTAAATCTTGTAAAGGATTTGTTCTATACTAATTTAGCCACAAAAGTTTCTGCGCTTACCATGAAAGAAAAAATCAAGGATATAAAGCACAGATTTGATTCTTCCGAGCACGGCGGAGCGCCGCTTCTCGGTATTTCAAAGCCGGTACTTAAGGCACACGGTTCATCCGACGCAAAAGCAATTAAAAATGCCGTAAGACAGGCAATAAATTTTGTCAAGACGGGTATAAATAACGATATTGCTATTTTTGCGGCAGATTATGACGAGAAGAAAATTCTGGCTGACGCTGAAAAACAGTACGGACAGGCAGAGGTATAACTAATTTTAGGGGTGAGAAATGGGAATCGGAAGAAATATATTTGAACTTCAGAAAAAAATCAATTATCAATTTAAAAATATAAAACTTTTGGATACAGCTCTTACCCATTCTTCATATGCAAACGAGCAGAAATCTTTAGGTAATAATTATCTGTCAAACGAGAGGCTTGAGTTTTTAGGTGACAGTATCCTTGAGACGGTTATATCTGAACACTTGTATGACAATTTTCAGAACCAAACAGAGGGCGAGCTTACCAAGATGCGTCAGTATCTTGTTTGCGAAAAAACACTGGCTAAAATTGCCGAGAGTATAGAACTCGGAAGTTTTATTCACCTTGGAAGAGGCGAGGAGTCTTCTGAGTGCAGAAAGCGTCCCAAGATACTTTGTGACGCAATAGAAGCGCTGTTTTGTGCCGTATATCTTGATTCCAGGGACAGTGATTTTTACAAAAAAGTAATCCTTAAACTTTTTGAAAGCGAGTTTGAAAACGCTGTAAGGATGCAAAAAGGAGATTATAAGTCTGCTCTTCAAGAGTTAATTGAAAAAGACGGCGAATCCACTTTGGAATACAGAGTTCTTGAGCAGGTCGGACCTGAACATAATAAGACATTTTGCGTCGGAGTTTTTGTGAATAATAATCTTGTCGGCAAAGGCAATTCCAACAGCAAAAAACAGGCGGAAATGCAGGCTGCAAAGCAGGCACTCAAACTCTTTGGGGTAACTTTATGAAAAATCATGTTAATATACCGATTTTTATACCACACCTGGGGTGTAAAAATATGTGTGTGTTCTGTAATCAAAGGACTATTTCCGGCGTGTGTGAATTTGATATTTCAAATGTCAGAAGGATAATTGACGATGCTTTAGCTACGGTGAGAGACGGTACAGAGGTTGAAATAGCTTTTTTTGGCGGCTCTTTTACCGGCATTGATTATAATCTTATGATCAGTCTGCTTGAGATTGCGTACGAGTATATAAAGTGCGGTAAAGTCACCTCTGTAAGATGCTCAACGAGGCCGGATTATATAAATGAAGATATTCTCACAGTTTTAAAGAAGTACGGAGTGCGGGCTATTGAGCTTGGCTTGCAGTCGGTAGACGAGGATGTTTTGAATAAGACAAAACGCGGGCATTCTTTTCTTGATGAGGACAGAGCCTGTCGGATGATTATTGATTATGGGTTTGAACTTGTCGGACAAATGATGATTGGATTGCCGGGGTCAACTTTGGAGAGCGAAATTAAGACGTGCGATTTTATAATTTCAAAATCCGCAAAGGGTGCACGCATATATCCGACAGTGGTCTTTCGCAACACTGAGTTGTGTGAGCTTGCAATGGCAGGAAAATACACGCCTTTACAGTTAGAAGATGCGATTGAAAGAAGTGCCGTTATCTATGAAAGATTTCGTAAGGCGCATGTTAATGTTATAAGAGTCGGACTTTGCGCATCGGAAAACTTAGCGGATGAGAGTACATATTACGGAGGGCCGAATCATCCTGCTCTCGGTGAACTTGTAATAAACAGAGTTTATTTTAATATAATTAAAGAAGAAGTGTCAAAGCTTAATCCCAAAAAGGGAGATAATCTGCTTATTTTTGTATCGAAAGGCAGTTTATCTAAAGCGATAGGTCAAAATAAAATTAACAAGAAAAAATTGACGGATATATTTTCGCCTCAAGATATTTCATTTATAGAAACAGAAAATCTGAATGAATTAGAGGTATCAGTCGGCTTAAGAGAAAGGAAGTAAAAATGTTTTTAAAGTCGTTAGAATTACATGGTTTTAAATCATTTCCCAACAGAACAGTGCTTACATTTGAGCGTGGAGCAACAGTTATTGTGGGACCGAACGGAAGCGGAAAATCAAATATCTCTGATGCCATGCGATGGGTTCTGGGTGAGCTGTCAAGCCGTAATATCCGAGGAACAAAGATGGAGGATGTTATTTTCGGCGGTACTGATGACAGAAGGCCCATGGGTTTTGCGGAAGTTTCCGTCACATTTGATAACTCTGACCCCGAAAACAGACTTGATTCGGAGTTTGATGAGGTTACTGTTACAAGGCGTTATTTCAGAACGGGCGAGAGTGAATATTTAATAAACCGTCAGCCTAAAAGACTCAGAGATATATACGAGCTTTTCATGAATACAGGTGTCGGACGAGAAGGATATTCGATTATCGGTCAGGGTAAAATTGCGGAGATTATCTCAAAAAAGAGTGATGACAGACGGCAGATTTTCGAAGAGGCCGCCGGTATATCTAAATACAGACACAGAAAAGAAGAATCCGAAAGAAAACTGAAAGCGACCCAGGATAATCTTGACCGTGTAAAAGATATACTTTCTGTTCTTGAAAGTCAGGTTATTCCGCTTGAAAAGGAAGCGGAAAAGGCAAGGAAAGGACTTGCGATATATGAGGAAAAGAAGCGGGCTGATGTTTCGCTTTGGCTTTACGACACAAAGAAAATCAGAGAAGATATAGAGACTGCGGAGAACGTGTGGAAACTCTCAAAGCACGAACTTGAAATTGTAGATCAGGCTATACTTGACTTATCAAAGCAGGAAGCTACTTTGTTTGAAAAATCAAGTGAGAACAGAGCTGTTTCCGAAAAACTTATCAACGAGATCCGTGAAACTGAAAACAAACTCTATCAGCTCGACAACGATATGAATATGGCTGATACAAACTTCAGATATTCGAGGGAGAGAATTGAGGAGTGCCGTAACCGTATCGCAGAAATTGAAGAGAGCAAGGCAAACCTTCTTGAGAACAGACGTGAATATGATAACAAACATGCAGCTTTTTCCGGAAAAGTCAAGGAAATTGAGGACAGCAGACTTGAAATACTTGCAGAGGCAGATTCCGTAAAGCGGCAATTTGAAAAATTAAATTCCGAGCTTAAGGATGCACTTGACGATTTGACAATTGAAGAAAATCTTATATCCGACCTTAAGGTTAAGATAGATGTTTTGAAGAAGACCGTTGACAGCGACAGCACAAAGTCAATTGATATTCAAAATGAAATAGACAAATACAAAGCCGAGAGTGTAAAACTTAAAGAGGATGCCGACAGGTGTGCGGAAAATCTGTCTGAATTTGAAAATAATATTTCTCAAAAGGAAAAAATCATTGAAGAACTTAATATTCAGATAGATAATTTAAAGCAGAAAAAAGATGAGATAACATCTATTTTAAATAAAAACACTTTGGACCGTGACATTGCACTCCAAAAGGCCGATGCACTGCAAAGGATGAATGACCATTTCGACGGCTTTGCAGATAGCATTAAGTTTGTAATGCGTGAATATCAAAACGGAAATATCAATGGTTCCGGAAAGATTTACGGTCCTCTTTCTTCACTGATAAATGTTGAAAAACAGTATATAACAGCTATCGAGACAGCGCTTGGCGCAAGTTTGCAGCATATTGTTGTCGATAATGAGGAGATGGCAAAAGCGGCTATTTTTGCACTGCAAAGAGCAAAAGCGGGCAGAGCCACTTTTTACCCGATAACGGCTATAAGACAGACATTTGAGACGGATGAGATAAGACAGGCGGCGAAGCTTTACGGTTATATTGACCGTGCTGACAGGCTCGTTGATTTTGACAGCAAGTTCAAGACTGTTGTGGAAATGCTGCTTCTGAGAACAGTTATTTTTGATAACCTTAACAATGCCACTGAGGCTGCTAAAAAACTGCAGCATAAAGTAAAAATAGTTACTCTTGACGGACAGGTTATTAACGCCAGCGGTTCATATACCGGAGGTAGTGTAAAAAAGGACAGCGGTGTTCTTTCAAGACAAACCGAAATATCTGAGTTAAAAGACAGAGCAGAAGACTTGACCGATAAAATTAAAAAAGACAGCGAAGCTATCGGAAAAATAAATTCTGAGCTTGTTTCGCTGACAGATGAGGTTAAAAACAATGAGCAGGAGAAAGAAATTTTACTTTCTCTTTCAAGAGCTCAGCAGTCCTCGTTTGACAATGCGAACGCGAAGTATGAGGCGAATGAAAATCTTATTCGTAATTATGTTCTTCAGTATGAAAGCATAAAAGGCAATAATTCAAGAGCGGATGAAGAAATTATTTCTTTGACCGAGGATTATAATGCAGCCGTAGAGCGTGCTACCGCTTTAAAGAACTTCCGTATTGAGAAAGGCGCCGATGCGGGTGTGCTCGATGAAAAGCATGATGAGCTTTTGTCAAAGGCTAATGAAGAATACATAAAAATTATCGAAGTAAGAAAAGATATTGACGCTGTTTCAGTATATATTGATAATATAAATGCAAGAATAAATGAGCTTGACAGCGAGTGTGAAGCTCAGAATAACAAGATAGATGAACTTGTTTCAAAAAGGGACAATTACGACAGTATCAAGGTTGAAAACAGAAACAAGTACAAAGAGCTTGAAAATCACCGAGATATGCTTTATATGCAGCGTAAAGAGGTTGAGAGCGGTGCTGATGAGTTCGAAAAAGAGCTTACCGAGGTCAGAAACAAGACCAAGATGAAAAACAGTGACCGCAATGCCTTTTATGAAGCGTCGCTTAAAAATGAAAATAAATACTTGCAGCTTTGTGAAAAGCAGGATAAATTGGGTTCACAGCTTTGGGATGACTACGAGATGACTTACCAGGATGCTGTTGATTTGAATTATCCGCCTGTAACCGAAGAAAACAGAGAGGAAATCGGACAGCTGCAGGCGTCCTGCAAGGCAAAACTGCGCTCTCTCGGCAGCTATAACCCAAATGCAATTGAGGAGTATGCCGAAATTAAAACTAAGTATGACGAACTCAATACTCAGTATGTTGACCTGACAAACTCTTATGATGAACTTACAGGTATAATTTCCCGTCTTGAAAATGAGATGAGGACAAGTTTCATTACTGCGTTTGAGTCTATCAATAAGAATTTCGGAATTACATTCAAAGAGCTTTTCGGCGGCGGAAATGCGGAGCTTTCTCTTACGGAGCCTGAAGATATACTTACATCCGGTATTGAAATTAAAGCGGCTCCTCCTGGAAAAATTATTAAAAGTCTTTCGCTCCTTTCAGGAGGCGAGCAGTCTTTTGTAGCAATTGCGCTGTTGTTTGCAATTTTGAAAGTAAATCCAACGCCTTTCTGTATACTTGATGAAATTGAGGCGGCACTCGATGAAGTTAACGTATTCAGGTTCGGCGAATATATCAAAAAGTTTGATGACGGAACACAGTTTATACTTATAACACACCGCCGCGGAACCATGGAGGTAGGCGACAGACTGTACGGTGTCACGATGCCTCAGAGAGGTATTTCGCAGGCAATAGAACTTAATGTAAACGAAATAGAAGGAAAGCAGAGGGAACTTTTAGATGGGGTTCTTTGATAAACTAAAAAGCGGATTGCTGAAAACGAAGGCGGCAATCGTTGGAAAAATAGATAATCTTTTTAAAAAATACCGCAAGGTAGACGAGGAGTTGTTCGACGAATTAGAGGAACTTTTAATTTCTGCTGATATGGGTGTTGACACTACAGAGGAAATTTTGGATAGCCTCAGAGAAAAAGTAATTGACAGCAAGGTAAAAGAACCGGAAGAGGTTAAATCAATTCTTTTTGATATGCTAAAGGAAATGATTGGTGATCATGAACCTCTGCATCTTGATACTAAGCCATCCGTTATACTTGTGATAGGTGTAAACGGTGTTGGAAAGACAACTTCGATAGGAAAAATTTCGGCAGAACTGAAATCTCAGGGCAAAAAGGTCATTGTTGCGGCGGCGGATACTTTCCGTGCCGCAGCGGCTGAACAGCTTACCGTATGGTGTGATAGAGCCGGAGTTGACATTGTAAAACAAGGTGCGGGAGCAGACCCGGCTTCGGTTGTTTTTGATGCGATAAACTCCGCAAAGAGCAAGAAAGCAGACTGTCTGATTATTGACACAGCTGGCAGACTTCACAATAAGAAAAACCTTATGGATGAGCTTGCAAAAATAGACAGAGTTATAAACAGAGAACTTCCGCAGGCAAGTAAAGAGACTCTTCTCGTTCTTGATGCAACAACAGGACAGAATGCCGTTATGCAGGCAAAAGAATTTAAAGAGGCGTCAAAAATTACAGGTCTTGTTCTTACAAAACTTGACGGAACTGCTAAAGGCGGAATAGTATTTTCGATAAAGAAGATACTCGGTATTCCCGTTAAATTCATAGGTATAGGCGAAAAAATAGACGATATGAAGCCTTTTAATGCAGACGAATTTACAAAGGCTTTGTTTGAAAGGGACGAATAATGCTGACAAGTAAACAAAGGGCATATCTGAGATCTCTGGCACAAAATATAGATACTATCTTTCAGATAGGAAAAGGCGGTATCGGCGAAAATGCATGTTTACAGATTAGAGACGCACTTGAAGCGAGAGAACTTATTAAAGCAAAGGTGCTTGAAAACAGCGGTTACACTGCGCGCAAGGCTGCTGAAGAAATCAGTAAGGCTGTCGGATGCGATGTTGTGCAGTGCGTTGGAAATAAGTTTGTTTTGTATAAAGAGTCAGAGAAGAAAAAGAAGATAGAGTTAATATAAAGAGGCGTTATGTTCAAAATAGACAGTTTACGGCAGCTTGACGCTGACATTAAGGCTCGCTTATCCGAAAAAAGATACGCACATACACTTGGTGTAAAAGCGTGTGCCATAAAACTTGCCAAACTGGTCGGTATAGAGGATTTGGACCTTATAGAGGCAGCGGCAATGCTTCATGATATTACAAAGGAATTTGAAGACGCATGGCATATAGATTTGCTAATTAAATCCGGCGGTGAGATTTCAGATAGCGATTTAAAAAATACGCCGATACTTCACTCATATTCGGCGCCGATATACATTAAAAAATACTTTTCCGAGTTTGCCACAGAGGATGTTTTGTCGGCGGTCGAAAAACATACGGTAGGCAGTCCCGATATGTCGGTTTTTGACGAAGTAATTTTTATTGCGGATTATATTGAAGACGGCAGAACTTATGACAGTTGTGTAAATTTGCGTAAATTCGTCTTTGAAAACATGAGGGACGGTGACACCCGGAACAATATCACGGTGCTTCACAGAGCCGTACTCAAATCTATAGACGAAACAATACTCAATCTGATTAAAAAGAATAAAGTTATTTGTGTAAAATCAATATTGACAAGAAATTCAATTATTGATAAAATATAAACTATAAGTTGTAATTTATGGGGTAAATTAAATGCAGGAAAATTCAAATGTGATTTCTGATAATACAGGCGCTGAAAAATTAGCAAGAGCGATAACTGCCTTGCTCGTTGAAAAAAGCGGTTTGGATATAAAAATGTTTAATGTCGGTGAAGATAATCCGATTACAGATTACTATATCAATGTGACGGGTAAATCAAACAGTCATGTTTCATCTCTTGCCGATGATATTCTTGAAAAGATGAGTGAGAACGGAAGAGATGCTCTGCGAGTTGAGGGCAGGAGCGGTAATTCGTGGATACTTGTTGACTTCGGAGATGTTATTGTCAATATTTTTGACAGGGAATCGAGAGATTTTTATAAATTTGACCGCCTCATCAAAGAAGAATATCTTGTTGATATATCAGATATAGTTGAAGAAGTAGATAAAAAATTTCAGATAAACACAGCAAAGGAAGATTAAAATGTTATACGATTACAAAAACATTGAAGGTAAATGGCAGAAGAAATGGGACGAATTAAATGCTTTCAGAGCAAAACAGGACTTCACGCTTCCCAAATATTATGCACTTGTTGAGTTCCCGTATCCCTCGGGACAGGGACTGCATGTAGGACATCCGCGTCCTTATACAGCTCTTGATATTGTCTCAAGAAAGAAAAGAATGCAGGGCTATAATGTCCTCTTTCCGATGGGTTGGGATGCTTTCGGTCTTCCTACTGAAAACTATGCTATAAAAAATAAAATTCATCCGAGAATTGTTACAGAAAGAAATGTTGCAAGGTTTAAATCCCAGCTCAAAGCACTGGGTCTTTCGTTTGACTGGTCAAGAGAGATAAATACAACATCTCCCGAGTACTACAAATGGACACAGTGGATATTTATTCAGCTGTTTAAAAAGGGACTTGCATACAAAAAAGAGATGGCTGTTAACTTCTGTACATCCTGCAAAGTTGTCCTTGCAAATGAAGAGGTAGTCAACGGCGTTTGTGAGAGATGCGGCTCGGAGGTTATCAGAAAAGTAAAGAGCCAGTGGATGCTTAAGATTACGGAGTATGCCGACAGACTTATTTCCGACCTTGACGGTCTTGATTTTATTGAGAGAGTTAAGACACAGCAGAAAAACTGGATAGGTAAATCAAAAGGTGCGGAGATTGATTTTGAGACAACAGCAAATGACAAACTTCGCGTTTATACTACAAGATGCGATACGCTCTTCGGTGCTACATATATGGTTATTGCACCGGAGCATGAACTTATTGTAAAGTGGAAAGATCTTCTTCAGAATTATGATGAAATTGAAGCATATAAGCTTCAGGCTTCCAAGAAGAGCGACTTTGAGAGAACTGAACTTGTAAAAGAAAAAACAGGTGTTGAGCTTAAAGGCGTAAGAGCGATAAATCCCGCTACCGGAAAAGAAATTCCGATATTTATTTCAGATTATGTACTCAGCGGTTACGGAACAGGCGCGATTATGGCGGTTCCGGCTCATGATGAGAGAGACTGGGAGTTTGCCAAAAAATTCAATTTGCCTATAATTGAGGTTGTTGCGGGCGGTAATGTTGAAGAGGCGGCGTTCGTTGATGTTGAGACAGGCAAGCTTGTAAACTCTGGATTTTTGAACGGACTTGAAGTTGAAGCCGCAAAGGCTGAAATGATAAAATTCCTTGAGAGCAAGGGAATAGGAAAAGAAAAGGTTAATTTCAAGCTCAGAGACTGGGTGTTCTCCCGTCAGAGATATTGGGGAGAGCCTATTCCGCTTGTTAAGTGTGAAAAGTGCGGCTGGGTTGCAATACCTGAGTCGGAGCTGCCTGTAAAACTTCCGGATGTTGATTCTTACGAGCCTACCGAAAACGGAGAGTCTCCGCTTTCGCTTATGACAGATTGGGTTAACTGCAAATGCCCTCAGTGCGGCGGTAAAGCAGAGAGAGAAACAGATACAATGCCGCAGTGGGCAGGTTCATCATGGTACTTCCTCAGATACTGTGACCCGGATAACGATAAGGAGCTCGCATCTGCCGAGGCTCTCAAGTATTGGATGCCTGTTGATTGGTATAACGGCGGTATGGAGCATACAACTTTGCACTTGCTTTACTCAAGATTTTGGTCTAAATTCCTTTATGACATAGATATTGTTCCTTGTAAAGAACCGTATCTTAAGCGTACAAGCCACGGTATGATTCTCGGTGAGAACGGTGAGAAGATGTCAAAATCCCGCGGCAATGTAATTAATCCCGACGATATCATCAATGATTACGGTGCTGATACTATGCGCCTTTATGAGATGTTTATCGGAGATTTTGAGCAGTCTGCTCCTTGGAATACGCAGTCTATCAAGGGATGTAAGAGATTTCTTGAGAGAGTTTATAATTTGCTTGATATGGTTGAAGGTACAGGCTTTACAAAAGAACTTGAGAAAGATCTCCATAAACTTATCAAGAAGGTTACAAACGATATCGACACAATGAAGTTTAATACCGCTATTGCGGCAATGATGGGAACACTTAACACGATTTATGACAACGGTAAAATCACAAAGGATGAACTTTTACTGTTTGCTAAGCTCCTTTCACCTTTTGCACCGCATATTGCAGAGGAGATCAATTCGCGTCTCGGCAACTCAGATATTATATCACTTGCACAGTGGCCTGAGTATGATGAGAGTAAAACTATTGATGACACTGTTGAAATGCCTGTTCAGATTAACGGAAAAGTAAGATGTGTTATGCAGATACCCCGTGAAGCTTCAAAAGAGGATATTTTGGAAATAGTAAAGAAGGATGACAAAATATCAAGCGGTATTGAAGGAAAAACAATAGTTAAAGAAATTGTAGTTCCGGGTAAGATAATTAATATCGTTGTTAAATAATTTTTCAAACAAATAAAAATATCCCCTGTAAGAATAAGGAACAGGGGATTTTTTAAAAATAAACAAAATAAATTAAGGCAGAATAATAAATTTATAAAAACTATTTGAAATCAGACCGCTCAATAAAATATTATATCAATCCGTCGGTAAATTTTCAAAACTCTGAATTATTACATTAAAAACAAGATGTCTGATGTTTATTTTATTAGAGAACATGTTTTATAGTTGTAAGTAATCGCACATCACATATAACGGAAAAAACCGTCGCTATCGACGGTTTTTTCTTAGATGGCGCGCCCAGGAGGATTCGAACCTTCGACCTACCGGTTCGTAGCCGGGCACTCTATCCACTGAGCTATGGGCGCAATTGGAGCGAGTGATGGGAATCGAACCCACGCGACCAGCTTGGAAGGCTGGAATTCTACCATTGAACTACACTCGCATATTTGACTTGTCTCACAAGCCCTATCATTATACCATACATTTTTTCGTTTGTCAATACTTTTTTTCAAATTTTTTTCTTTTTATTTACATGGCTTAAATTATTCTTTTTGGTTATTATTTTACTTACAAAATATTTTAAAAGTATTGAGTTTTTTTAAAAAATATGTTATACTTATAGGGATTTTAGGAGATGTGTATGGAAGTTTTTTCATTTTCGCCAAAGGAATATTTTGGCTCCAATACTTATTTATGCCGATGCGGCTCTGAGGGTGTTATTATTGACCCTGCCGTTGATTATAAAACAGTTTACGGCAGTTTAAAAGACAAGTCTTTAAAAATTAAGTATGTTATCCTCACTCATGCTCATTTTGATCATATGCTTTATGTTAACGATTGGGAACAAAAAACCGAGTGTGAGATTATAGTCGGGAAAAACGATTCTTTTTCTTTGGTAAATTCGGATTACAATCTATACAAACCTTTTCTGGGGCGTGATGACGGTTATTTCGGCCCGTACAAAGCTGTTTGTGACGGCGATGTGATTGAGTTTGGCAACTCACGCTTGAAGGTCATTGAGACACCGGGACACACAGAGGGCTCTATATCACTTTTGGGAGACGGATGCATTTTTGTCGGAGACACGGTGTTTTCCGCAACTTCTGTCGGAAGGACGGATTTTCCCGGTGGTGATTATTTTAAACTTCAGTCCTCAATAAGAAAGATACTTTCTCTTGACGAAAGCCTGATATTATATCCCGGTCACGGTGAGCCGACAACTGTTAGATCTATTAAAATTTAAAATATATAAGGAATTGAACAAAGGTAATGGAAGAAATAAAGAATAATTTTATTCATGATATCATTGATGAGGATTTAAAAAATAATCCCGATTTAAAAATTCACACAAGATTTCCGCCCGAACCTAACGGCTACCTTCATATCGGCTCAGCTAAGGCTATATGGATTAACTATACAACGGCGAAAAAATACGGCGGTCTTTTCAATCTTCGTTACGATGATACAAACCCCTCTAAAGAGGACAATGAATATGTTGAGAGTATTTACGAGGATTTGAAGTGGCTTGGTTGTGAGCCTAACGGAGGCATATTTTACGGCTCCGACTATTTTGATAAATGCTATGAATATGCTGTAAAGCTTATCAAGGCGGGCAAAGCATATGTATGCGACCTTACATCCGAACAGATGAGAGAATACAGAGGCACACTGACAACACCGGGAACCGAAAGTCCGTACAGAAACAGAAGCGTTGAGGAAAATCTTGAACTTTTCGAGAGAATGAAAAACGGAGAATTTCCCGACGGCGCAAAAACTCTGCGCGCCAAAATTGATATGTCATCTTCAAATATGAATATGCGTGATCCTGCTATTTACAGAATAGTACACACAGATCATCACAGACAGGGAAACAAATGGTGTATTTATCCTTTATATGACTACGCTCATCCGATTCAGGATGCCACAGAGGGTATAACTCATTCTCTGTGTTCAATTGAGTTTGAAAACCACAGACCGCTTTATGAGTGGGTTATTGATAATATTTTCGAGGATATGCCCGTAAAGCCCAAGCAGAGAGAATTTGCAAGACTTAATGTTACTCATACGGTTATGTCAAAGAGGTATCTTCGTCAGTTGGTTGAGAGTAAACTCGTTGACGGTTGGGACGACCCGAGAATGCCTACTCTTTGCGGACTGAGAAGAAGAGGATATACGCCAAGCGCAATATTTGATTTTGTTCAGAGAGCAGGCGTTGCAAAGGCATACAGTGTTGTGGATTATGAACTGCTTGAACACTGCATAAGAGAGGAGCTCAACGATACCGCTCCGCGCAGAATTGTTGTTTTACATCCTATCAAGGTTGTTATAACAAACTATCCTGAGGATAAGGTGGAGTATTTTGATATACCTAACAATCCTCAGCATCCCGAAACCGGTACGCGAAAAGTTGCATTTACCCGAGAACTTTATATAGACAGTGACGATTTTGCCGAGGTTCCGCCTCCTAAGTTTTTCAGGATGAAACCGGACGGTGAGGTTCGTCTTATGGGCGGATATATTGTAAAGTGCAATGAAGTTATTAAGGATGAGGCAGGAAATATAATAGAGATAAGATGTACTGCCGACCTTGAAACGGGCAACGGAATGCCTGCCGACGGCAGAAAGATAAAAGGTACAATTCATTGGCTCTCCGCCGCAAACTCTTCCAATGCGACAATTATGAATTACGAACAGCTGTTTGATATTGAAAATACGTCTGATATTCCAGAGGGTAAAACTTTTGATGATTATCTGAATGTCAATTCAGTTACAAAGATAGAGAATGCAAAGATTGAGCCGTCTCTTGCCGAAGCTTGCGGCTCTGACAAATTCCAGTTTGTCAGATGCGGTTACTATGTAAAGGATACAAAATACGACAATGTTTTCAACAGAATTGTCGGGCTGAAAGACAGCTATACTAAAGCAGCAAAATAATACTTTACTGCACACAGTGTTTATAAACAAGTGTTTTGATTTTATCCTTTATTGTTTAACCGTACCAAAATGCGTTTCATGCAGAACACCTGTTGACTTTGATGACAAGGTGTTGTGCAAAACCTGTAAGAAAGAATATGATAACTATATTACAAAGAACTGTTCGCTTTGCTCCAAAACATTAAACAAATGTATTTGTTCAAATAAATATCTTGAAGAAAATTATATCAGAAAGTTAGTAAAATTATATAGGTACAGCGGCGGTGAAATCAACCCGGCAAACAGTCTTATATACAGTTTGAAAAAAGATGACAGAACAGATGTTCTTGAATTTCTTGCCGCACAGCTTTCCGAGGCAGTTAAACTGCATTTTCCGAATTATAAAGATATTATTTTTACAAATGTTCCGAGGAGGAAGAAGGCGATAATAAAATACGGCATAGACCATTCGGAGTTGCTTGCCAAGAAACTTGCAGGTATGCTCGGTGCCAAGTATTATAGACTTCTTTCTTCCGACTCGCAACTCGCACAAAAGAAAACTCACGGAAAAGACAGAATAGAAAATGTATCATTCAGCGTTGTAAAAAATCATAAAGATGTATTCGCAAAGGAAGTTATGATTATTGACGATATAGTAACAACAGGCGCTTCCATGGCTGCGGCGGCTAATTTAGTACATAAACTCGGCGCCAAGAATATTTACGGCGGATGTGTTGCCATAGCTTACAAAGATAAACAAGTCATCTTTTCAAATAAAGACAGGTTTAATAAATTTTAGTTCGGAGAATGTAATATGTTTTTTAATGAGATTAAAAAGAATTTTGGATTTGGCTGTATGCGACTTCCCATGACAGCAGACAATAATGTTGATTATCCTCAATTTAATAAAATGATTGATGAGTTTATTGATGCCGGCTTTAACTATTTTGATACGGCACACGGTTATATAGATAAGAAGAGCGAGGTTGCTTTGGCCGACTGTTTAATTAAGCGGTATAAGAGAGAGCAGTATTTAATAGCCGACAAACTCAGCAGTTGGACTTTTGAAAAAAAGGAAGATATAGTTCCTTTCCTTAACAAGCAGTTGAAGATATTAGGCGTTGATTATGTAGACTTTTATCTCATTCATGCTGTAAGCCGCGAGAATTATAAAAAATACTCCTCTTGTGATGCGTTCAGCGAATGTCTTAAGCTGAAAAAAGAAGGCAAAATTCGTCATTTGGGAATGTCTTTCCATGATACCCATGATATTCTCGATAAAATTCTCACAGAACATCCGGAGCTTGAATTTATCCAGCTTCAGTTCAACTATCTTGATTATGACGATCAGATAGTACAGAGCAGAAAATGCTACGAGGTTGCGAGAAAACATAATAAACCTGTATTTGTTATGGAGCCGGTAAAAGGCGGCAGTCTTGTAAATCTCCCTCCTAAGGCGCAAGATGAGATAAATAAACTTGACAGGAGTGTCAGCAACGCAGGTTATGCTGTGCGTTTTGCAGCGAGCTTTGAGGGGGTTGAGATGGTTTTGTCAGGAATGAGCAGTATTGAACAGATGAGAGACAATCTCAAATACATGACTGATTTTAAGCCTGTAACCGATTTTGAAAAATCTGTGCTGTTCAATGTCAGAAATATTATTCTTGAACAGAATTTGATAAAATGCACTTCTTGTGAATACTGTGTTGCGGGATGTCCTCAGAATATTATGATACCTGCGCTTTTTGCCTGTTATAACAAACAAAAGAGCAACAAAAATTTCAACGGAAAAGCACAGTATGCTATCTATACAGAGAAAAACGGAAAAGCTTCTGACTGCATAAAGTGCGGTAAGTGTGAAAAGGAATGCCCCCAGATGCTCAAAATCCGTGATTTGCTTAAAGATGTAGCAGAAACTTTTGAAAGTTGAAATTAAATATCTTACCATTGTGATAAAATCCGACGAAAAATCGCGGCAGATATAAAGGAGGCATTTCGTAAAGAATTGTCTCCCTTTGCTTTTTAACCAACCTCTTTATTAACATGCATTCATGATAGTTTTAAAGAGAAAGAACTTATAAAAAAGTTTGTGCAAAAAGTTAAAATAAGCTGATACTTAAAAATGTGATAGAGAGAGACAAAATTCTATTAAAGGAGTAAAAAAATGACTTATAACATTTGGTCCGGTTCGAAAATCAGATTGCGTCCTGTAGTTACTCATTCTGTCCGATAACTGAATATATTTTCACAGATTATATTGAGAAAATGGCTTTACATACTCGTTTCACAAAAATATCCTGAACTGTTGCATTGGTTGAGTGTAAATTGCACTTTTGACTAAAAAAGCCGGTTACATGAATGTGAACACAAGTCTTACCATGGGTGTTTAACCCTTTGGCTAAGTCGGTATTCATCATTTGTAACCGGTTTTTATAATTATATCATCAGAGTTTTTATTATCATATAAAATTTGACTTTTTCAGTCAACAAAATCGGGAGTTGACAAATATCTCTCGCCCGTATCAGGCAATATTACAACAATATTTTTGCCGCAAAATTCATCTGCTTTACAGATATTTATTGCACACGCAAGTGCGGCTCCCGAGGATATTCCTACAAGCAGTCCCTCAGTCTTTGCAAAAGCTTTTGCAGTTTTTATTGCGTCTTCTCCGCTCACTGTAAAAACTTTATCATATACATTTTTATCAAGTGTTTGGGGAATAAAGTTTGCGCCTATACCCTGAATTTTGTGCGGACCTGAAATTCCTTTGGTAATAAGCGGAGATTCAAACGGCTCAACACCGAAAACCTTTACATCAGGATTTTTTTCTTTAAGATATTTAGCTGTGCCGCTCAAAGTTCCGCCCGTACCGATAGCAGCAATAAATGCGTCTATATCTCCACCCATCTGTTGCCATATTTCAGGGCCTGTTGTTTTATAGTGTGCCATAGGGTTGTCGGGATTATCAAACTGATGCATGATAACGGCATCCGGTAACTCTCTTTCGAGTTCTTTTGCCTTGTCAATTGCACCCTTCATACCCAATTTTCCATCTGTCAGGACTATGTCTGCGCCATATGCCCTCATCAATTTTTGTCGCTCTACGGACATGCTGTCAGGCATAACAATTATGCATTTGTATCTCATAGATGCGCATATAGCGGCGAGCCCTATTCCGGTGTTTCCCGATGTAGGCTCTATAATTACAGAATTATCTTTTATTCTGCCTTGCCTTATAGCCTCAAAAATCATATTTTTTGCAATTCTGTCTTTGGCAGAACCCGTCGGATTATATGATTCCAACTTCACATACAAGTTTGCTTTTAAACTAAATTTTTTTATAATATTATTTGCTTTTAAAATAGGTGTATTTCCTATAAGCTCTGTAATTGAATTGTAAATCATATCGCTCTCCTTCATCAAACTTACTTCGATTATACTTCCGCTTTGAAGAATTGTCAATACCTATTTTTGTTTTAAATAAAATTGCCAAAGCTGGTTTGGTATTTGATACTCGGAATTATTTTCGGTCCGTCTCTTTTAAATATAGTTGATGAGGAGTTACTAAATATATCTTCATATCTCAGACAGATAGCTTTGGTTATCATATTGACGCGCTCGGGCCTTTCCTTAAATTTTAAAATTCTTAAAAAGATCGGGCGTCCCGCTATTCTGATGTGCTTTGTTCCCGCATGTTTTGAAATTATAGGTATAGCGATTTTTTGCTCCCATGTTTTTATCTTTGTCTCTTTCAGAGTCACTGCTGCTCGGTGCGGTTCTTGCAGCCATCTCCCGCAGTTGTAGTTCCGAGGATGATTAAAATAAAAGAGCAGGGGATTAGCAGGAAAGACGTAGCGGATTTGATTATGGCGGGTGCATCGTGTGACGATGTTTTTTTATTGTTTTGTTCTATGCGTTTTTAGGATTTACAAAGACGAATGATTTTTGATTATTTATCGGTTGCACTCGTTCCTCTGAGCATCTTCTTGGGTATTTTGTTTGGTTTGGCAGTCGGGTTTATTTTGATTGTGTTAGCCAATAAATTAAATTTTCTCGACTTTCAGAAAGGAAGACGCAGAAAAAATAAAAGACTCATATACAGCCCCGAAAAGGGCGTTTTTTCATAAAAAAACACGCAAAGGGAGTTGAGTACGCTCCTTTTGCGTGTGTCTAAATGGCGGAGAGAAAGGGATTCGAACCCTTGAAACCGTATTAGGGTTTACACGATTTCCAGTCGTGCGCCTTAGACCAACTCGGCCATCTCTCCGTGACCATTTAATTATATCAGAAAATGTGGCAAATGTCAATACTTTTTAAAAAAATATCTCTTTTAACCAAGTATTTCGGCTTTTGTTGTTTTATGCAATTATAAGGTATTTTTAAAGTATTTTATTTTGTCATAATTTATAATCAACAAAGAGTATTATTACAAAAATTTGTTAATGTTTTTTATTGACAAATATACTCAATTTACATATAATATTACTATACATTTATTAGGAGACTGTGTTATGAGTTTAAAGGTTTTAAAATTCGGTGGAAGTTCACTTGCCGATGCAGAACATTTTCGTGCCGTTGCCAACATTATAAAGGCTGAACCCGAGGTCAGAAGATATGTTATTGCGTCTGCGCCGGGCAAAAGAAATAAAAGCGATATTAAAGTGACTGATATGTTGTACGACTGCTACGAACTTGCAGCCCATGATAACGATATATCGGAAATTTTCGGACAGATTAAGGATAGATACAATTCCATAATTCGCGATTTGGGAATTGAACTTGATTTGACAGAAGCATTTGACAAAATAGAGATGTCCATCAGCCATAATGCAGGTCGTGACTATGTTGCTTCAAGAGGCGAGTATCTTAATGCTATGGTTCTTGCCAAGTATCTTGATTTCCACTTTATCGACGCTAAAAAATGTATTTTCTTCAAAGATGACGGTACTTTTGATGCTGAAAGAACTAATGAAGTAACAAGGGAATACCTTAATAAATATGAATACGCCGTAATTCCCGGATTTTACGGTTCTATGCCAAACGGAACTATCAAAACATTTTCAAGAGGCGGATCTGATATAACAGGTTCAATTGTTGCCAGAGCGGCATCAGCTACATTGTATGAAAACTGGACAGATGTATCCGGATTTTTAATGGCAGACCCGAGGTGTATTGAAAACCCCAAGCCTATTTCGTATATTACATACAAGGAATTGCGCGAGCTTTCTTACATGGGTGCAACAGTGCTTCACGAGGATGCAATTTTCCCGGTAAGATACTCAAAAATTCCGATTAATATAAAAAATACAAACAGACCTGATGATAAGGGAACATTTATTGTTCCTCAGACAGATGAGGTCAGCGAAGATGTCATCACCGGAATTGCCGGAAAAACCGGTTTTTCGACAATTACAATTGAGAAAGACATGATGAATGCTGAGCTCGGCTTTGGAAGAAGGGTACTTCAGGTTATTGAGGAAAACGGGGTTTCTTTTGAACATTTTCCGTCAGGAATTGATACGATGAGTGTAATATGCTCAACAAAGGAATTAATGCCTAAGAGAGCCGATATTTTGTCGGGTATTTGTAAGGCAGTTAATCCTGAAAATATTTTTGTCGAGGAAAATCTTGCACTTATCGCCATAGTTGGTCGCGGTATGGTAAAAGCAAAGGGAACTGCTGCGAGAATTTTTAACTCACTTGCAAATGCGGGTGTCAATGTCAGAATGATTGACCAGGGTTCATGTGAGCTTAATATTATTGTAGGTGTTGACGCCAACGATTATATTACAGCGCTTAAGGCAATATACAATGAATTTGTAAAATAAACATAATAACATATACCGTCCGGATTTTCTGCATAGCAGTTGCAAAACTTTCGGACGGTTTTTATAAAAATATAACCTGTTACTTTTATTTGTAACAGGTTTATTTATTATGTAATGAAACTTATGCAAGTTTTTTAAGAATTGTTTCAACCCACTCTTTAACTTTTGCAAGTTCCTCATCCTTGACGCCTCTCATGAACTTGAAGGGAAGTCCGCCTTCAATATAAAGAACATCGTTTTCAAGAATATTTGAGTTGTTCTGTTTTGCCATGCTGATAATTTTTTCAGCATTTTCAGGAGTACCGTCAATAATAAACGCAACATTTGCGGCAATATCTCTCTTAAGAGATCTTAAAAATCTGCCGAAATAGTTAGGCATATTCTTTTTTACAGTCGCAACTATAACAATAAGTCTTTCGCCGTCACAAGGATAAGCAGGCTCGATTTTATCTGTGTTTTTGTCAGCCTGAACAAGCTTTGTAACATTATCAGCTATAGCAAGAAGTTTTCCTTTGTTTGTGTGTGTAAGAACACGCATTCTCATAA
>CALWTU010000079.1 GCA_944384515.1 uncultured Clostridia bacterium
TTTGCTGTCGAAAACCGTTTTTATAAGCGGTTTCCTAAATTTTACTCTCAAAAATACTGTTCAAAATGCTTTTTTATGCGATTTTGCTGTAAAAAGTTCAATTTTGATGCTCTGAATGTTAAATTCCGCTATGAAACTCTGTTTTAAAATTTGCATTTGTTTTAATAAAATATGCTTAAATATTAAATTCTCATCATTAATTCTTTGGAAACTGCAGCATATTCAAGCGCTCCTTTACCGTACGGGTCGTGGTAGCAAATCGGTTCTCCGTATCCGGGAGCCTCGGAAAGTCTTACTGTTCTTGAAATAGGCACCTTAAACAGCTTGTCCTCGTAGTATTTCTTCAGTTCCGCTACAACCTGAGTTGTCAAAGTCAGTCTTCCGTTATACATAGTTAGCAGAATACCTACAATTTGCAGTTTCGGATTATATAATTGCCTTATTTTTTTTACCGTGTTCATCAGCTGTGACATTCCCTCAAGCGAGTAAAATTCGCATTGCATAGGAATAACAATTCCGTCTGAGATGGAAAGAGCTGTAACTGTAAGCATTCCGAGCGACGGAGGACAGTCAATAAATATGTAATCAAACTTATCTTTTATGCTGTCGAGTGATATTTTGGTGAAGTTTGTGTCCTCGTTCAGTTCATATAGCTCAAGTTCTGCGCCTGCCAGATCAATTGTGGCAGGAACAACCGATAAATTTTTAAATCTTGTCTTTATAATGGCGTCTTCAATCGGAATTTGACCGATAAGGCATTCGTAAATGGACTTTTTTATTTTAGATTTTGACAGTCCGAGGCCGCTGGTTGCGTTTCCCTGAGGGTCCATGTCTATTAACAGCACTTTTTTGCCCTTGTTTGCAATCTGTGCGGCAATATTAACGCAAGAAGTGGTTTTGCCTACACCGCCCTTTTGGTTAGAAAAGGATACTACCTTTGCCATATATACCTCCTTTTTAAATCAGGTTGCTATTTTACTCCGAAAGAACTGATTTTTTCAAAATTTTATTTTTTAAAGCCGGAATTTATGGATATTTACTGAAAAAATTATATTAATCTTTTTTATGAGTTAAATATCAACTGTTCTGCTTTTTATAGTCTGAATCAGCATTCATGGTTTTTTATATCAGGTTCTAAAGCCTTTTTCATATGAAAAAAATCAACTGCCAACTATTTTGTGCTATTGTATAGCGTCATAACGTGAAAATTACGGCGTAACATTCCGCTTAGCATTAATTTTATGTTATTTTCTTGCAAAATCAAGTCATTTTCGGAGCATTTTGTATGTAATAATTATAACATTTTGCTACAATAAAAGTCAATATATCAAGTAAAATATGTTTGATTTATTATAAAAACTTTTTGCTTGATGTTTTGCCCTGACTTAGTTGTTATAAAACGCGTCCGATTATTGAAGCAGTCCGATTTTTTTAGTTGTTTTTTTGCAGGCTTAAAAGAGTTTGGGTATATTAATATTGTTTTTTGTTTTGCGTTATAAACTTAATTAGTTTTAGCACGCATTGATCAAAAACACAGCTATTGCGGCAGGTTATCCCTTCAAATTCCTATAACCGGATGGAATATTGCTTTATATACTCATAAATGATCAGTATTGCTTTGAAATTTTGGACATGACACATGGAAAAACAAAAAATATACCGATAATTAATAAGATAACCGGTAACCGGGATAATAGCCTTATGTTTATAGACCGTAATTGAAAGCTTCTGACGAATAACAAACTCCCTAAATACAGTTTCTTTTACAATATCCACTCAATAAGATTTCGGATGAATGTATACCGCTTTATATAGCAATATCGTAATAAGCGCAATAGACAGCGATATAGTTATATTTTCTAACGGTTTTAATTTGCGATAACTAAGGTTTATAGCTGAAAAATAAATAATCGTGCTCTTAATCTTTTATCCGTGTTTTGATTACTTTTAGGTAAATAACCTCTTTTTATGTCAAAACTAACTGTCTTCAATTTTTACAACTAATTCGGATAGATTTGTCAAAAAAATGATGATTTTACTTTATACAATGAAAATACGATGTGTTTTTAATAATCAGAGGACGCAATATTCTTTGAGTTTGACATTTTTTCAGCTTACGAAAGATATCTTGCTTTTGATAATGCTGAACTTTTTTAGCGGTATAATATTTGGGCGCATAATTTTACACAAGCTACATTAAGCCATTTTTTACTAAACCAAAAACTCACATAAAAACCTTTCTGCCTCGCGACAATCTTTGCAGTGCGCAAAATATGCCGTAACTGTGCTGTTTTCGGCAATTGATTTGAGTTTTAAAAGTGTGTCACCTTGCGAGTCGGCGTTCGGAATAAACTGCGCACAGGTGCAGTCTCGTGGCAGCACTCTGATAAAGTATGAATTATTCCTTTAAAGCCAACTGCGACGCTTCCTCGGTTGATCTATGCCCGGGATATCCGTAGTGTAATTGTTATCGGCAGACCGGTAAGGCAATGTAATAAACTTTTTGAGACTTAATCAGCCATTTGTACGGTTGTTTAGCTTCCTGTGGCATCTCTTGCCACCGTTTTGCATCTCTTCCTCGCTCCCGTTTTGCATCTCTTCCTCACTCCTCTTTTGCAAACTCTCTTTGTCCCTTTAAGTACTCTTTTACAAACTCCCATTTGAACTTATTATTGATGTCGTATTGCAGTGCCGTCTGCGGATTTTTGCTTTTTCTCTGGCTTCAAAGTGTTTTTTTGGCATTTTGGCAGACTTTTTTGTTTTTCTTTTGGTTCTATTCAGCGTTTCTTTTATTTATTTCACGGTTACTTGGTTTACATGCTTACGTTCGATCCGAAAAGTTTGTCTATAATTCTGTTTGTTTTTTACAGCGCTTTTTAACCTTATTAAACGGTGTTCCGAGATTCTTTGCGGTATATATCTCAGACTTTTTTCTCGGTTGCTTAAACGGTATTTTTCGGCCTATCTAACGGGCTTTTTGCGTCTTTCTCGGTCTTTAGCATTTAAATTATTATTGGGGCTGTTAAAGTCTCTTGACAGCTGTTTTAGGACCATTTTCAGCTTGTTTCAGACTCTTCGGGATAATTCTCGCCTTCTCGGAACATTAAGCCTTCTTGTGGTTATTTTTATGCCAACTTATGAAACTTTCAGTCTCCTCATAACATTTCCAAAATCCTTTTTCGCGGTATTTATTTAAAATCTTCTTCACATCCTTTTTATAACCTGTCAGGCTTGGTTGTTCCCTGATTGCCGTTTGTTATGCATTGTTGTGTCAATACAAAATGCTAACAAATACGAAGTCAGAAATTACATAAGATCTGAAATGGCAATGTAACTCAAGTTCGCAAGCTCAAGCCCAAAAACTAAACTTCAACCTGAAAAACAACCCAAACTATAAAATAAACTAAAAACAAAACTCTTAATCATGATTTATATAAAAAACGAAAATTAAAAAATAGAATTTAAGACCGAAATACCTAATCGCGGAAAAACATTAAGAAATGAAAAATTATTTTTAACAATAAAGCGGGTTATTAATATCTCAGATTGTTTCTTAATATTAAATGGCTTAATTTTGTTTTATCATTATTTTCATGTTTTTTTTGCAGATTTTATTTTAAATAGTGTGATTTTGTATAATAATTGCGTTATTTTAAGTGATAGATATTTAATTAAATTCTATAAATATTTATAGAAAAACACTTAATTCGGTAAATTTTATATTAATTTAAACGATATAAAGCAATTGGACATAAACCTGAACTGTTAAATTTGCCGCTTACCTGCTAAGAATAAGCGTCATTGAAGAATACGCAAACAAATAACAATGGCTTGTTTTTGTAGTTCGCTGATAAACCCGGCAAAGTGTTACTCAATAAAAAGATAATGTTTCGAACTGCATTTATAAAGCAAAGGTTAAAACAACATAATAATGCCTTATATCACTTTACTTTAATAAATTAAACCCAAAATGTTTGGCGAAAGAAGTTTTTGTTAAAAACAGTAAGTGACTCTTATGTTAAAAGCAGTTTGATATGACAACTTAAGTATTTTTATATATCTTTTAATAAATATTCGTCAATATAACTGTGTCAAACAAGTCAAATGTACAAAATACGCATCAACATATAAAAACTATCACAAATACTATACTAAACATATCCGGATCAAAATTTGGAACAAATTCAATCATAAAATATCAAATGTTTCACGTGAAACATTTGTAGTGTAAAATACTAATCCAACAATATATATAAATGTTTGAAAGAAATTGTTTGAAAGAAATTGTTTCATGTGAAACATTAAAAACGTTACAAAACCACAATAAAAAACAATGTTTCACGTGAAACAATATTCAATTGAATAATATAAAACCAAAAAACACTATTTATATGGTTATTCAATAACTTTAAATAAAGAAAAAACCGAAATAGTTAGGTATAAAACAAATGAAAAGATTTTAAATATATATAAAAATGTAAAGATACAAAATAAAGCTCTAAACGACAATTAAAAGCTTGTTTTATTCTTATAAAGCGATTGTTCTTTTAAAATTATGTAGAAATCCTACTAATTATCATTAAATTTTTGATATTTAATCAGAAATGTTTCAATAAAAAGTAAATGTATTTCAAAAATTCTGTAATTTTAAAAAAGTTTAGTTAATGATAAAAAATTTAATAAAACTAATAAATATTATAATAAATAAAAGTATAGTTTTTTAATACCGGCAATAAATAAATAATTGTGGAAAAAATAGAAACTGATACTGATTTCTTGTTTGTTATATATTTTTAAATCGATTTTTTGTTAGTTTTTTCTTAAAATACCCTGCATTTTTTAAAAAATTTTATTTATTATTTCTTAATACGAATTTTAATATTATTTTTTTAATTTTACTCAATTTTTTATGAATTTAATGCCTTGCATGATTATAAAAATGTGCTTTTTTTGATTAATAGCATTGTAGATATAAATTTTTAAAATAATATTTATTATTAATGCTAAAAAATATAAAATTTTTGTATTTTATTATATTTTGCTATTTTCATTACAAAAATGTAAAATTATGTAAATTTTTCTTTGCTCATGCTATTTATACACAATTTTTTATTGTTTTTGCATATATTAGTCGTAAAATATTTATTTGATTGCGTACTCTGATTTTTATACACTATATATAGGTGTATAACTTTATTAATATACTATATATAGTATATATGTATTTTTAATTCGTAAATATTACTCTTTAATATAATTACAAATTTTAAATATATATACATATAAAACGAATAATTATACATACTGATTTTTGTCGGATTTTGTAGTTTTGATAAATCTTTTATTCAATAAATTTCAAACTTTCTAATAAATTCTTATAAGAAAAATTATTCTATACTTGTAGATAAACGTTTTTTGAAATTGATTTTATTTTTAGCCTAAATAAATTGTATACAATGTTATTTTTAAATATATAAACATTTTATTTCTTTATAATTTTTTTTGACAAAACTATATTTTAAATAAGATTTTTACTAATTTTCAGGTCTTTAATTATTGCTTGTTATATTTTTTCAAGTAGCAGAAATAATTTTAATTTTTTGATTTTTAAAATAATAGTTTTTCGGATTTTATTTAAATAATTTTGGTGGGTAATGATTCGGTAACAAGTTAGATTATAAATTTTAAAACAGCAATTTATACGTTTTAAGCTTAAAAATAAACAGTGTAGTTTGTTTTAAGATCTTTTTAAAATTAAATATTGTATCGATACTGTAGGTTGGTTAATATTATGCATAATGCTGCAGTTTTGAACTTTGATATTTTGTAAATTAATTTAAAAATTATTTTTTTAATATGCGGAATGGCTTTGACATGCTCAAAAAAATTGATATGTTAAGATTAATGAAAGCAAATTTTGAGAATATGAGAAACTTTGCTCATCTCTCTTGCCGACGCAAGCGGATTTGTTAGTTAGTTGTCTTGTTTTTTTTGCAGCCTCAAGCGGAGTTGTTAGTTTGTTGTCTTGTTTTTTTGTCGCACCAAGCGGAGTTGTTAGTTTGTTGTCTTGTTTTTTTGCAGCCGCAAGCGGATTTGTTAGTTAGTTGTCTTGTTTTTGCCGCACCAAGTGGATTTGTTTGTTTTTGTCTTGTTTTTTAACCAAGCTGACAACTTTAATTTCTGCTGCATATCTTTTGAATTTTCGGGTAACGGAACGCACCGCGGAGAGTTTTTTGTTTTTGCAGTAAGCACTCAAAAGCATAGTCAAACGCTGAAAGGCATGGTTAAGCGCTGAAAATAATGGTTAAAGGCTTGAGAGCATGGTTAAACGCCAAAAAGCATAGTTAAAAATTGAAAAGTATATGTAAATAAAGATAAAGTATAAGTAAACGCAGAGCGAGTATAGTTGACCGTAAAAAAGCATAAGCAAGCCTTAAGGATATGGGGGAGCGTCGAAAAGCATTGAGAAGCATAGGTAAGTTTTGAAACTCAGATGCAAGCGTCGGGAAGTACGGCTAACCCTTGAGGAGTATAGGCAAGCGCAAGAGAGAGAATAGGTAAGTGTCTGTGCGCCTTGGGTGTCTTTTTTAATTTTTACAACTTAAAAACTCGATTACGGCGACGCTGTTTTTTATAATTTTTACCAATTTTTATAATCGCAAATGCTGTTTCTATTCATCTCGTGATGCCGTCTTTTACGCAGTTTTTGCGGAATAAAACATGCGACCGAATATTATTTGCACACACATAAATGCTTGTCTCGGTTATATTCATTTTTGCTTTTTCAGTGTTGAGTTTATCGCATGATATGGCTGTATTTTTGTCGTTCGTGCGTTATCCCGTTATGGTAAGCTCTGTTTTGAGTGTAATATCCGTCAGGTTCCTCTTTTTGCCGGTGCACTATTTTAGTAGTTGGCCGGTATTCAGAATATAGCGCTTCTTTAGTGAATTATCTTGAAAATTTTCACACAGTTCGCTGATATCCTGCATTTATGTGAGATGCTTTTTTGAAGTATTTTTGATATTGCTGCGTGTAATTTCTCATCCGCACAAAATCCGGGGTGATTATGTTTTAATTCTCGCAAAATTGCATTTTAAATTAATGTTTCAAGTTATATTTTGACAGAACTCAATTATTTCTTTTTTTATTATCCGTTTGGCGTCGCATCAATTTAAGACTGCAAAAAATACATTGTCGAGTGATGTATTTGTTGACAATTTTTTAATATTGTTGTATAATTGTAATGTTAGTTACAGACTGCTTTGCGTTTTTTGGCGCTTATATGTTCAGCCGTTTGGGTAAAGTGGTTTTCAGTTAAATATTTTATTAAACAGATTTCTGTGCGATATATGTGCGATATATATGCAATATATATATATACTGGGAAATTATTGATATTAAGAGAAGAATTGCGTGTCGGAATGAGGCACGGTTTTTAAATGCACGGGAGAGAGCAGGAGGGAATATGGAGCAAACAAAACTGATTTTGATAAGACACGGTCAGAGTATGGGAAATCTTAATGAGGTACTGCTCGGACATACAGATCTCGGGCTGTCTCCGCTTGGAGTGAGCGAGGCTCAGCTTGCGGCTGATTATTTTCGGGATGAAAAAATCGACTTTATTTACTCAAGCAGTCTTAAAAGGGCATGCGAGACGGCTCTGCCGTTCAGCAAAATGCACGGAATAGAAATTCACCCGCAGGACGAGCTTCGGGAGATTTATCTCGGAGAATGGGAAGGTGCCGAACTTAAGAAGATCAGAGAGACGGAGGAATACTCCGTGCAGTGGAAACTGCATTTCGGAGAGGCTTGTACTCCTGGCGGAGAGAGCGTCAGACATGCGGGAGAAAGGTTTTATGACGCTGTACTTAAAATAGCTAAGGAGCATTTAGGTTCTACCGTGCTTATTACGGCGCATGCGGCGGTTATCAGATGCTTTTGGGGTATTATATCCGAAATTCCGTTTGCTGAAATAGCCGATGCATTGCCGTTCCCGGACAATGCTTCCGCGAGTATCTGCATTTTTGACGGCGAAAGGATAGTTCCGCAGATTTATTCTTTCTCGGATTACTTAAAAAAATAAAGATTTTGTATCGGATTTTCGGAGCATAGCGTCGGGCAGGCAAAGCGAGTTTTTATTAAAACAATTCTGTGGGAATTATAACTTTTGTCTTCTTGTAATTGCCTCTGTTATAATCGAGGCGGAGGAATAGTACATTTCTTTCTCCGAAAATCAACCTGACTTAGTCTTTTAATATATAACTTCAATTTTGAGGTTTGTATTTCTTGTGGGATAGCGGCGTATATATAAATTCGTCTTATGTGGGGATGTGCCGGGACGTGTTGATTTTTATGAGTGAAACGAACAGCCGTGAGCTTTCTGCGGTTGATAAACGGTGAATTTCGTCTTGAAAGCAAACCTGACTCGTGTTAAATGTAACTCAAAATAAATATAAATCCAAATAAAAATGAGGATAAATGTAATCAAACTCAAGACATATGCCAAAAATCAGGATAAATGCAAACAATTATTTACATTTGCGGTTCTAACACATTGATTTGCGCAGACCGTGTGAAAAATCTCGATCAAGATAAAGTCTTTAGTTGATAGCGTGCGACCTTAACTGCATTTTTTGAGCTTGCTCTCTTTATGTGACATAGGCTGTATGGCTTACCGAACAGTTGACACCGCCCCCTGACCTGAATGATCTGATTTACTGCCATGGGCAGGGCAGTAATGATAATGCTAATGCATGTAAAAATTGTTTCTGAGTAGGCAGATGCGCCAAAACTGTAACTGCGCTGTCTGCCTGAAAAATGTGAAAGAGGCTCTGAAGCTATGAATGAAACAGTAATATTAAAAATAATTCAGTATGTGTGTCGGAGCTCGGTTAATAATGTTTTTGAAGGCAAGGCGATATTTTTGTCGGATTTTTTTTGACACTGATATCAGCTTGATTATTACATTTTGACACGGGTGTTGGCTTGATATAATAACATCTATAAAAAATGTCCGCAGCATAGAGATTTGCGATAAGCTTGATAAATCTCTATGCTGCGGACAAAGCCGTGCTTTTTAACTCTTGCGGCATTTCAGAACTCATATCGGTGTTTTTCTTTGATGAACTTGCCTCAAAAGGGTATAACCGAACTCTTTGTGCGTCACTCTTAACCGCAAGCCTGCAAGCGGGCGGTGTTGTGATATTTTAGTGGATGAACTCAACCGTAAAAAGAGCGTGTCAAGTTTCATTTTGAGGTAGTCTTTGTTGAATGCACTTTGTCACCGAGCCGGTTTGGAGTAAATTTTGATATTTGCCGTGCAGTTTTGATGTTTGAGAGTGACTGCATAAATATCGTTTAAACAGAATTTGTTTTGTTGAGTTTTTGACTGTATTCAAGCCGGAATATACTGAGCAAGCCCGTTTTGAGCTTTATATGTGTTTTGTATTTTGAATTAACTGCAAGTGACGGCTTTTGAAGCATACTCTTTTCAGAAGGACTTTCGGGATCTGCTCTTTTCAGAGTTGCTTTCGAAGCGCACTCTTTTCAGAGAGATTTTCCGGGGTGCTCTTTTCAGCACGACTTTCTGGGTGTACTCTTTTCAGAAAGGCTTTTTGGGGGTGCTTTATTGGACGGTTTTCAAAGTGGCATTTTCGAGGTAAGGCCTTGGCTTGGGTTGTTTAGCGGACAGTCATTTGGTGGGCACTTTTTTTGAGGGCGGCTTCTCAATGGTGCTTTTACAATAAATTTTTTTGATGGCTTTTTTCAGGAATGCTTTTGGCAAGCGTCTCGGCGGTGTCGTTTGTTGGTCTCGCTTTTGAGAGTCGGTTATGATAGCACCTCTGATTTGGGTATATAAGGGAAGTGCTGAAACCTCACGGTTTTATTGCTAATCGGCGCTTTGCGCCGCACGGCTACCCTTTAAGCGCTCCGATTACGGTTACGGCGCCGTCATTATTCAAGAAAATCGCCGAGGCGCCCGGAAACTGTGCCAGCACCGCTTCCGCCTCGCTTACCGTCATATTGAATATTGCTGTGGAGAGTGCGTCGCAAACTGCGGATGACTCGTAAATAATTGATACGGATATATAGTTGTTCTCCGGCATCAGGGTGTCCTTATCTATAATGTGGTGATACCTCACCCCGTCGACCGTGTAAAATCTTTGATATGTTCCGCTTGTGACAAGCGAGTTGTTTTTGAGTTCGGTTTTGTAAATATAACCGCCCTCGAATGTCTGCGTCGGATCGGTTATACCGCTTATCCAGCCGTCGCCGCTTGGCTTTGTGCCTACGACACGCAGGTTTCCGCCCATGTCTATGGCGTATCCCGAAATATTGCGCTCTGAGAGTGCCTGTGCAAGAACCTCTACCGCATAGCCCTTGGCGATGCTTCCTACATCAATTGACATCTCTTTGTCAAGAAACTCGATTGTAGAGGCCTCTTTGTCTATTTTGATTTTGTTTATGTCGGTATGCTCGGCGGCGGCGGAGAGTATTTCATAAGAGGGAACTGCTTTTCCCTCCTCTCTGTAAGCGTGCCAGATTTTGAGCACCGAGCCCATTGCAATATTTACATTTCCGTCGGTTTTGTTGTACATTTCCTTTGAAAACTCGATAAGCTCTATCAGCTTTTCGCTGACCTTGACGGGTCCGTTCTTTGCGCTCTCGTTTACCGTACAGAGGTTGTTTATACCGTCGTACTCATTATAGATATCTGTCAGAATATGATATTCTTTGAATATTGAGTCGGCGAGCTCTACGATTTCGTCAAACTCTTCCTGACTGCCTCCCGTGTAGTCGTAAATTGAGCCGTACGTGTCAAAATAATCATAAAAGAGATGTGATTTCGGCTTTTGTTTGTCCCCCACGTCGCCGATCTGACACCCCGTGAGCATTGCGGAAAGCACACCGAGCGTCACAAGGACAACAAGGAGAGAAGCGCCGACCCGTGCGGAGTTTTTCCACATCATATATTTTCTCCCATCGTTTTTAATTCTGCTTATTATAACATTTTTTTCTTAAAGTGTCAATCTTGATTTTTTGAAGAAAGTGTAATTTTAAATAAAAAAGAGGATTTAAATGAACGCGTTAGAACTTATTCTTTGCGCCCTTGCACTGTCAATGGACGCATTTGCAGTATCAATCTGCTGCGGACTCGGACTTGAAAAAATCAGATTAAGAGACTGTGCAACGGTAGGCTTGTGGTTTGGAGTATTCCAGGCACTGATGCCGGCCATCGGATTTTTGTGCGGCTCGGTGTTCGGCAAATATATAACTCCTGTCGATCACTGGATAGCATTTATTCTGCTTGGCCTTATCGGTATTAACATGATAAGGGAGTCGTTCGGAAAAGAGGAGGAGGGCAAGGATTATTCTCTCAAGGCCTCTGTAATGTTTA
Source organism: uncultured Clostridia bacterium (assembly GCA_944384515.1). Lineage (GTDB taxonomy): Bacteria > Bacillota > Clostridia > Oscillospirales > CAG-272 > UBA1740. The sequence continues at coordinate 11,400 of CALWTU010000079.1, forward strand.
CTCTTGCTGTTGCGACGAGTATTGACGCATTTGCAGTCGGAATAACATTTGCACTGCTTGAAAATGTAAATCTTCCGCTTGCGCTCTCGCTGATATTCTTTATCACATTTTTGATGTCAGCCCTGGGGGTAAAAATAGGCGGGGTGTTCGGCTCGAAGTTCAAGTCGAAGGCGGAGTTTCTCGGCGGAACGGTGCTCGTTTTGCTCGGACTTAAGATTTTGCTTGAGCACCTTGGAGTGATAAGTTTTTAACGGCAGGAAGAATTAAAAAATAAATTCGTAATTTACTTGACTTAATCATATCCGTTTGATATAATAAATAGGTTAATATTTTATGTTAACTTGAGTACATTATACAGATTTTTATAAAATGCCGTATGGCATTCGGAGGATAATATGAAATGGACATCACTTAATGACCTGCGTGAGAAGTTTCTCAGCTTCTTTGAGAGCAAGGGTCACCTCAGAATGAACAGTTTTTCGCTTGTTCCTGATAACGACAAATCTCTTCTGCTTATAAATTCGGGCATGGCGCCGCTCAAAAAGTACTTTACCGGTGAAAAAATTCCGCCGAGAAGAAGAGTCTGCACCTGCCAGAAGTGTATCAGAACTCCCGACCTTGAGAGAGTCGGACATACCGCAAGACACGGTACTTTTTTTGAGATGCTCGGCAACTTCTCTTTCGGAGACTACTTCAAGGAGGAGGCTATTTCGTGGGCGTGGGAGTTTCTGACAAAGGAGCTTGAGATTCCCGAGGAGCTGCTCTGGCCGTCAGTTTACGCTGAGGACGACGAGGCTTATTCTATCTGGCGTGACAAGGTAGGAGTAAAGGCGGAGCATATTGTAAAGCTCGGCAAGGCGGATAACTTCTGGGAGCACGGTTCAGGCCCCTGCGGTCCCTGCTCGGAGATTTATTTTGACAGAGGCGAGAAATACGGCTGCGGCAATGCGGACTGCAAGCCCGGCTGCGACTGCGACAGATTCATGGAGATCTGGAACAACGTGTTCTCACAGTTCAACAATGACGGACACGGAAATTATACAGAGCTTATTCAGAAAAACATTGACACGGGTATGGGCCTTGAGCGCCTTGCGTGCGTAATGCAGGGTGTGGACAACCTCTTTGAGGTGGATACCGTGAGAAATATTCTTGATACGGTTGAGAAAATTTCAGGTAAAAGGTACGGTGAAAACGAGAAGGTTGATGTATCTATCCGTGTTATTACCGACCATATCAGAAGTGCAACATTTATGATATCCGACGGAGTAATTCCGTCAAACGAGGGCAGAGGATATGTTCTGCGCAGAATTTTGAGGAGAGCGTGCCGCCACGGCAAGCTTATCGGCATCGACAGAAAATTCCTCCCCGAGCTGTGCGAGGTCGTTATAAGTCAAAACAAGGGCGCATATCCCGAGCTTCCCGAAAAGCATGATTATGTTATTAAGGTTATCTCCCTTGAGGAGGACAGGTTTGATGCGACAGTCGAGGACGGACTCAGAATTCTCGGCGGTATAATCGAGGAGCATAAGAAGAGCGGGTGCAAAGTTGTAAGCGGCGAGGACGCATTCAAGCTTTACGATACATTCGGCTTCCCGCCCGACCTTACAAGAGAGATTCTTGAGGAGGAGGGAATGGAGATTGACGGCGCCGAGTTTGACAGGCTTATGGCTGAGCAGCGTGCCCGTGCAAGAGCGGCGAGAGGAAATATTTCCGGCTGGTCTGATGACTCAAAGAAGCTGCTTTCAACTCTTCCCGAAACCGAGTTTTTGGGCTATGAGGCAACGGAGTGCCGTGCAAAGGTGCTTGCCATAATTTCAGATAATGCCGAGCTTGACAGAGTTGACGAGGGTGAGTGCTCTCTCGTCTTTGATAAAACCGTATTTTACGGCGAGGGCGGCGGACAGGTCGGCGACAGCGGAATTGCATTTTCCGACAGTGTCAGCATCACCGTTCTTGATACAAAAAAGACAAACGGAGTATTTGTCCATACAGTCAGAGTTGACAGCGGAGTGCTTAAGCTTTCAGATGAACTTACACTGAAGGTTGACGAGGCTCGCCGTCTTGCAATAAAGAGAAATCACTCGGCGGCTCACCTGCTTCAGGCGGCGCTGCGCCGCGTGCTCGGAACGCATGTTGAGCAGGCAGGTTCGTATGTTGACGAGCACCGTGTTCGTTTTGACTTCACTCATCTTTCTCATATGACAAAAGAGGAGATTGAGAAGGTTGAGAATATTGTAAATACAAATATACTCAAGGCGGAGAATTCCACGACCGAAATTACGGATATAGATACCGCGCGCTCAATGGGCGCTATGGCGCTGTTCGGCGAGAAATACGGCGAGAGGGTAAGAGTTGTAAAGATAGGCTCATCCTCAACCGAGCTTTGCGGCGGAACTCATGTATCCAACACCGGAGAGATAGGACTTTTCAAGATAATATCCGAGAGCTCTGTTGCGGCGGGAGTCAGAAGAATAGAGGGCACAACGGGACTCGGAGTGCTGGAGCTTCTTCATGAAAAGGAAGAACTTATTACCGATACCGCCAAAGAGCTCAAAACTCCGAATGTCAACAGCATAGCGCAAAAGGCTACACAACTTCAGGGAGAGGTCCGTGAGCTTAAGCGTGAGGTTGAGAGCATGCAGTCGCGCATCAGCGAGATGAACAGTCTGGCGCTTCTTGACAGTGCAAAGCAGATAGGCAAATTCAAGCTTATCACACAGAAGTTTGAGGGAACGGCAGATGCGGCAAGAGGACTTTGCGATACACTTAAATCAAAGCTCAGCGATGTTGTGGTGGTTATTGCGGCGGTGAACGGCGATAAACTCAATTTTGTTGCCTGCGCCGGAGCGGACGCCGTGAAGTGCGGCGCACATGCGGGAAATATACTTAAGGAAATTTCCGTTATCTGCGGCGGAAAGGGCGGAGGCCGTCCCGACAATGCGATGAGCGGCGGAAAAGACATCTCAAAGATTTCCGAGGCGCTCTCTCAGGTTGAAAAGATACTTTCCGCAATCTGATTTTTCCGAGCTTGAAAAATCAACTGCAGTCAACTGAGGTAGTAGAAAATTTCTTATCGCTCTATATTCATATGCCTTGCCGAATCTCTCTTGCGGCTTGGATTTTGCCGCTGAGGCGGAGTGTAACGGCATTTGCAAAAAGTGAATTATTCTGAAAACTTTTGATAGCTCTTATCCTCTCAGACACGGGGGCGTGTCGAAAAAGGTCTGTGCGAGTGCTTTTCAAGGAGCGGCGGCGAAAGCCGCTTTCCCCAAAAGAAAAACACTGTCTGTGAGTCAGAGCGAAGAGATGATTTTTCAAACCGAGATAATTTTTTGAGAATACAATATAAAATTTGCTGTTTTATCCCTTTTCACTGCTGTGACAACGGATAAAATAAAGGGGGCTGTCTTGTCGGGACAGCCCC
>CALWTU010000080.1 GCA_944384515.1 uncultured Clostridia bacterium
GAATTTTAAGAACAGCTGCGGATATGCGGAATTTGACAAGGCGGTGAAATTGACAGAAGGGGACAGTCTTATTTTCTCTACGAGTGAAACCGATTGATATATTTAACTGTTTTTTTACTTGACCGCAAGAGATTAATCTGTTATTATTTAAGTATAATAAATCAAGGAATAGGGATAGAATTGAGAGAAAAATTCAAAAAAATTATATTGTTTTTTGCCAATCCGCGATTTTTGTTGTGTTTCGGACTTGGATGGATAATAACAAACGGTTGGGCTTATGCTTTTGTAGGTATAGGAGCGGTTGCGGATATAGGATGGATGACCGCTGTCGGAACAGCGTATCTTGCGTTTTTGTGGCTTCCCATAACGCCGGAAAAAATAATAACAATAGGTATTTCAATACTTCTTTTAAAGTGGCTGTTTCCTAACGATAAAAAAACGCTCAAAATTTTGATAGACCTGAAAAATAAAGTTAAAGATGCAATAAAATCAAAAAGAAAAGGCAAAAAGGAACAGTCCCCAAACGAGAGTGCTTTAATAAAAAATGAGGCTGATACTTCATCCTCTGACAAACCTGACGCAGAAGCGTCAGGAAATGTTTCACAGTCGGATAAGCACAAAGATAATGAAACAAATATATGAATTTTTCTTTTTGTCCAGTAAAACAATCAAAGAATAGAAATAGCAAAAGGTAAAAGATGATGAAAAATAGATTGCCAAAACTTATAGCCTCAGATCTTGACGGAACGCTGTTTTTAAACGACCATGTAACGGTCAGTCAGTATACCATGGAAGTTATAAACAGAATGATTGATATGGGAGTTGAGTTTGTGTCTATAACGGGGAGATGCTTTGATATAATACCGCTTGCCGAAATTCCGAGGTCAAGATATATTGTATCGTCAAACGGCTCTTATATATACGATGTGAAAACCGGTAAACCTTTAAGAACAACATATATTCCTAAAGATCATTTAAAAATAGCATGGGAGATTATGAGAGAGAGAATTTACCGTCACGACTGCCTGCTTGAGCTTTTTGAAGATAATAAGCTTGTAATTGAAAGGTCAACTCTTAAAAATCTTGATAAAATAATGAAGCGCTGTGCAAAATTCCACTATGATTTTATCTCCGAGGGCAGAGCAAAGGTGGTAGAGAGTTTTGACGAGTACATATTGAATGAGGGAGATAGGGTAATAAAAATAAACATGCCGGGCAGAAGCATAGAGGCATGCCCCGAACTCTCGGCGGAAATAGAAAAGACGGGATTTTTCAGTATGACAACTGACGGATTTAATCTTGAAGCAACAGCCCCTCTTGTAAATAAAGGAGAAGCGCTGAATTTTATATGCGAAAAAATCGGTGCAACCGCACAGGAGTGTGTTGCTTTCGGTGATGGAAGTAACGATATAGAAATGCTCATGACCGCCGGTATGGGGGTTGCAATGGGGAACTCAAAGGAGGATATAAAGGCGGCGGCAAAATTTGTAACGGATACTAATTCAAACGATGGTTTGGCAAAATTTCTTTACAATAATTTTTTAATATAAAAAACGGGGCAGTTCATTTGAACTGCCCTCTGAATTTATAGCATGTACGGCTGAAAAATATTTAAAGCATAGAATTACTTATTAAAAGCCGTGTTCCAGTCTTTCATAAATTTTGCAATACCGCTGTCGGTAAGAGGATGATTTAACATCTGGAATATTGTTTTATAAGGAATTGTTGCAATGTGTGCTCCTGCTTTTGCGGCTTCAATAACATCCTGCGGACCTCTGATACTTGCGGCGATAATCTCTGTTTTGATATCGTGGAGCATAAATATCTCAGCTATATCGCTGATGAGTTCTGCGCCGTTTGAAGAAATATCGTCAAGTCTGCCTACAAACGGGCTCACATATGTTGCGCCGGCCTTTGCTGCAAGAAGAGCCTGTGCAGGGCTGAATATAAGCGTTACATTGGTTTTTATACCCGCAGCGGTCAAAACTTTTACTGCCTTGAGTCCATCAGCGGTAATAGGCAGTTTAATGACAATATTTTTGTGTATTTCGTGTAATTTTTTTGCCTCTTCAACCATTTTTTCCGCTTCAAGAGAAATTACCTCCGCGCTTATGGGACCGTCTACAATATTGACAATCTCCTTAATTACATCTTCAAAGTTTTTTCCTTCTTTTGCAATGAGAGAGGGATTGGTTGTAACACCGCAGATTACGCCGAGCTCGGCAGCATCCTTGATTTCTTCAATATTAGCTGTATCAATAAAAAGTTTCATAGCTTCTTCCTTTCATGAATTATCTTCTGTCATAAGTATAATCTTAAAAGACGCCAAAAGCAAGACATAATATATATAATTATAGACCAATTTTTTTGTTTTTATTTTTTTGATAGAATTAATTCTTCTTGAAAACATAATATTCGCCCCTTTGATAAAAATGCAACAGCAAAGCCGCTGTTGCATTAAAAATTATTTTCCTGTCATTTTTTCCTGTTTTACCTTGTGGTCTATCACATGTCTTGATGCAAGTTCTTTTCTTATATCAGAGAGGGGAATTCCCATTTCAACCATTAAAACCATAATATGATATGTTAAATCAGCTATCTCATAAATTGTCTCTGCCTTATCGTTTGCTTTGCCGGCAATGATAACTTCAGTGGATTCCTCACCGACTTTTTTGAGTATTTTGTCGATGCCCTTTTGAAACAAATATGTCGTATATGAGCCCTCGGGGAGAGTTTCTTTTCTTCCGACCAACAGTTCATAAAGCCCGTCAAGAGAAAATTCGGCTCTGTTTTCGCTTCTGAAAAGTTCGTTTGTAAAGCATGAGTCGGTGCCGAGATGACATGCAGGCCCGTCCTTGTCTACAACAACAACCAAAGCGTCCTTGTCACAGTCTGCGGTGATTGAGACTATATGCTGATAATTTCCGCTCGTCTCACCCTTGAGCCAAAGTTCGTTTCTTGATCTGCTGAAAAAGCAGGTCATTTCCTTTTCCATTGAAATTTTGAGGCTTTCTTTGTTCATATATGCGACTGTAAGCACTTTTTTTGATTGATTGTCTACAATCACGGCGGGAATTAGTCCCTTTTCATCAAATTTCAGTTCATTAATATCTATCATTTTGCACCTCATCTAACTAAAATATTGTTTTTGCGTAACAGATTTTTGAGTTCGGAAATGTCTACCTCTCCGAAGTGGAAAACAGAAGCCGCAAGGCCTGCGTCAATGTTCGGGATTTCTTTAAACAGTTTTACAAAGTCCATAGCACAGCCCGCTCCGCCTGAAGCAATTACCGGTACGGATACAGCGTTTGTTACAAGCTTTAAAAGCTCTATGTCAAATCCCTTTTTTACACCGTCTGTGTCAATTGAGTTTACAACAACCTCGCCTGCGCCGTCGTCAACGCATTTTTTAATCCAGGAAATTGCCTCAATTCCGGTATCCTCTCTTCCTCCTTTTGCAAAAACACGAAATTCTCCGTCAACTCGTTTGATATCTGCTGAGATAACAACGCATTGATTTCCGTATTTTTTTGCCGCCTCTCTTATCAGGTTAGGATTGCGGATTGCGCCGGAATTAACGCTTACCTTGTCGGCACCGCATTTTAAAACTCGGTCAAAATCCGCTACGGTGTTTATTCCTCCTCCGACCGTAAGTGGAATAAACACATTTTCGGCAACTTTTGTAAGAATATCGGTAAAAAGCTTTCTTCCGTCACTTGAAGCCGTAATATCATAAAATACAAGCTCATCTGCTCCGCAGTCGCTGTAATATTTGCCTAAATCAACGGGAGATGAAACATCGTTTAAGTTTTTGAAGTTTACTCCCTTCACAACTCGTCCGTCCTTCACATCAAGGCAGGGAATTATTCTTTTTGTTATCATTTTGCGACCTCCAGCGCCTCTTTGAGATTAATTGCGCCAACATAATAAGCCTTGCCGATTATGGCACCGTAAAGATTTAAATCCCGCAAAGCTTTTACATCCTCAAGTGAGCTGACTCCGCCCGAGGCGGTAATGTCAATACTGAATTTCTCGCTCAGTTCTTTATAGAGCTGTCTGTTTGTGCCTTGCATTGCGCCGTCCTTTGAAATATCCGTACAAATAATGGTTTTGACGCCTGTCCCGACCATTTTACGGCAGAAATCATAAGCGCTGTATTGAGATTTTTCAGTCCAGCCCTTTATAGCAACATATCCGTCTTTAATATCCACTCCGACGGCTATTTTTTCCTTATATTTTTTCACGGCAGCTTTAAGGAATTCGTGGTTTTCCACCGCTGCAGTACCGAGTATAACTCTGTTAACGCCGCACAAGAGATATTTTTCTACCGTATTCATATCTCTTATTCCGCCGCCTATTTCGGTAAACAGAGAAGTGTTTTTTGCAATGCTCTCAACGATATCAATATTCGGTGTCGTGCCGAGTTTTGCGCCTTCAAGGTCTACAAGATGTATGTATTTTGCTCCTTGCGCCTCAAAATCTTTTGCAACGGAGAGCGGGTCTGTGCTGTATACCGTCATATTTGCATAGTCGCCTTTATAGAGGCGTACTGCCTTTTTTTCGTACAAATCTATTGCAGGGAACAGCTTCATATTTACCTCTCAATCAGGCAGAACGCCTTTAAAATACTCAGTCCGACTTTACCGCTTTTCTCCGGGTGAAACTGACAGCCGTATACGTTTCCGTCCCGTACTGCCGCACATATCTCGGTGCCGTATTCCGTGGTAGCAACCGTGCTTTCTTCGCAGTTTGCCGCGTAGAATGAATGCACAAAGTAAACGGAGTCGCCCGGTGTGAGAAACCTAAAAATCGGGCATGTTTTGTCATAATGAAGTTCGTTCCAACCGATATGCGGAATTTTAAGTCCCTTAGGAATTCTGCCTTGCATACCTACGACTTCACCTTTGATAAGACCGAGTCCGGTGTGTTCTCCGTACTCATAGCTTTTTTCAAATAAAAGCTGCATTCCAAGGCAGATGCCGAGCAGCGGAACACCTTTCTTTGCCTGATTTATTATCACCTTATCAAGTCCGTTAAGCGAGAGCTTTTTCATCGCGTCGCCAAAGGCTCCGACGCCGGGCAGTATAAGTTTTTCTGCGCTTTCAATGACCTCTCTGTCTCCTGAAACAACAGTGTCTATGCCCAGAGCCTTAAATGAACTGTGAAGCGAAAAGAGATTTCCAACCCCGTAATCAACAATACAAATCATTATAAAACTCCTTTAGTCGAGGGTATTTCGTCTTTTAAGGTGGGGTCAATTGTTACAGCACTTTTCAGAATTCTTGCAACCGCCTTGAAAATTCCCTCAAGTATGTGATGGGTGTTTGTGCCTTCAAGCTTCTTTACATGCAGAGTAATGCCGCTGTGGCGTACAAAAGCAAGCAAGAATTCCTCAATAAGCTCTGTGTCAAAATCCCCGACTTTATATTTAAGTCCTTCGACCGTATATCCGAGATATGACCTGCCTGATATATCGACCGCGGCGAGGATAAGTGCCTCATCCATAGGGAGGATAATGTTTGCATATCTGTTTATGCCTCGCATATCCGAGAGGGCAGTTTTCATTGCGTCTCCGAGTGCAATCGCAATGTCCTCAGCGGTGTGGTGATAGTCAACATAAGTGTCACCCTTGCATGAGATATCAAGGTCAAACCTTGAGTGTGCGGCAAAGAGGGTCAACATGTGGTCAAGAAATCCGCACCCCGTATTGATATTTGATTTTCCTTTTCCGTCAAGATTTAACTTCAGTTTTATATCGGTTTCATTTGTTTTTCTGTTTATTTCAGCTTGTCTCATATTAAGCCTTTCTTTGCTCGTCAAGAATTTGTTTGGTAATCTCAATAAACTTTACCATTTCATCGTAACTGCCGATTGTAATTCTGTTAAAGTCTTTAATCCGCTCACTTCCGAAATGACGGACAAGAACCCCTCTGTCTTTTAATTTCAAATAAAAATCCTCGCCCGAGATTATATCGCTTTTGGCAAACAAGAAATTCGTCTTTGAGGGAAGCACGGTAAAATTAAGTTCTTTCAGGGCATTTGCAGTGTACTCTCGTGTTTGTATTATTTTCTTGCAATTTTCTTTGTAGTAATCATCCTCTGTTATCGCAACTGCACCTGCAATTTGCGTCAGACGGTTGATGTTATAAGGATTGGTTGAGTACTTTATTTTCTCAAGATCCTTAATAATTTCCTCATTGGCAATTGCAAAACCGAGTCTCGCTCCCGCCATGCTCCTTGACTTTGAGTAGGTGTGTACACATAAAAGATTGTCGTACTTTTCAGTAAGCTCAGCACAGCTTTCTCCTCCAAAATCAACATACGCCTCATCTATAAGAACAACGCTTTGGGGGTTGCTCTTTATGATTTTTTCTATCTCTTCAAGCGGGATATCAATTCCCGTCGGGGCATTCGGATTAGCTATTACAATGAGCTTATTTCTGTTAAGGTACATACCCGTGTCAATTTTAAAGTCGTCAGTCAAGGGAACAGTCTCGTATTTTATGTTGTGAAGTTCGGCGAAAACCGAATAAAAACCGTAGGTAATATCGGGAAATACAGCACCGTCTTTTCCGTATGCCATAAAAGCAAAATTCAGTATGTCGTCCGAGCCGTTGGATACAAATATGTTTTGCGGTCTTACATTGTATGCGTCGCTTAAAAGTTCTTTGAGCCTTTTGCATTCAGGGTCACAGTACAGCCTCAAGTCCTCAATCTCACTTTTGTTGATTGCCTCAATTACTCCTTTTGAGGGCGGGTAGGGAGACTCGTTTGTGTTGAGTTTAATGTATTTCTTGTCACGCGGTTGCTCGCCCGGCGTGTAAGCTTTAATACTGTTTAATATTTCTGATGAATATTTACTCATTTTTCTTCACTCTCAAATCTTATAGTTGCGCTCTTTGCGTGTGCATCCAAACCTTCTTTGTCTGCAAAAAATGCAATTTTGTCATATACTTTTTCCAAAGCGGATTTGCTGTAATATGTAAACTGTGATTTTTTAACAAAATCGTCTACCGAAAGCGGGCTTGAAAATCTCGCAGTACCTGATGTCGGAAGTGTGTGGTTCGGTCCGGCAAAATAATCTCCGAGCGCCTCGGGGCAGTACCTGCCCATAAAAATACTTCCCGCGTTTTCAATCTTATCAAGGTAATCAAAAGGATTGTCAACACAAAGCTCGAGATGTTCGGGCGCTATTTCGTTCGCCACGGCAATAACATCCATAAGATTCTCCGCAACAATTATTTTACCGTTATTTTCAATCGACTCTCTGGCTATATCCTCTCTTGAAAGGGTTGAAAGTTGATTATCAATTTCAACAGCAACTTTTTCTGCCAAGCCAAAACTGTCTGTCACAAGAACCGCTGATGCGAGTTTGTCGTGTTCTGCCTGACTTAAAAGATCTGCCGCCACAAATCGGGGGTCGCTCTTTTCGTCAGCTATAACAAGTATCTCGCTCGGCCCTGCAATCATATCAATTGACACCTTGCCGAACACCTGTCTTTTTGCCTCTGCTACAAATGCGTTGCCGGGTCCGACTATCTTATCAACGGCGGGGATACTCTCCGTTCCGTATGCCAAGGCGGCAATTGCCTGTGCACCGCCTACTTTAAAGATTTTATCAACTCCTGCGATTTTTGCCGCGGCCAAAATCACGGGATTTACTTTTCCGTCCTTTGACGGCGGGGTAGTGATGCATATCTGCTTGCATCCTGCGATTTTTGCGGGTATGCTGTCCATCAGTACCGTTGAGGGATATGCGGCTGTTCCTCCCGGAACATACAGTCCCACCTTTTCAATGGGGGTAATTTTCTGCCCTGTGATAACGCCGTCTTTTTCTGATATCACAAAGCTGTTTCTCACCTGCTTTTGGTGGAAATTTCTGATGTTTTCTGCCGCCTCTTTAAGTATATCTATGAATTTCGGTTCTACTTTTGTAAAAGCCTCTTCAATTTCCTCTTCGCTTACCTCGAGTATTTCAAGCTTCACCTTGTCAAACTTTTCGCAGTATTTAAAAAGCGCACTGTCTTTATTTTCTATCACATCACTGATAATTCCCGTTACAATATCCGCAACATTTGCCGTCGGATTTACTCTTGCGAAGATATCCTCTTTTTTTAGAGTGTTATAATTTAAAATTTTAATCATCTTTTTTTACCTTTGCCAAAAGTCCTTTTTTGATTTTCTCGATTTTAGTTGTTTTAAAGCCGTATGCGGATTTGTTTGATATAAGTCTTGCGCTTATCTTGACAATATCCTCTATCGGCGACAGATTGTTTTCAAGAAGTGTTTTTCCGGTTTCCACTATATCTACTATTACATCCGAAAGGTTGAGTATCGGTGCGATTTCAATAGAGCCGTTAAGATGGATTATATCTATATCCTGGCATTTGCTCTGATAATATTTTTTTGCTATGTTTGAAAACTTTGTCGCCACTCGTAGAGTTCTTGTGGTGTCTATGCGAAAATCGTTTTTTGCCGCAACAGCCATTCTGCATTTTCCGAGGTTGAGGTCGAGCAGCTCATACACATCGGGGGAATACTCAAGCAAAATATCCTTGCCGCAAACACCGATATCAGCCGCACCTCTCTCAACATAGATTGCGACATCGGACGGCTTAACCCAGAAATAGCGCAGCTTCTTTTCTTTGTTCTCAAAGATCAGTTTTCTTGACTCCTCTTTAATCTGCGGGCATTCAAAACCTGCCGCTTCAAATAAGTCGTAAACTTTCTCTCCGAGTCTTCCTTTAGGCAGGGCAATATTTATGTATTCGTCCTCCACGGCGTTTTCTTGATCTTCAAGCCGTTCGAGAGCGTCAAGGTATACAGCAAAGCCGAGTGCGCCGCAGTTCTTTCCGAAACTGTGCATGAGCTTATCATACTGACCGCCCGACAGCACTTTTGTCGGAATTGAGTTAACATATCCTTTAAAAACAATGCCGCTGTAATAGTTGTCAAAGCTCATGATGGAAAAGTCAATTACTATCCTCTCGCACAGACCAAGCTCATGCATTTTAGTGCAGAGATCGGAGAGGGTAGTGAGACTTGGGTCACAACTCACCTGCGGGCAGCAGCTTTTGATTTTTTCGATTGCCTCCTCGCAAGTCTGATAAGTTTTAATCATGCATTTTATGACGTTGAACTGAGCGTCGTCAAGCAGATTTTTCAGCTCATCCGCATTTTTTTCGCTGATTGCGCAAATAATATTCTCCCTGATGCTTGCGTCCACGTTTGCGGCGTCAAGAATACTTTGGCACAGCCCCACATGGCACAGTCTCAATACATATTTTTTCGAGATTCTCCCAAGGCTTCTCAGAGCAAGCTCTGTTACCTCGTAAATATCCTCCCGCCTGATTTTTCCCATACATTCAAGACCTGTCTGCATTATCTCTTTATAGGTGTTTGACGGATGAGAGATTCGATATACATTTTCGTTATAGTAATATTTTTCGGTGCCGTCTTCAAGGCTGCGGGCGTTCTTAATTATTGATAGAGTAACATCAGGTTTGAGAGCCAACAGCCTTCCGTCGGTATCGGTAAAGGTTATAACCCCCTCGGATACTAAAAAGTCCTTGTTTTTGGAATACAGATCATACTCCTCAAACTTGCTCATTTTAAACCTTGTGTATCCGCGGCTGATATACAGCTCACGTAGGGAATAAACAGCCTTTTCCTCGGGTTTGAGTATATTATCGTTCAGCTTCATCTTTTTTAAGCCTCTCTAAAATCAGTTTGTATCCGTTGTATCCGAAATTCAGATACTTGCTTACTCTTGAAATGGTTGCGGTACTTGCTCCTGTCGATTTGTTGATATCAATGTAGCTGTCACCGTTTGCCAGCTTTTTTGCGACCTCAAGTCTCTGAGCGATAGAGTACAGCTCCTGAGTTGTGCATATGTCTGTGAAGAATGCGTTGCATTCTTCGGTATTTTTTAACAAAAGAATTGCCTGATATAGTTTTTCCAGATCATCATGATTGTTTTTTTGCATAACGTTTCTCCTTTGCCGAAACGGCGTTTTACTTTAGTGCTTTATCTCGCTAAAATTTAATATAGTATAGTTTAGCACAGTGAATTGCTAAAGTCAATACAATTTTTATATTTAATTGTGTTTTTTTAAGAACAAAATTAAAAAATACAGTTTTTGCTCGCAAACGGACAAATTTTCTCTTGACAAATTAATTCATTATTATATAATAATAAGAGTGTGCTTTCAGGAGGTTTTATGGATAACAATTTAAATTCGAAATATCTTGCGGATGAAAATTTGATTAAACTTATGCTTAAATTTTCTGTTCCGTGTGTTTTGTCTTTGTTAGTAGGTTCATTTTATAACATAGTGGATCAGATTTTTATAGGAAACAGTGAACTCAGCACCCTCGGAAATGCCGCTACGGGAGTTGTTTTCCCTGTGTTTATCATAGCACAGGCATTTGCCTGGTGCTTTGGCGACGGATGTGCGGCGTATATCAATATATGCCAGGGCAGAAATGACTCTGTAAGTTTAAACAAAGTTATAGGAACATGTATATCAATTACCGTTATTTCCTCATTCTTGCTTATGGGACTAATGTATTCGATAAAATACCGAATGCTTTATCTTTTCGGTGCATCTGATAACAGCATAGCTTATGCGGTAGAATATCTTGACATAATACTTATATTCCTTCCGTTTTTTATGCTCTCCAATATGCTAAGCGGAGTTATCAGGGCGGACGGAAACCCCAAAACCGCAATGATGTCACTAATTGTCGGTGCGGTAATCAATATAATACTTGACCCGATATTTATTTTTGCATTTAAGTGGGGAATGTTCGGAGCGGCGCTTGCAACGGGTATCGGACAGTTTGCGTCATTTGTTATATCATGTCAGTATTTTTTCAGGTCCGGAACATTTAAGCTCGACGCAAAAAGCTTTGTTCCGGGATTCAGGTATTTCAGGGGCGCGTTTGACCTCGGATTCTCTACATTTTTGACACAGATGACCGTACTTGTTATCGTTGTGCTATCAAACATTTTGTTCGCAAAATACGGCGCAGCCTCAAAATACGGCGCCGATATACCGATAGCAATGATGGCAATACACAGTAAGCTTATTACAATTGTCCTGAATATAGTTGTCGGAGTCATCCTCGGATGCCAGCCTATTGTCAGTTACAATATGGGGGCGGGGAATTATGAGAGAATAAAAAAGACCTATAAATATATGATATTATTTGCTCTTATGATAAGTTCTGTCGCAACTTTAATTTTTCAGCTTTTCCCAAGAGCAGTAATAGGTATCTTCGGTACCCCGGACAACATACCTAATCCCGAGGATTATTGGGAGTTCGGAATTATGATATGCAGAGTATTTTTGATGCTTGTAATACTTACATCCGTAACAAAAGTCAATTCCATATTCTTTCAGTCAGCGGGCAAGCCCGTTTATGCACTTATCGCCTCCATGCTCAGAGATTTGTTCTGTTTTGTGCCTCTTGCGATAATTCTGCCTCGTTTTTTGGGCATAAACGGAATAATTTATGCGGCCCCCATATCGGATATTGTCGCCGCGGTTATAGCCGTAATACTTATCACCAAATTTTTCAAAAATCTCGGAAAAGAGCAAAACTACAAACTATGAAAATAAAAATCTCCTCCTGATGTCGGCTGTCGTTTAAGACAGCTTGCTTTCAGGGGGAGATTTTTTAACGGTAAACTACCGTTTTCGATGAGAAATGGTTATTTTATGCCTTTGTAATTTTTCTGCACAACGAAATAAGACAGCTTCGGTTTTCTGTATTCATTAAGCATGCCTTTGTTGTTGTATCCTCTTGCGCGGTTGAGTCCCATTTCTGCGGCTGTCCTTATATCGCAGAACTGCCATATGTATGTTCCTTTTATTCTCTCGCTTTTATCAAAAAGTTTAAGGCAGTAATCAATGAGTTCTGCCTGATAGTTTTCACTCCACAGCCTCCCCTCAAAGTCGGTGTGTCCGTACACGCTCGCGGCACCGAATTCGCTCATTATAATGGGCTTTTCTGACTGTTTGATTTCATCAAGTCTCTCTGTAAGATTGCTAATAAATTTGTCCCAGTCCGAAATTTTTCCGTTATACCAGCCTGTGTAATTGTTTATGCATATTATGTCGCAAAACTCAAACGAAATATCCGTCAGAGCTCTTGCAGATGCGTATGTAACTATTCTGCTGTTGTCAAGACCTTTGACATACTTATAATATTTTTCGGAAATACTGTACCCTTCGGGAAGGTCGGAGCGTATTTCATTATGCAGTCCCCAAATAATAATTGACGGGTGGTTATAGTAGTAATATAGCATCTCTCGGTGCATTTGCAGCCCGCGGTTTACTATATCCTCATCAACTAATTTTTCAGCGCTGAAACCGCATCCCCATATTGGAATCTCGCTCCAGAAGGTAATACCTGTTTCGTCGAGCATGTCAACAAACGGTCTCGGATTAGGATAGTGCGAGCCTCTTACGGAGTCGCATCCCATATCTTTTATAATGTCGATATCATATCCCATTAAAGCTTCAGGGAAAGCAAAGCCGAAATCGGGATGTTCGTTGTGCCGGTTTATTCCTTTAGGTGAATATTTGTTTCCGTTTATTAAAATTTCACCGTCTTTTACCTCTATTTTTCTGAAGCCGACTTTATCAGTAAGGTCGTCGGTTGAACTTTTGGATGTAAGAGAGTACAGATTAGGCTTACCTACATTCCACAGTTTTACATCGGACAAAGAAATGTTTTCAGTGCAAATCGTTTTTCTTTCGCGGGCAGACAATGTTACGGGAACGCTGACGGCAAGCGAATCATTTAGATAAACGCAGATATTATCCGATACACAGTTTTCGCATGCGTTGTAAAGCTCCATGACAAAGTGCGCATCGGCAGAGGTTAAGCTTTCATTTAAATCGTATACAAGATGATTATTCAATATAGTTATATTGCAGAGATTTTCAAGTGTTACGGATCTTGTGATACCGCCGTAGTGGTACCAGTCAACGGTTGGCTGAGGGATTGATTTTTCATCAAAAGAATTATCAACTCTGACGGTTAATATGTGTTCGCCTTCACACAGACTGTCAATTATAAATTCAAATTCGCAAAAACCTCCGTAGTGAGAACCCAAATAATTTCCGTCCAACCATACCTCGGCATATGTCATAACCGCGCCGAAATGCAGTCTTTTTGCTCCGCTGTCGGTGTAAAACTTTTTTTGGTACCAAACGGTGCCGGTGTATTCGAGCATTCCGAATTGTGTGTTCCAACAAGACGGAACTATGACTGTAGCTTCATCGGCGAATTCCTTTTCGTAAAAACGCTGAGTTTTGCCCTCGTTTTCTCTGTCAAATCTGATTTTCCAGGCGCCGTCGAGAGACATTGTTTTTCTGATACTGTGCTCACTGAATAGCCTCTTCATAAATACCTCTTCATGTATATAAAAGTTTTTTCACGAGAAATTATATCAAATGTGAAATTTATTGTCAATAAACTGTTGACAAATTGTTTTTTTTGAGTATAATAACATATAGATGTTTATCTATGGGAGACATTATATGCAAACGGATGCAAAAAAAACAGCCTTGATTTTTAAGGCATTTTGTGACGAAAACAGAATAAGAATTTTAAAACTTCTCGCAGGCGGGGAAAAGTGCGCTTGCAAGCTTTTGGAGGAGATAAACGTTACACAGCCGACGCTGTCTCATCATATGAAGATACTTTGCGACAGTGGCGTTGTCGAGTGTCGCAAGGACGGTAAGTGGATGCATTACTCGATATCGAGAGAGGGAAGTGCTGTAGCGATGGAGTGTCTGAGAGAACTTACTTTAACAGTAGAGGATGCGCCTGTCGCCGAAAGCTCCACTGAAGATAAAAAGCCGTGTTGCAATAAACACTAAAAGCATATTTTATACTGTTTTTAATGTTTTTGCATAACACGGCTGATTTTAAGAATAATAAATAGATATATTTGAATATAACTATCTATAAGAGGTAACTATTAGTGAAGAACATATGGAATTTTTTTGAGAAAGAGGTTCTTGGAATGGGGTGGCTTAACCGCCTTATCGGAAGAATGCTTGAGTCTTTTGGAATTGACACGGCGGGAAAGATAGGCGCAAGCTTGCAGTTCTTTATTTTCGATGTAATAAAAATATTTGTTCTTTTGGGATTTTTGATTTTTATAATATCGTATATACAAAGCTATTTTCCTCCTGAGAGGACCAAAAAAATACTTGGGCGTTTCCATGGAATTTGGGCAAATATTATTGCGGCGCTGCTCGGAACTGTGACACCGTTTTGCTCCTGCTCCTCTATACCGCTCTTTATCGGTTTTACAAGTGCCGGACTGCCGCTCGGAGTGACATTTTCGTTTTTGATCTCATCCCCCATGGTTGACCTCGGCTCGCTTGTGCTCCTTATGAGTATTTTCGGCTGGAAAGTTGCGGTTGTGTATGTTGCGGTCGGACTTATCATTGCGGTTCTGGGTGGCACGCTCATAGAAAAACTTCACCTTGAAGATCAGGTTGAGGAGTATATACGGGCGGCAAAAGCGTTTAATATTGACCCGGAGCATTTATCTGTCAAAGAAAGACTCAAATTTGCATTTGATAAAGTTATTGAGACGGCAAGAAAAGTTTTGCCTTATATTCTGATAGGCGTGGGAATAGGAGCCGTGATACACAACTGGATTCCGCAGGAGCTGATTGTAAAAATATTGGGAGAGGATAATCCGCTTGGAGTAGTTATTGCGACGGTTTGCGGAATACCTATGTATGCGGATATTTTCGGAACGATTCCGATTGCGGAGGCATTGCTCTCAAAGGGAGCGCTTCTCGGTGTTGTGCTTTCGTTTATGATGGCAGTAACCACACTGTCGCTGCCGTCGATGATAATGCTGCGCAAAGCCGTCAAGCCAAAACTTCTTGGAATTTTTGTTGCAATTTGTACTGTGGGCATAATTACGGTAGGCTATCTTTTCAATGCTTTACAGAGTATACTTGTTTAGTAATCGAACAATAAATATATAAATAAAAGGAGAATTATTATGGGACTTTTCGGATTCGGAAAAGAGAAAAAGGAAGAGAACAAAACTCCCGCCTGCGCTTGTAAATGCTCATGCGGGGCAAAGGACACGGCTGCAAAAATTGAGACAGAGACGGTAAAGGGCAAGGAGGGGATAAACTCCGTAAAAGTACTCGGAACAGGCTGTCAGTCCTGCCATGCGCTTTTTGAGAACGCAAAGGAAGCGGTAAAAAATATGCAGCTTACGCTCGAGGTTGAATATGTTACCGAAATGCCTCGGATAATAGAATACGGAGTTATGAGCGTTCCTGCACTTGTAATTAATGAGAAGGTCGTGTCTATGGGCAAAGTACTTAAAAGTCAGGAAATAGAGCAGATTCTTTCTAAGGCGCTGTAAGTATATCACTTAAAAAATTGACATAAAGTCAGAAAAAGGTAGGAAATGAAGAAAAAGGTTGCTTTTATATGCGTTCACAATTCATGCCGCAGTCAGATTGCCGAGGCGCTGGGCAAACATTTTGCCCGTGATGTATTCGAGTCTTACTCCGCAGGGACTGAGACGAAGGAAAAAATAAATCAGGACGCCGTGCGACTGATGAAAGAAATATACGGCATTGATATGGAAAAAACTCAGTACAGTAAAACAATAGAAAAAATCCCTACCGCTGATATAGCGATTTCGATGGGCTGTGAGGTTGGATGTCCGTATATTGGCAGGGAGTTTGGCGACAACTGGGGGCTTGTTGATCCGAGCGGAAAGAGTGACGGAGAATTCAGGGAGGTTATTTCTTTAATTGAAGGTAAAATAACAGAGCTAAAAACAAAGTTATCCGAGAAAAAATAATTTTGTCATAAAAATAAAACTGCTTTAAGTGAAAAATCACCAAAAGCAGTTTTTACAGTAAAAAATCCACCCGTAAAAACGAGTGGATTTTTATTATGGTGCGCCAAGCAATTTAATATCCGAACCGCAAGTTGCTTCAAATTCTGCAAGGCTTACGGTTTGCGTTCCGTCTTTGTAGTTGAAAATAAATGTAATTTTGTCGTCATAGAGATAGATTGCGTTTATAAAACTGTCTATCAAGCATTGTTTACCTTCTTTCGTGGAATAGTCAAGACTTTTGAACTTATCTATTCCGAAACGGATTTGTTCTTTTGTAAGGAACGGCTTTTTGATTTGCTCTTGCAAAATCGTTACTTCAATCTCGCTTTTGCGTTGCTCTAATTCCGACAATCTTGCTTTCGTAGATTCAAGAATTATTCCTTGCTCGATTGCCGTTACCATATTCTTGATACGCTTTTCTATATCGGCAAGCTGTTCTTTCAATCTCGGCAAACGCGGATTTTCTTCGCCTTGCAACGAGTAAATCTTATCTATAAGATACTCTATTATTCGCTCGTCGTCAAGGATTTCAAGGGCTTTTCTTACTGCTAAATCTTCAATCCATTCTTTCTTGACCGTTTTCTTATCGCAAGTATGCTTTTTCGCGTGGACGCATTTATAATAGCGGTGTACTTCTTTGCTTCGTCCCGTGCCGCTTTCTCCGACCATATACGCGCCGCACTTTCCGCAAAACAGGCGTGTAGTGAGTAAATAATCATCTTCGGCTTTGTGCCGTGCAGGTGCTTTCTTATTCTTTTTGAGTAGCTCTTGCACTTGCTCGAATAGTCTTTCGTCCACAATCGCAGGCGCACCGTGCGGAATGATTATATCGCGGTAGCGGTATTCGCCTATGTACTTGCGATTAGACAGCATATACTGAACGATATTGATTGACATAGGTTTATCGAACTTCGTACGAATATTCTTTGCGTTTAGATAGTCCACGATTTGCTTGACCGTCTTTCCATCGTTGTACATACGGAAGATTTCTTCCACAATAGGGGCGGTAGTCGGTTCAGGCTCTAATTTTTGCTCGGCATTAATAAAATATCCGAAAGGAACTTGACCGCCGTTTACCTTGCATTTTAAGGCGTTTTCGGTTAATCCGCGAATAACTTTCTTGGCAAGCTCAGCGGAATAGTATTCAGCCATTCCTTCCAAAACCGATTCAAGGAGTATGCCTTCCGAGCCTTCGGCAATCGTTTCCTTTGCCGATACAACTTTTACGCCGTTCTTTTTGAGTATGCTTTTGTAATGCGCGCTGTCGTAACGGTTACGGGCAAATCGGTCTAATTTCCACACGATAATCATATCGAAACAATGCTTGTAGCTGTCCTTTATCATTCGTTGAAATTCGGGGCGATTGTCCGTCTTTGCCGACATAGCGCGGTCTATGTAATTGCTGACAACCGTAACGCCCGTATGATTGGCAAACTCCATACATTCACGGAGTTGTCCTTCGATACTTTCTTCGCGTTGACTGTCGCTTGAATAGCGAGCATAAATAACGGCTCTCATTGTGCTTTAATCTCCTTGTGTTGGTATGGCGAGGTACGCAAGTGGCAAGCCATTTGCACGAACTTCGTTCGTCCTCGTTAGGGGAATGCTTCCCCTAAAACCCTTTGTTCTTGCGTGGACGTAAACCCCGTAGGGCGAACGCAACTTAGCTTGCTAAGTGTAGTGAGCTACACTTACTGCTTAAATTATTTTACTGTTTGATTTTTGTTTCGTCAAGAATAAGCAAGTGCGGGTCGCAAGTGCCTACACTCAAATTGTCTTTGTTGACTTCGCCACAGTTTAATATTTGCACGGTATTTCCTTTTACTTTACCGCTGAAAGTAAATTCGCATCTGAATTCCGAATGGCAATGCGCACATAGAAAACGATACGCCGCCCCGTCTTGTTTTACATACAAATCTTGCGGATTGCCGCAAAAAACACAGTCGGGAGTAGTCTTTTGGAAAAATTTGATATATACGGAATTTAATCCGGAATTCTTATATCCTTGATACGGCAAGTCTTGTAAATATTTGTCTTTATCGGCTACACCACCGTCGTATTCGTGAGAAAATCCGCATTTAGCGCATTGATATGTAGTTTTTTGCTTACCGGAAAAACCTGCGGCTAAACCAATACCGCCTAAAAAAACGCCGCCGATGACAGCGTGCTTAGCATTAAATCCCTTTTTCGTTGTATCAATCAATTTCCAACCGTTGCTTTCTCCGCACATAGGACACAAATTCGGTGCTTTCATAAATCAATCCTCGCTCATATATTCTTTTTTAACGGTAATATAACCGCCCCAATGATTAGTTACAAATCCCGCCCAATCAAGAATAGCGGCATAATAGGTGGAACGACGCATAGTTTTATCTCCAATCTTTTTATTGTAAAACTCTATGGAAATAAATCCGTCGATTGTATCAACAGGCAAATCGTCGCTACCAATTCTTTTGCCATTGTTAGCGGCACTAGCACCGAGATACATTTTACCACCAAGTGAAACAGCCATTTCATAAATTGCATATAAAATTTTGAACTTGCAGTTAAGCGTATAATGGTCATTTTTAATACCGTCGTTTTTCTTAGACAGCGAAAAATTCATAACGCCACCTTTAAGCATAGGGAATTGTGATTGCCCATTTTCACGCTCCAATTTGTCGCGTATGGTCTTTTCGAAATCCGAATAAGTGATTTTCATAGTCACACCTCAATTAAATTAAGTTTTTGACGAAAGTAACGGTATCGTTATCTACATCTACGCGCGTTTTATAGCCCACAGCCATCCAACTCGAAGCATAAGAGTGTGTTTCCGTATTCGCCCAATATGATTGCTTGAACTTTCTTGCGGTATCGGGTAAAGCAAAACCCAATATTTCTTCTATTTGAGAATAGGTAAGCGTAACTCTTGTTTCGTTTGACGATAACAAGTATTCCGCCAAACCTCTATATTTTGCGCTAACCTTGTCAAGTTGTATAGCCGTTTGCGATTGAGCGGTAGATGTGCTTTCGATTTTTTCTTCCAATACTTTTACTTTGTTTTCCAGCACCTTAATGCGTTCCAACATTTCTAACATTACTTGACTGTACTCCATTTAATGGTCCTCCTGTTTGAATTTTGAGATAATTGTAGCAAATAGTTTTAGGTTTGTCAAGCACTTTTCGCAAATAAATACTAATTTCTACTATAAAATACTAATTTGTCATTATTTTTGGCTTTTGAACGGCATTATAATAGGTTAAACGGCATTTTTAAGATAAAAAATAAATCCGAACCAATCACTTGTTACAAGTATTTGGTTCGGATTTAATTGACTTGGTGCACCCTCAGAGACTCGAACTCTGGACCCACTGATTAAGAGTCAGTTGCTCTACCAACTGAGCTAAGGGTGCGTTATCTTTTAACGCGTATATTATAAAACAATTATTTGTATTTGTCAAGAGTTTTGTTATTTTTTGTCGTTTATATTTTAATATAAGACAAAAAGTATCACTCATATTAGATTTTCTAATAGATATTTTGCAAAAAGCTATTGCAAAATTTACTAAAAGAAGGTATAATTAATATAATTTTTAAATTTACGGAGGAATTAAAAATGATAGAGTACAATCTTATCAAAAAAAATGACCCAGAAGTGTACGAGGCCGTGATGGCTGAGACAGGACGCCAGAGAAACAAAATTGAGCTTATTGCATCTGAGAACTTTGTTTCCGAAACAATAATGGAGGCAAACAGCACAACACTTACAAACAAATACGCAGAGGGATATCCCGGCAAAAGATATTACGGCGGATGCGAGTATGTGGATGTAGTTGAAAATATTGCTATTGAGAGAGCAAAGAAGCTTTTTGGTGCAAATTTTGCAAATGTACAGCCGCATTCAGGCGCACAGGCAAATATGGCAGTATTTTATGCATTGCTTACACCGGGTGATACAGTACTTTCCATGAATCTTGCACATGGCGGTCATTTGAGTCATGGTTCTCCCGTAAATATGTCAGGAAAGTATTGGAATATAGTTCCTTACGGTGTATCCGAGGAGGACGGAAGAATTAATTATGACGAGGTGAGAAGACTTGCTCTTGAGTGCAAACCCAAGCTTATTCTTGCCGGTGCTTCCGCTTATCCGAGAATAATTGATTTTGCTAAGTTTTCCGAGATTGCAAAAGAGGTCGGAGCATATCTCATGGTAGATATGGCGCATATTGCAGGACTTGTAGCGGCAGGAGAGCATCCGTCGCCTGTTCCGTATGCCGATGTTGTTACAACAACAACACACAAGACTCTCCGCGGTCCCAGAGGCGGACTTATACTTACAAATGACGAGGAGATTGCAAAGCTTATTAACAAAGCAATTTTCCCGGGCACTCAGGGCGGCCCTCTCATGCACACCATTACAGCAAAAGCGGTTTGCTTCGGCGAGGCATTGAAACCCGAGTTCAAGGATTATGCAAAGCAGATTATCAAAAATACCAAAGTTTTGGCACAAACTCTGCTTGATGAGGGATTCAAGCTTGTATCAGGCGGTACGGATAATCACCTTATGCTTGTTGACCTGACCGGTATGAAGGTTGATACAGGTAAAGAGGCAGAGCATCTTCTTGACGAGGTTGGAATTACGGTAAACAAGAATGCCATTCCTTATGATAAGCAGAAGCCGTTTGTAACAAGCGGAATAAGAGTAGGATGCGCAGCTGTGACAACAAGAGGATTTAAGGAAGAGGATCTTGTTGAGGTTGGTAAACTTATCAGCATGACACTTAAGGACTATGACAAAAACCGCGAGGAAGTTATTAAGAGAGTTGCGGCGCTTACAAAGAAGTACCCGCTCTATGAATAAAATTTTCCGGAGAGCTTTAAATGTTATACGAGAGAAATAATATAGAACAGAAATATAAGTGGGACTTATCCAAAATATATAAAGATGAGGACGCATTTTATCTTGATTACAAAAAAGCACAAGAGCTTATTGAGGACTATAAAAAGCATGAATCTACAATAACAAGCAGTGCAGAGTGTCTTTATAACGCTCTGTCCGACTTTGCGAAAATAGACGAAATAATTGAAAAGCTTTGGCAGTATGCAAGCCTTAACTATGCAGTCGACACATCGAACAACAAGTATCAGGCGCTTAATGCAAAGGTGAGAAATCTTGCGGTTTTGGCGGGAGAGGTGTCATGGTTCGTTCATCCTTATATAGTAAAACTTGACCCAAAGCAGGTAGAGGAGTGGTATTCGGATTATCCTCAGCTTCAGAGCTTCAGAAGGATGATATATACTCACATGAGATATAAACCGCATACTCTGTCTGATGAATGCGAGCTTTTGATGTCAAAAATGGAGGATTGCCTCGGTTCTCACTCTAATATCAGAAATATTTTTTCAAACGCAGATGTTCGTTTCGGAAAGATTAAGGACGAAGAGGGCAAGACCGTTGAGCTGACAGACTCCACATATGCAACATATCTTATGAGTGGAGATCGCAAGGTGCGTAAATCCGCATTTACGACACTTTATAAGACCTATTCTCAGTTTATAAACACATATGCCACAACTTATAACAGCCTTGTAAAAGAGAGATGCACGCTTGCAAAACTTAAGAATTTCAGCGATTCTTTGACCGCATCTACATTTATTGATGAGGTTACGCCCGAAATATACAATAACCTTATCGAAGCGGTAAATAAGGGACTTCCAGTTCTTTATGATTATTATAAACTCAAAGCCGATGTGCTCGGAATTGACAAGCTTCACCTTTATGATATTTACGCTCCGCTTATAGGCAGTCTTGAGCGTAAGTACACATATGAGGAGGCTGTTTCCGAGGTGCTTGATACTGTCGGCGTGTTCGGAGAAGAATATAAAGAAAATCTCCGTTTGGGACTGACGGAAAAGGGATGGGTAGATGTATATCCCTCAAGAGGAAAGCGCGGAGGCGCGTTCAGCGCCGGCTGTCCCTCTACCGAGCCTTACATTCTGCTTAACTTTAACGGCACATTTGATAATGTTTCCACCCTTGCACATGAGGCGGGACACTCAATGCACAGTTGGTTTTCCATAAAGTACAATGAGCCGCATAACTCAAGCTATAAAATTTTTGTTGCAGAGGTTGCCTCAACAGTAAACGAGCTTTTGATGGCGCACAGAAAACTTCGTGAGTGCAAGAGTGTCGATGAAAAACTCTATATTCTCAATGAACTTATGGAAACATACAGAGGTACTCTTTTCCGTCAGACAATGTTCTGCGAGTTTGAGAGGGATATGCACAGACTTGTGGAAAAGGGAGAGCCGCTGACATCCGAGATTATAAACAATTATTACTACGGTCTCGTTCAGAAATATTTCGGCAAAGATGTATTTTGTGATGACCAGATCAAGTATGAGTGGGCAAGAATACCGCATTTCTATACATGTTTTTATGTTTACAAATATGCTACATGTATTTCTGCCGCAACTCAGATTGTAAAGCGCATTGAGACAGAAGGGGAAGAGTATGTTAAGCAGTACATCGAATTCTTAAAATGCGGCGGTTCAAAATCACCGCTCGACAGCCTTATGGTGTGCGGCATTGATATGCGTGACCCCAAGATAGTGGACAGCGCGATAGAGGACTTTGCCAACTGTGTAAAAGAGTTCAAAGAAATCTATAATAATGCGAAAAAATAATTTTAATGCCGACCCGTGTCAATTTATTTGACTTTCAGGCATAAAAAAACACAGCATTACGACTTATGTGTCCGGTGCTGTGTCTTTTAATTTTTCGGGTATAGAGATAAATGTAACAGTCTTTTCGGTTATTGGATGAGGGATTGATATTTTATAGCAGTGCAGAAAATATGAGGCATTGTCATTTCTTTTGCCGTACAGAAAGTCGTTTGTCAGCGGACAACCGATGTAAGCCATATGAACTCTTATCTGATGTGTACGCCCGGTATGTAAGGTTATCTCGCACAGAGTGCTTTTTTCATATTTTTTGAGTACTCTGTATTCCGTTACTGCCGGCTTTCCGTCTATTGAAACGCACCGTTTTATGCTTCCCCCGGCGCACCGCTCAATTGGCATATCAATAATTCCGTACTCATCATTCGGGCATCCGTCGACAAGCGCAAGATATTTCTTTTGCAAAAGACGGCTTTTCATTGATTTGCTCATTTTCTGTGCGGAATAGGGGTCTTTTGCAA